>CAJQNK010000270.1 GCA_905479655.1 uncultured bacterium | reverse complement strand
GGCGCGAGCGAGAGCGCGCAATCTTCTTCGGAATCAAGGCGGGAATCCGCACTCGATTCGGTGAATCGGGGAGGATTCCCAACGAAGAGTCCGGAGAAGAGGGCCGCTCGTAGCGTGTCTCGCCTTTCACCACGGGCTGCTCTAGGAGCCTGCGCGGTGGGAGTGGCCGTAGGCGTGGGAGTGGAGCGGCGAGTCCAGATTCGTTCGGATTCGAGGTGCGTAGTGGGTCTACGGGCCGAGGATCCGGACGGATCTGGGCCGGCGACACCGCCTCCGCGGTAGGGTGATCTTCTGCCGCGCAGGCTCCTAGCAGCCCGGCCCCGGATCGTGATCGAGGCACCGTGGCTGTCCCTCGACCCAGGTGCGGGCGGGGCGACCGCAGGCCTCCCCGCTCGCCAGACGGACGGGGCACGCATTGGAGCTCGGAGGGACGGTCCGCGGTGAGCGGGACTCTTCCGACGAGACGGCGGGGGCGGGACGGGACGACATGCAACACCTCCAAGTCCAGGGGCCGAAGCCCGGTTCGACACGGATGGAAGGCGCTGGTGCCGTGCGGTAGACCGCCGCAGCGTACAGAGAGTACCGCGTCGGAGGGGTGCAGCGAAAGAGCCGCGTTCCGGTGGACTTCAGCTCCCGGATCGGAAGAGCCCGGAGCACCGGTCCCTCGGCTCAGCCGGTACCGCGCTCACCCCTCGCGTCCCTTGAGCCTCGCAACTCGGTGGCCACCGCCCGCTGGACCATCGTCCTCAGAAGCAGGAGCAGCTCCTCGAAGTCGCCTTGCGAGAGCCGTCGCCCCCCTACCGCTTCCCAGGGGGCGCCACGTCCGAGGGTCTCGGCGGCCCGGCCGAGGCGATCGTGCCGGCGATCGGTCCCGCCCGCCACGGCCCCGGCGAGACCGAACAGATCCGTGTCGAGGGCGCCCAGCCACAGGCCCAGATTCTCACCGGTCAGCGAGCGGCCCCTGGCCATCTTGCTGACGGTGGACTGGGAAACCCCCATCCTCGCCGCGAGAGCGCCCTGACTGAGGCGGGCCCGGCGGCGTAGCTCCTCGAGACCCCGTTGGAGGTCCTCCACGAAACGGCGACCGTCGTTCGAACTTTCCATGACGACGCCCAGCCTAGCACGTTTCCGACTCGTTGCAAACCGAATACGAATCAAGATCTCCGAATAGGCTTGACTTCGAGTCGCTAGGTGACTATCTTGCCGAATCATGCCGACCCGCCAGCAGACTCTCCCGAGCCGCTCCCGCAAGTGCATCCCCTGGGGTCGGCCGCCGAGGTACCGGGACTGAGCCGCGGGCCTCGCGGCGAAGCGACGCGAACCTCGCCAGGAGCTACCGAGAGGCCGACTGCCGCGCCTCCGGACCCGCCTCCCCACCTCACGGGGTGTGGTGGTCGCCCTCCGAATGCGCTATCAGAGATGCATCCCTTGGATCGACCGTCCCCGGGGACCGGGGAGATGGAGGTGACGGTGGAACGGCGCTTGGACCATCTGGAGCAGGAGCTGAGCAAGCTCCGCGCGGAGCTGTCGGATGTCGGCGGGCGTCTTCGGCAGCTCGAGGCTGCGGACGATCTCGGCGTGACGCCGGCGGTCGATGAACCGGAGCTCGACCTCGGGCTCGGCGGTCTCCTCGGGGCCCGCCCCAAGACCGACGAGCCGGGAGCCACCGAGAGCGTCGTGCCCCTGGTGGGAAGGACCCTCCTCGTCTTCGGCGGCGCCTACCTGCTGCGCGCCGTGACCGAGCTGGGGGCTCTACCCGACCCCGTGGGCGTGGCGCTCGGTCTCGCCTACGCTCTGACCTGGATCGCGGCAGGCGACCGGGCGATGCGCAAGGGGGCCGCGACGAGCGGCTCTTTCCACTGCGCCAGCTCGCTCCTGATCGTCTTCCCCCTCCTCTGGGAGGCGGCGACCCGGTTCTCCCTCGTCGGCGCCCTCGGTGCCGCCGTCGGCCTGGCCGTGGTCGGTATGCTCGGCATCGGTCTCGGGGCCAGGCACGGTCTCCGCACGCCCGTCTGGATGGCGACCCTGGGCGCGACGATGGTCGCCTTCGCGCTCGTGCGAGCCCTGCGCCAACCCGTGCCGATGGCGGCTGCGGTGGCGGTCGTCTGCCTCGCCGCGATCTGGGTCTCCTACGACCGGCACTGGCGGGTCCTCCCATGGGTCGCCTCCTGTTCGATGGACCTCGGTCTCGCGCTGGTCGTGGCGGGCTCGCTCACCGGTCGACTCGAGGGGACGCCGCTCCAGTCCGCGACTCTGCTCCTCGTCGCCTTCGCCGGCACCCTGGGGATCTTCGGGGTGAGAACCCTGCTGCAGAAGCACACGATCGACGCTCTCGAGGCCGTGCAGGCCCTGCTGGCCTTGATCCTGGGCTTCGGCGGCGCGGTCCTCGTGAGTCGCCACGCCGGCTGGGGAACCTGGCTCCTGGGAAGCGCCGGAGCCGCACTGGGCCTCGCTGCCTACGCCGTGGCCTTCGCGCCCACCGTCCGCTTCGAGCGACGGCGCAACTTCTTCTTCTACACCACCCTGGGGTTCGTCCTTCTGGCGTCGGGGAGCCTGCTGATCCTCCCGCGCACCGCCGCCGCCATCGCCTTCGCCGTCCTGGCCATCGCCAGCGCCTGGTGGAGCGGTCTCTTCGCTCGCGTCACTCTCGGCGTCCACAGCGCCCTGTACGTGTTGGCGGCCCTCGCGACGTCCGGGCTCGTCGCAACGGTCTGGGACGCCCTCGTCCGGCCCCAGCCCCCCACCTGGGCGCCGGTCACCCCGAGCCAGGCCGCCGTGCTCGTCGCCGGCATCATCTGTCTGGTCATTCCGACCGCGCGCACTTCGCGCAGTTGGGGCCGGCTCGCCCTCGTGCCCCGGGCGGGTCTCCTCCTCGCCACGGCCCTCGCTGCCGCCGGCTCGTTCGTCTGGGTCCTGGCTCCGCTCGTCGCCGGCGGTGGCGAGACGTTCGACGCCGGAGCCCTCGCCTCCCTCCGGACCGCCGTGCTCGCCACGACCGCCGTGGTCCTGGCGCTGCTCTCACGGCGCGACCGTCTCGAAGAGGCGGCCTGGCTGGCCTATCCGCTCCTCGCGCTGGCTGGGCTCAAGGTCCTCCTGGAGGATCTGCCGGCCGGCAGGCCGCTGACGCTCTTCGTCTCGCTGGCCTTCCTGGGCGTCGCCATCATGGCGGCTGCCCACTGGGTTCGACGACCCGCCTCGCGTCCGACGGCCACCTCGCGGAGCCGTTGATCCCGGCACGCCGGCCGGAGCGCGGCAGCTCGAGGGTCCGCCCACAGGACGACGATCGCCGGACCCGAGACGCAGGCCAGGCCTGTGCCTGGATCAGCCGACCGGCTGCGACGGCGGGCCGAGTTGACGGATCTTGAGGGTCAGCGCCACGAGGAGGAGAGCGATGAAGATCAACGAGACCGCGAGGCCCTTGCGACGGAACTGGAGCTCGCCCAGCGCCTCGTGACCTCGGTCCAGCGCCGAGTGCGCATCCTCCATCCCCTCCTCGTAGCGGAGCAGGAAGGGACCGTCGTCCCGGGGGTCGAAGGTGTGCACCAGCACCTCCAGGCCGATCTGGGCGTCGACCGCCCGCTGCAGACTCTCGAGCGCCTCCCCCGTCTCGACACCCCCGCGCCGCGCCGCCAGGAGGGTTCGCTCCGCTCGCGCCGTGGCGACCATGAGCTCGCGGCTCCGCCCGAGGAAGACCGCTGAGGCGTTCAGCCCCTGGGCCTCCTCGGCGAGGACCGGCTCTTCGGCATGACAGTCGGCACAGCGGACCACGCTCTCCGAGACCGTGGAGCCTTCGGCGTCCTCGTAGGTGAACCGGGTCTTGCCGATCCGGAACTTCTCGAACAGGGTGCTGAACTCCTCACTCGGCCCGGACGTCGAGCTGGCGCGGCCGCGCGCGCTGTGCGCCGGCAGCGACCAGGCCTGGTCGACCAGCCAGTCGAAGCGGTCGGCGCCCTCCAGACCCAGCACGGCGGCCTCCGCCACCAGTCGGTCGCGGGTCTCCTCGAAATGCTCGCGGGATCCCTTCGGCTCCTCCGCGTCCCCGACCCCCAGGCTGACCTCGCCGTGGCAGAAGGAGCACGGGATCTCCGGGAGGGGAGAGAGCATGGCGAGGGTGGGCCTGACGACAGCGTGATTGCCGTGGCACGAGGCGCACTCGCTGAAAGCGTGCACCCGCAGGAAGCTCGCCTGCGGCTCCGGTTCCTCGTGACACGCGGCGCAACCGAGCTCGCCGGCTTCGGCCACGTACTCGCCATGGAGCTGGAGATCGTCGTGCTTGGCGCTCTTGCGGAAGAGCTCGGCCTCCCGCCCGTGGCACTGACCACAGACGAAGGCGATGCTCTCCACACCCGGCGGCGAGGCGCCGTGGTTGCCGTGGCAGTCGTTGCAGGTCGGCGCCGAAAGGTCTCCCCGGTCCAACAACGACGCGGCATGCACGCTGCGCCGCCAGCGGGCGTACGGGTCCACGGGGAACGGGCGACCGTCGTCGGTGGTGCGGCCCGCCATGAGATCCGGGTCGCCGTGGCAGGTGTTGCAGGTCTCCGCGACACGGGTCGGGTAGACGCCGGCCTCCGTGTCGGCGACGCTACGAATGCCGTGGACTCCGTGGCAGTCGATGCAGGTCGCGACCGCGGTGTCGCCCCGGGCCAGCGCCAAGCCGTGCCGGCTGGTCCTGTACTCCTGCTCCTGATCCACGCGGAGGTCGGGACGGTATCCGCGCATGAAGCTCGGATCCGAGTGACAACCACCGCAGAAGCCCGGGACCTCCACCGCCGTCGGCGCCCCCCGGTAGGGGTTCTCGGCCCACGACTCGGACATGGCGGAGTCGAGGTCCTCCGCCAGGGCCGGGTCCGGGTTGCCACCGTGGCAGTCGTGGCAGGAGAGTCCCACCCCGATGTGGACGTCCTGCGCCAGGCTCTCCATCAGAGCCGGACCGTCCGCGTCGAACCACTCGGGATTGCCGTGACAGAGGGTGCAGGAGGTCTCCGCCAGCTCCTGCGCACCCAGGCTCCCGGCCACCGCGAGCAGGACGAGGGTCAACCCGATCCTCCTCATCGCCCCCCCCCGTCGGTGCGGGTGGTGACCATCAACACGCCCACGAGTGCCACCGTGCCGACGACGACCCAGAGAGGCGCCAGCGAGCGATAGCCCCAGGCCGTCATCGCGACGATGTAGATCATGGCCAACACGCCCACCGCCGTGAATCCCGGACTGCGACCCTCCCGGACCGCCCGGCGGTCGAGGAACGGCACCAGGACCAACAGCAGACCCGCGAACCCGAACAGCAGGATCGGAAAGGCCTCGTACTCGATCCCCAGCACCTCGCCACCCGGGACCAGCTTCAGGGTCTCGAACATGAACATGAAGTACCACTCGGGCCGGATGTCCTTGAACGCGGGCGCGAACGGGTTCGCCTTCTCCCCGAGCTCCCAGGGGAAGAGCGCCGCGAGAGCCGCGAGAACCCCGAGGGCGAGAACCCACCCGACCATCTCGCGCAACGCGAAGTGCGGCAGGAACCGCATCTCGCGTCGGGGTTTCCGCTCCTCGCTGGGCGGCAGGCTGATGCCCTTCATCTGCACGAGCAGCAGGTGCAGGCAGAGGAGGAGGAAGGTGAACGCCGGCAGGATCGCGACGTGCCAGCCGTAGAACCGCGACAGGGTGCCGCCGGTGACCCGGTCGCCGCCGCGCAGGAAGCGCACCGACCACTCCCCGATGACCGGTATCGCCCCGGCGATGTCCGTCCCCACCTTGGTGGCGAAGAAGGCGAGCTGGTTCCAGGGGAGGAGGTAGCCGGAGAAGCCGAAGGCGAGGGAGAGGAACAGCAGCAGGCAGCCGGTGATCCAGGTGAGCTCGCGCGGCGGCCGGTAGGCCTTCATGAAGAAGACGGTCGCCAGGTGGGCGAAGGCGAAGAAGACCATCAGGTTGGCCGACCACGAGTGAAGCGACCGGATGAGCCACCCGAAAGGCACCGTGGTCATGATGAACTCCACGGACTCGAAGGCCTGCTCGGCCGACGGGCGGTAGTAGAGCATCAGGAGGATGCCGGTCATCACCTGGACCAGGAAGAAGAACAGCGTCATGCCGCCGAAGAAGTAGAGCGGCATCCAGCGGTGCACCGGCACCGTCTTCTTGCGCGCCAGCGAGGTAACTGCCGAGAGTCCGAGGCGGTCGTCGAGCCAGTCGCTGAACCCGTCCGAGCGCCGCCCCATCTTCAGGCCCTCTCCACCACCAGGGTGTCCGGGCGGCCCGACTCGCCGGAGACGACATGGACCGTGAACGGCGTCAGCGGCCGGGGCGGAGGACCCCCGACGTTGCGTCCGGTGAGGTCGAACTGGCCGTTGTGGCAGTTGCACCAGAAAAGCTGGCGTTCCGGACGGAACTCGACGATGCAGTCCAGGTGGGTGCAGGTAGCGGAGAAGGCGCGGTAGTCGCTCTCACCGGCCCGCACGACGATGACCGGATCGGAGCCGAAGCGGACGATCTTGAAGCCGCGGTCCAAGAGCTCCGGATCGTTCACCGGGCCGACCTCGACCTGATCCGTCGTGGCCTCCGGCACATCCGGCGGACTGATGAACCGCGTGACGGGATACAGGACACTCCCCAGCAGGGCACCAACCGATCCGCCGAGCAGCCAGTTGAGGAAGCTCCGGCGAGGAGTTCCTCCCTGGCTCTCGCGACTCTCGACACCTTCGGATGGGTCTGACACTGGCGGGGAGCATATCGGCAGGGTCGCCGCCCGATCGCCACCTCAGCGGGTAGTCGGCCGCTACTCGTGCGGGTAGGCCGAGGCCGGAGACGGCCTCACTCGGGGCGGTCGGGGCTCCGATGTCGATCGCAGACCAGCAGGCCCTCGGGGCGGCTGGTGGCGGTCGCCCCGCAGAAGCCCCCCTCCTTCAGGCGAGCACAGCAGAGACCCAGACGCTGGAGGACCTGCAGGAGCTGCTCGTCCGTCGCGTCCTCCCGATCGTCTCCCGAGGAGGAGGGGGCGTCCGACCGGGGGTGATCTCCCATCATGAGGTCTCCATGATCTCCAGGTGTCTTCCGGGGCGGAGCAGCTCCCCGCGAAGCCACGATTCCAGTCTCGGGGTGAGGAAGAACCGCCCTTCGACCCGTCGAACTCCTGGGGCGACCCGGCTCCCCTTCCCGGCCTTCGGGGCCGGGGGCCGGCGCTCCGGCGGGGTCCATCGACACCGTGGCTCGAAACGAAGCCCGAGAGTCCGAGGCGATCGTCGCCCTGGACCCGACAACCTCCCAGCTCCCATCGGGCGTCGATCGGCCACGGTGTCGACCCTCGCCTCGTTCCCGGGGCTGGCACTTCAACTGCGGCACTTCGACTCCGCGGCTCCGCCGAGTCTCGTCGTGGAGCACTCCGGACCTCGCACTTCGAAGCTTGGCGATTCTCGACATCCAGAAGAAAAAAGCGGCGGATCGATTGTACACCACTCGTCCGCGAGGAGGAACCTCGACCTCACCTCTCTTCGGGCCTGCCCGGACCTTGCCGCTCCGACTCACCCCGGGACCGACTCACCTCGCGCCGGAGTCGACGGACCGACGCTGCGGGAACACAGCCCCTCCGGCGCCTCGTGGAGATCGCCTCGGAACCCGAGCGCTCCGTCCACGACCTGGCGATCCACGCGATCCTCGTCGCTCGCCACGGGCGGCTCGTGTTCGAGGAGTACTTCCGGGGGTTCGACCGCGAGACACCGCCCGACACCCGGTCGGCCAGCAAGAGCGTCACCACCACGCTCGTCGGCGCGGCGATGCGAGCGGGACTGGAGATCGGTCCCGAGACCCGGGTCTTTCCCGAGACGCCGCCGCCCGGAAAAGCCGCCGGTCCGGAGGACCTCGACTCCCGGAAGCGCCGCATGACCGTGGAGCACCTGCTGACCATGGTCTCCGGCTTCGACTGCGACGACTCGAACGGCGACACGCCGGGCAACGAGGACCGCATGCAGAGCCAGACCGGGCAGCCGACTGGTATCGCTACGTCCGCGACCTCCCCATGGCCTTCGAGCCCGGCGAGCGCTCCGTGTACTGCTCCGCCAACCCGCATCTCCTGGGCCAGGTCCTCAGCCGGGCCGCCGGCGAGCCTCTGACGGAACTGATCGCCCGCCTCTTCGCCGAGCCCCCTGGGATCCACCGCTACCATCTCCCGCTCTCCCCCACCGGCGCCCCCTACCTGGGCGGCGGCATCCACTGGCTCCCCCGGGACTTCCTGAAGCTGGGTCAGCTCTACCTCGACGGCGGAGTCTGGAACGGCTGGCGCATCCTGAGCGCGGAGTTCGCCCGGCGCGCGGTCGAGCCCGGGGTCCTCCCGGAGGAGGCTCCCGGCGCTCGGGAGCCGAGCGCCACGGGGAGGTAGCCGCGTCTCGGCCCCCGGAGGAGGCAGGCGAACCCGCTGTCAGCGCCTCGTCATGTCCGCTCCGGTAACAACGGCCCGTCGAAAACCACTCGTTCCACGAGACGTCCGGCGATCCACCGCTCCAGGCGCGGATGGGTCGCCGCGCCAGGGGGCCCCATGATCAATCGTCCGAGACCCAAACCGAGAGCCACCCTGCTCGCCGCCCTCGTGATCGGCCTCCTGGTGCCGGGGGCTACGCGGGGCCTGAGCCTCAACGGCTTCCTCCCGCCGCCGCGAGAAGGAGCGGTGGCGTTCTCCTACACCGGCGAGAGCTACGACCGATTCTGGGTCGGCGGCGACAAGGTATCGGATCCGGGCCTCGGCGCGGTGCAGACGGGAAGCTCTTCCGTGTGGCTCACCTGGGGCCTGACCGAGGACCTCTCGGTCGTGGGCAACTTCGCCTTCGTCGACGTCGAGGGCAAAGGCACCGCGGGATTTCACGACGACGGGCCGCAGGACGCAACGGCGCTGCTACAGTACCGCTTTGCCAGCCTGCGTCGACCCGGGGCCCGCCACGACTTCATCGTCAGCGCCGGGGGCTGCACGCCCATGACCGACTACGAGCCCAACGCGCCCGTCGCCCGGGGAGACGGCACCAGCGACGTCCTGCTGCGCTTCGTCTACCACCTGGAGAGCGGCCGCTTCTACCTGGCCCAGCAGGTCGGCTACGACCTCCGCGGCGGCTCGGCCCCCGACGGTCTGCCGTTCTTCACCGAGGTCGGCTACACCCTGGGGCGGCTGACGTTCAGCGGCTTCTACGCCGACTACCGGGCCGAAGGCGGCACCGACATCGGCGACCCCGGCTTCACGTTCCCCAGCAACCGGGACGAGTACCAGCGGGTCGGCGCCAAGGTCTTCGCCCGCTTCGGCGACGGCCTGGGGATCGTCCTCCAGGGATTCGACACGGTGGGCGGCCGCAACTCCGGCGACGCCACCGGTGTCTCGCTGGGTGGCAGCTTCGCGTTCTGAAGCCAAGAAGACCTGTGAGACGCACCGTCCCAACCGTCGCCCCGACCCTGGCCCTGGCGCTCGTCGTCTGTCTGGCGGCCGCGACGGCGGCGCCCGGTGTTGCGGAGCCGTCCGGAAACACGGGCGGCCGACCCGCCGTCGGCGATCCGGCTCCCCCCCTGGCACTACCGTCGACCACGGGCGAGATTCACGACCTCCAGGAGTTGCGCCGGAAGAAGGACGTCATCGTCGTCTTCTTCCGCGGCGCCTGGTGACCGCACTGCCGCCGGCAGCTCGGTGAGCTGCAGAGTGTCGCCGAGGAGGTCCGTTCGCTCGGCGCCGAGATCTGGGCGGTGAGCCCCGACGACGCCGAGGGTCTGACGCGGCTCGCCGAGAAGGAGGGGATCGACTTCCCGCTGCTCCTCGACCCGGAGCTGGAGGCGGTTCGGCGCTGGGGGATCCTCAACGAGGAGAATCCCGTCGTGCCCCACCCGACGGTCGTGATCGTCGATCGCGCGAGCACGGTGCGCTTCTTCCACCTGGACGAGGACTACCGCCGCCGGCCACCCGCCGAGACGGTCGTGGCAGCGCTGCGCGGCCTGATCAGGCCAGCCGACTGAGGGTTTCGCGGCCTTCCGGTTCCCGGACCCCGACGTTCCCCGGCTCGACGCTCCCGGGCTCAGAGGTAGCCCAGGGCCTCGAGCTGCTGGCGCAGGAGCGGGGGCAGCTCGGCGGGCGCCGGCGGAGCCGGCGGCACCGCGCTGACGAACAGGGCGGGGTCCGCCAACCGAAACGGGTCGCGGGTCCATCGCGGGGCCTCGTACGGATCCAGGGCGAGGCCGGGCATCCCGACCGAGAGAGCGAGCGGCAGCGTCGCGGTCTCCCCCGGTCCCAGGACGACCCGCAGCCCGCCGGCCGGGGGGGGCGGGCCGCTCCCGATCACCACCTCCGCGTCAGCCGGCTCGACCGCCACCACCAGACGATCGACGTCCCGCGACCGGGGCGACACGTCGCCGGACTCCCGAAGAGGGCGATCCAGGCGGACGGTGACCACCAGGCCCCGGCCGCCCTCGACGACCACCGCCCGGTCCCCCTCCTCGAAGCCGACCTCGATGACCTCGGCAAAGGTCCCCGTCGTCGAGAGCCGGAGGTTGACGACGGCGGACGGGCTCCCGACCTCGGAGTCCAACCCGTCGACCAGCGCCAGGTGGAGACCCGACCGATGACGGGCCCGATGGGCGTCGATCGCCCTCGACAGCGCCAGCGCCCGATCCGGCGACGCAGCCACGAGGTTCGCCGTCTCACCCGGGTCCCGCTGCAGGTCGAACAGCATCTCCCGACGTCGCGGCAGGATCTCCTCGAGATACTTGCCGTGCCCGTCCAGGACGCCGCGCGCGACGTGACGCTCCCCGCCTTGCTGCTCCAGATCCAGGTCGAAGAACAGAGTGCGAGCGACGGAGGCCTCGGGCTGGGAGAGCCCGCGTAGATCCACCCCGGGGAGTCGTGGCGGGACCTCCCCGCCCGCCACGGCCAGGATCGTCGGCAGAACGTCGAGAAGGGAGCTCACCGACCCGACCCGGGCGTCCGCCTGCCAGCCGTGCGGGAACTTGACCACCAGCGGAACGCGGACGACCTCCTCGAAGAGCTGCTTGCCGTGGCCGCCGCGGCCGTGGTCCATGTGCTCCTCGCCGTGGTCACTGACGAAGATCAGGAGCGTGTCGTCGTAGATGCGACGCCGTTTGAGCTCGTCGACGAGCCTGCCGAACTGCTCGTCGTTGAACCGGATCTCGGCATCGTAGAGGGCCTGGATGGCAGCCAGCTCCGCCGCGCCGAGCTGCGGCAGATGCTCGACCCGGAACGAGGGTCGCGGCGCGGCCGTGAAGAGCTTGTCGTAGGGAGCGGGCGGGTTGTTGGGCGCATGCGGATCGATGGTGTGGACGTAGAGGAAGACGGGTGGTTCTCCGCGCAGGGGCAGCAGCTCCTCCACCTCCCGATGCACCCGGTCCGAGCGCAGGTAGCGGATGGGCATCCCGTCTTCGGTCAGGTCCAGGAACACCTCGAAGCCCTGGGCGAAACCGAAACGGGCCGCCACGTGAGGATTCGTGACGACGGCGCGGGTCCGGTACCCGAGATCGCCCAGGTACTCGGCGGCGAGGGAGATCCCGGGAGCGACGCGATGGGATCGGGAGACCGCGCCGTGGGCCACGGGCTCCAGGCCGGAAAGGAGCGAGGCCGTCGAAGCCTTGGTCCAGGAGCTCGGAGCGTACGCCCGCTCGAACACCACCGCGTCCGACGCCAGCGCGTCGAGGCGCGGCGAGGTCGGACGATCGTAGCCATAGAGCCCCAGGCGATCCGCCCTCAGCGTATCCACCAGGTAGACGACCACGTGAGGAGGCGGCTCCTCCCCGGAGGGCGCTCGCGGCGGCGCGCAGGAGACCCCCAGGAGGGCGCCTCCGACCAGCAGGACGGCGACCGGGCCGCGCACGGCCCGGTGCGACGGGCTCCCGTGGGTTCGGCCTCGACTCATCGGGTGGACGACGAAGGGATCGGGGAAGGCTCCGGACCGGGAATGGCTCGGCGGGTCGTGTCGCCGGCCACTCCATGCCGGCCCACGACCCGCGGTCGAAACTTCAAGCTAGCATGACCCGATGCAAGAAGAGCCCATGTTCGGGGAGGGACGCGAGCCCCCGCCCTCCCCGGCGAGATCGATCTACGCCATCGAGCGGCCCGACCCGAAGCTCTGGACGTACTACGTCCTCCGAGCACTCCTCGCGGGACCGGGCTTCCCGTTCCTGCTCGCCTACCTCCGCTTCCGCTACCGGTCGCTGCGCTACCGGTTCGACGACGAGGGGATCTCCATGAGCTGGGGCGTCCTGTTCCGGCGCGAGATCCACCTCACCTACGCGCGCATCCAGGATATCCACCTGACCCGCAACGTCGTCGAGCGCCAACTCGGCCTCGCGCGCCTCGAGATCCAGACGGCCAGCGGCAGCTCCACGGCGGAGATGACTCTGGAAGGAATCCTCGAGGTCGAGGTCGTCCGCGACTTCCTCTACGCCCGGATGCGCGGGATGCAGGACCCGGACAGCTCGGGGAAGTCGCTCCCTGGGGCACCGCCGGAGGCGAGCGCCGGGGAGGCGGTCCGGATCCTCCGCGAGGCGGCCGGAGAGATCCGGCGGATCCGCGAGCTGCTGGAGGCGGGAGACACCGGGTCCCCGAAGACGTCGTGAGCCGGGTCCTGCACGCCGTCGGACGCCTTCTCGCCGTACCCGGGCCGCCCGAGCCGCCCCCGGGCTCCGAAGGCACGGCCCGGGTGTTCCGAGCCGCGCCACCCTTCTATCGGCTCCTCCTGCTCCGCTGGGGCGTCCGGCAGATCGGGGGCGCCGTCGGCCTGGTCGCCAGCCTGATCGCCATCGGTCACGTCCCGGACTACCCCTTCCGGTGGCTGCTGGACATAGCCGAGACCCTGGGCGTCATGGGTTTCGTCGCCCAGGTCCCCTTCACCCTGCTGCTGGTCAGCCTCGACTACCGGTACCGCTGGTACATCGTGACGGACCGGAGCCTGCGGATTCGCGAGGGGATCCTCACCGTCCACGAACAGACCCTCGGCTTCGCGAACGTCCAGAACGTCTCGATCCGGCGCGGGCCCCTGCAGCAGCTCCTCGGGATCTCCGACCTGGAGGTCCGAACCGCGGGCGGCGGAACCACGGGGCGTCACGGCAAGGGCGACAAGCTCCGAAGCGACCCCCATCTGGGCCTTCTCCGCGGGCTGGACGACGCGGAGACGATCCGCGAGCTGATCCTCGAGCGCCTGCGACGACTCAAGGGCTCGGGGCTGGGTGATCCCGACGACGCGCCCAGCGAGGACGAAGCGGATCCCGGCGATGCCTGGATCGCGGGGGCCGCTGAGCTGCTCGCGGCGACCCGCGAGCTGCGGCGGTCGCTCGAAGGGAGCTAGCAGCCTCAGGTTGGGGGTGAAGCGGGGCGGGAGCATCGTCGCGAAGCCCACCAGCGGACCCGGCCGGAAGTGGATGGCCGACATCACCGTGTCGCCCCCCTCCTCCAGATCCACCTGGGAGTCGAGGAAGGTGCCCTCCTCCAGGGAGCCACCGGGAGGGCAACCGCGACGTGGGTTCCCGGCGAGGGGAACTTCACCGGCCGTACCTGCCAATATTCCACTCCTACCCGAAGGGCGGGAACGGAGCTCGTCTCCTACCGGCCGGTCGCCTCCACGATGAACCGCGCCAGGTCGTCCTTGTACTTCACCAACGACGGCGGGTGGAGGTACATCATGTGGCCCGCGTCGTAGTACTCGATCGTGATGTTCGCCCGCTGGGCCGGCTGCAGGTCCATGTGGTCGACAGCGTACTCCGTGGCCGCCTGGGGGGTCGCCAGATCGAAGTGCCCCTGCTGCACGAGGACCTTCATGCCGGGACTCTGCCCCATGGCCCGGGCGAGGTCGCGAGCGGTGTTGGGGAACGGCAGCTGGAAGGTGCCGAAGGCCCCGCCACCCGGCGGCGCGTGGCTCCAGTCCCACTGGCCGAACACCCCGCCGGAGACGTGGTACTCCAGGTCCCGGCCGAACTCGAGCTCACGGTGGTAGTAATCCAGAAAGGCGGAGGTGAAGGCGGGGCCGACCGCCGCGTTGAACGGGTCGTAGTCCATGAACTCGCCGAGCAGATTGAAGCTGGGGCCCGCGAATCGGGAGTCGATCCGCCCGGCGGTCTGCTCCCGGTCCCGCAGGAGTTCCTGCACGAACTGGGTGTGGGTCACCCGCAGATCGGCTCGATCCCAGTAGGTCTCCGAGACCCCCGTCCGACGGGCGAGACCCGCCACGACGGCGGCCCGCTCCTCTTCGCCCAGGCTCGTCCCTCTGAGCAGTGCCGGGGCGTACTCGTCGTAGGCGAACCGCTTCACCTCGTCGATGAAGGCGACGAGATCGTCGGGCCGCTCGTCGAGGGCCTCGTGGTACCAGGCGGTGGCGGCTAGCGTCGGCAGGAAGAGGACGTGCGGCAGATCGACCCCGAGGCCGTCGAAGCCGTCGACGAAAGAGAGGAACGGCGACACCAGGACGACGCCATTCAAGGCCATGCCGTGGGTCGAGAGAAGCTCCCAGGCGACACCCGCAGAGCGCATCCCGCCGTAGCTCTCGCCCAGGAGGATCTTGGGCGACGACCAGCGGCCGTTCTCGGCGACCCAGGCCTTGATGAACCGCGACACCGAGTCGATGTCCTGGTCGACACCCCAGAACTCCCCACCCTTCGACTCGTCGAGCGGCCGGCTGTAGCCGGTGCCGACCGGGTCGATCATCACCAGGTCGGTGACGTCGAGGATGCTGTTGGCGTTGTCCACGACCTCGTAGGGCGGCGGCAGGGTGAACTCCGCATCGGCCACGACGACGCGGCGCGGGCCGAGGACGCCCATGTGAAGCCAGATCGACGACGAGCCCGGCCCGCCGTTGTAGGCGAAGGTCACGGGCCGCTCGGCGGCCTCGCCGGCGCCCTGCCGGATGTAGGCCGTGTAGCCGAAGCGGGCCGCCGGTTTCTCCTTCCCGTCGTTCACGATGAGCCAGCCGGCCGTGGCCTCGTATTTGACGGTCTCTCCCCCGATCGCCACCTCGTGGGGGGTGACCGAGCTCTTCGCTTCGGGGGTCTCGGCCGCTGCCGGCGCCAACTCGGGCTCCTGAGCGTGAACGGCGAAGGCCAGCAGAAGCACGGCGATGCCGTGGATGACGGGGCGTCTCATGGGCTCTCTCCTCGGGTCGTGAGCCTCGCAGCTTACCCCGTCATGACGAGACGCGGCCGACGCGCCGGGAGGATCGGGGTCCTCGCCGCAGGGGAGGAAGAGCCCGTCGGGCCGTTCGCGAGCCGAAGCCGCTCGGAGAGCGCCGGCGAGGACCCCAGGACGGTCCCGGCCGAAGGCGAGGAGCCGACCAACAACTCTCGGGACGCTGGGAGGGGTCGGATCTCCTCAGGTCGATCTCGACCGGGCTCCGCCGCCGGTGACCCGGAGGACGGTCGCCACGATCACCACACCCACCAGGTTCGCCATCAGGTCCCACCCGGTGTTCTCGTAGCCCCCGACGTTGGTCTCGGGAACCAGCAGCGTCGCGGCGAACTCCACGATCTCGTTGAGGGCCCCGAATCCCAACCCGGCGGCGGCCACGAGCACCATGAGGCCGGCGGTCGGCCTCACCCGCACTCCGCGACCCGCGAAGGCGGAGACGAGAGCCTGCCAGCAGACCCACGTCGTCACGCCGAATCCGAAGGCGTGCACCACCTGGTCGTACTTCAGCCTGCCGGGCACGAGCCACAGGTTGTACAGAACCGAGGAGCCCAGCGTCGGCCAACCCTCCGGCACACGAACCAGGCCACCCGCCATGTGGGCGAGGCCCCAGAGGGAGAGCGCCCACAGCGCCCCCCGACTGAGGCCGACGGCTCGATGGACGAGCCAGACGACCGCCACGAGCACGACCATCACGGCAATGTAGAAGACGAACTCGCGATTGCCGCGGACGAAGGCGCCGGCCACGGAGGCGAGGAGGTAGGCGACGGTGAAGGCGCCCACACCGACGAGGGAGGCGGGCTCGGAGCGGTCCGCGACGGGGGTCTCTGGAGAGCGCTTCATGGCTGTCGATGCTCCCCTCGGAGGGGTCGCGTGTCAAGCGAACAGCGGGAGGCCGAAGTAGCATGCCGACCATGCCGAATCTGCCGCGCCGACACTTCGACCGCTACGTCGCCATCGGCGACAGCTCCACCGAGGGTCTCGAGGACCCGGACGGCCACGGCGGCTATCGCGGCTGGGCCGACCGCCTGGCGGAGCGTCTGGCCCGGACCCAGGGAGGTCTGCAGTACGCGAACCTCGGCGTCCGCGGGCGACGAACCCGCGAGATCCTGGACCATCAACTGGAGCCGGCGCTCGCTCTCCGACCCGACCTCGTCACGCTCTTCACCGGGACCAACGACCTCCTGCGGCGGCGGTTCGACCCCGACGAGTTGGGCCGCGACGTGGCGGAGATGCAGACCCGCCTCCGGGAGGCGGGGGCGGTCGTCCTCGGCTTCACGCTGCCGGACCTGACGCCGGTCATGCCCATGGGCCGTCTCGTGACGGGCCGCGTCCGGGCCCTCAACGAAGCGCTGCGCGCGGCCTCGGACCGGACCGGGGCCCGGCTGGTGGACTTCGCGGCCCATCCCGTCGCCTCCGATCCCCGACTCTGGAACGAGGACCGCCTACACGCGAACGAGCGCGGTCACGCGCGGATCGCGGCGGCACTGGCGGACGCCTTGGGGCTGCCGGGAACCGACGACTCCTGGTCGCGATCCCTGCCGGCCGAGCCGCCGGCGAGCCCCGCGCAGCGCCTCGGCCGGGAGCTCCGGTGGCTGGGCCGTTACCTGCTTCCCTGGGTGGGCCGGCACCTCCTCGGACGCTCCTCGGGTGACGGCCGGCACGCCAAGCGCCCGGCGCTGCGCCCCGTCACCCCGGGTTGACGATCAGGGGTTGACGATCCGGTAGACCGCTCCGGGCCCCACACCTCCGGCCCCGAGGTAGAGCTCACCCTCCTCGTCCTCACCGAAGGTCGAGAGGAAGAGCGCCGCATCGAGGAGGAGCCTCGCTTGCCAGGCCCCGCCGACCTCGGCCCCTCCGAAGATCTTCCCGGTGCACAAGTCGCCGAACACGTACAGCCCCTCGAGGCGCGGCACGGCGGTCCCCCGGTAGCGGTAGCCCCCCGTCACGGCGCAGCCGAAGAAGCCGCGATCGGTGAAGTGGTCGTACTCCAGGATCGGGAAGGCGCCGAGGATCCAGGTCAACGTGGCGCTCAGCACGAAGCGGGAGCGGGCGCGGCGGTCGGAGTGGGTGGCGAAGAAGCCGAAGCCGTACACCACGGTGGCGAGCCAGGTCGCGTACCAGAGGTCGAGCAGGCCGAGCAGCCCCGTGCCCCGCAGGGCTTCGATCCACCAGCAGACGCCAGAGGGCGTGCAGCACCGCCCCCGCCGCCATCGTCTGGAGCACCACGGGGACCAGCGGCCGCATCGTGTAGCTCACGGTGTTGCCGTCGATCCGCAGACCGTGGGCGCGCAGGAAGACCACCGCCGAGACCAGGCCGCTCCAGGCGGCCACCTCGTAGCCGCGGGGCCTCAGGCTGCGCAGGAGCTCGATGCAAGGCACGATCGGGCCATGATATTCGACACGCCACCGCGTTCAGCGCCCGCCGCGTCGTCGAGCCCGACCCGATCCACCGGCTCGGCGCCGAAAGCCTGCCGACTCAACCCGTCCGGACGGAAGCGCAGCTACAGAGTCGAGTACCCGCTGGGCCGACGCGGAGCGGCCGGCGACGACCCACCGCCTCCTCTGAGGTGCGACCGAAAGGAAGGAACCCATGTTCCAACGGCTCCGACGGCCAGAACCTGGCCTTCGTCCCGGGCGTCGCCCAGGCCGGAGCGCTCTTCGGCTTCGCCACCGCGAGCGGCGACCTCGACGGGGATGGCCGCGACGATCTGGTCATCGGAGCCCCGCTGTACGACCAGGCGGGAGTGCCGGACGCCGGAGTCGTGGTCGTGATTCACCCCCTCGGTGCACCGGCCCTTTGGGACCTGACCCTGGCGGGTGGCGCGAAGTCGGCCCCGCGAACGACGCCGGCGCCGTCAGCATCCTCTACGGGCCGGCCCTCGTCGGAGGGGTAGGGGGCAATCCCCCGGTGACGATCGACCAGAACTGGCTCCTCCAGGGGCTCGCCGAGCCGGGCGACCTCTTCGGAGCAGCGCTGGCGGGCCGTTGAGCTGAGGCTCGGGGAGCTTCGCCATCGAGCTCGTACCCTCCAGCCTCGAAGGCTGGAGGTGGGGGGCGCGACAGAGGTGGGGGGCGCGAGTTGACCGGAGCCCGGGCCTCCCGTAGCATCCCGGCAGCCGGCCGTCTGCCCCGCGCGGCACGACCCGGGATCGCTGGCTCGGCGAGCGATCCCCCAGCGAGAGCCGCTCGCTTGTCGCGTCGGATCGTCGAATGGAAACTCCTCTCGAGTATCAAGGGCCACCTTCTTTCGAGAGCCTTCATCCCTACCGTCCGATCCCCGCGGTGGAGATCGCGACGCCACCCCCGGTGGAGGCGTCCGTCGTCTGCGAGCCCGCCCCCACCGCCGATGGAGTGCTGGAGGTCGGCCTGTCAATCGGAGGCAGGAAAGGCGTTACCGAGCCGCGCGAGGTCCGTCTCGGAGACGAGCTGAGAGTGCACCTGCCCCTGCACACGCCCGAGCGCATGCGCTACCACTCCATCCTGGTGACGTTGGGGGAGACCGCCGACTGCGTCCTCCGCTTCGTTCCGGTCTGGGAGGCCGAAGGTGTGCTGAGCACCCCTCTCGAAGGAGCTTCGACCTACAACGTCCTCTTGGCCGAGGGGCCGGCGGCCGACGACGAGATGGACTACGACGGGCAGGTCGTCCTGCGCAAGGAGCACGCGCCGTACCGGGTCGAGCTGGTGGGATCCCACGGGGAGACCTGCTGGCTGGTCGTCGACGACGACTCGCCGACCTTCGGCTTCGAGCTGGAGCTCACCAACGAGAAGATCCTCTCGATTCCCGAAGATGAGTACAACAGTTGGGAGCGGGACTTCGGCGACGACTACTACTCGGAAGAGGAAGGGCGGATCGAGCAGGCCGCGGAGGCCTGGAGGAAGATCCTGGAAGGGAGGCTGGAAGCGCACGGCGGCGCCCTACACCCACTCGAGCCCGAGGACCAGTACTACCTGGTGCACCTGCCCGACCTCTTCGGAGGACGGGGCTGGACCTTCGACATCACACGCGACCTCGGGGCCATCGAGGTCCGCTGCTCGCCCCTGCGGGCCTGGGAGTTCGACGAGATCCGCGACGTCCTGCAGGAGCTGGTCTTCGACAGCGCCGCCGAGGCGGGGCTGCGACCGCTTCCCGACCCCGAGCAGGCGCACGGGTCGATGCACCTCCACGTCGGGGTCCGGCCCGCGCTGGTGGACCCCAGCCTCATGAGGCACTTCCTGCGCACCTTCGTGACGTTCACGACCTTCGCCTGCGGGACCTTCTGCCGCAACCTCGTCTCCGCCGCGCCGCCCCTGCTGTTCGCTTCCCTGTGGGACTACCAGGAGTGGAAGAGCTCGGGCGAAGGGGGCACGGACGTCGCGCTCGACTTTCACAAGGAGTTCCAGGACCGCAAGAGCCTTCTCCGGGTCCCGAGCGGAGAGCGGAGGAAGTGGCACGCCCTCAACCTCTGCCATCTCAACACGGAGACCGACCACGCGCTCGGCGTCCTGCCGTACTCGGAGTACACGGAGACCGTCGAGATCCGATCCCTGCGAGCACCCACGTCGGGTAGCCAGTGCCGCGCCCTCGTCTCCCTCTTCGACGCCAAGATCCGACAGATCGGGTGGGCGATCGACGCGAGCGTTCGGGACGACAGGCTGGAGGGCTACTTCACCGGACATGAGGAGCTGGTCGAGATCTACGACAGCCTGGAGTGGGAGCTTTCGAACGCCAAGGAGGCCGCGTGGGGTGAGCTTCGCGAGTACGTCGAGCAAGAGTGGTCCCTTGGGGTCTCGCCCCCGAAGTTCTTCAGCCGACACGTCTGGCAGGAGAGCTGGGGCTTCGATGTTGCCGGCAGCTTCAGCGACCACATCGAGCGGCTCTGGCGGCTCTACGCCAGGGTCGAGCTCGCCGCCTTTCTCGGGCCGATCGTCATGGACGCCGACGACGAAGGGACGGAGACCGTCGAGATCGCGGCGCTGGACCTGGGTGAGCTTCGGGGGGCGCTCGACGAGCTCGTCCAGTTGCCTCCGGAGGAGGCGGGGACCGGCGAGAAGGACGGCTCCGACACCGAAGGCTCGGTGAACGAGTGAGGCCGGTATCCAGGTGCTGACCATCCGCGGCCCCCAGTGGGAGGTGCTCCAGGGACTCCTGGACGACCGGTACGCGCGCTGGTACGCGCAGCAGTTCCCGACCGACAGGCCGTTCGCGGCCGTCCGGGACGATGTCTGCGCCGCTCTCGGAGTCGCTCGAACCTTGAAGGTCCGCACGGACGCGGCCAGGATCGAGCTGGTCCACCTGGCCGTGCGTCACGGGGGCGCGAGCCTGCGCGGCCCCGAGGTGCAGGCACACTTCGACCGCCACCCCTCACCCGAGGTCGGTGCCCTGACCCTCGCTGGCGCCATGCGGCGCTCCGCGGCCGCCCGCGTGGCCGAGTGAGGTCCCGGCCCGGGGCACTTCGTAGACCCGCGACCTCGCCGACCGTCGGGGCCTGGTCGACCTGGGTCGCGCGGCTGCGGGCGGCGAGTTCGCCTTCCCCGGACGGGCTGATGGAGCCGCTTCACTTCACCTCCTGGACCGCTCCGCCCGACGCGCGCACCCACCTCGGCCTCGAGGTGCGCAACGACGAGGACAACTGCCGGGTCCACGACGCGATCGCCGCCGACAGCCGGTGGCAGCCGCAGGAGAGAATCCGCCGAGCCGAAACGAACGACGGGAGGCCTACCCTCCGGACGCTTCGAGGCGAGGCGCGCCCGTGACCGCCGATCGACGCGGCCTCCTGGCCGCCACCACCCTGCGCGCGGTCGGGACCTCGACCGTCGGGGTCCTGACCGGGATCTACCTGGCCGAGATCGGGCTGGACGCCGGCGCGATCGGAGCCGTCTCGACGGCGGGGCTTGCCGGAGCCGCCCTGGCGGCCTTCGCGGTGACCCTGCGGGCCGATCGCTGGGGGCGGCGGCGGACCCTGGTGGGTCTGAGCGTGCTCGCCGCGGCGGCGGGCGGCGCCTTCCTGGTGCCGGAGTCGACCGGCCCCCTCGTCGTGCTGGCGGGCCTGGGCATGCTCAACGCCATGGGCCGGGACCGCGGCGGAGCGGTCATCCTCGAGCAGGCGACCCTGCCGGCCACGGTCCCGCCCGAACGCCGGACCTTCGCCTTCGCGTGGTACTCGGCCCTGCAGGACGCCGGCCACGCCCTGGGCAGCCTCGTCGCCGGGCTGCCGGGCTTGCTGGCTGCTGGGCTCGGGCTCACCCTCGCCACCGCGGCCCGCACGACGCTGGCCGTGTACCCCCTGCTCATGCTGGCGACCGTCCCGCTCTACCTGAGCCTCTCGCCCGCGGTCGAGCCGGTGGTGCCCCGCGCCGCACGGAGACTCTCCCCCCAGGGACGCCGGATCGTCACCCGCCTCTCGCTGCTCTTCTCGCTGGACTCGCTGGGCGGCGGGTTCCTGGTCACCACCCTGCTCTCGTACTTCTTCTTCGAGCGCTTCGGCGTCTCGGCCACCACCGTGGCCGGACTGTTCTTCGCCGCGCGGTTGGCCAACCTGGTCTCCAACTTCGGCGCGGCGTGGCTGGCGCGCCGTTTCGGGCTGGTCAACACGATGGTCTTCACCCACATCCCGTCCAGCCTGCTGCTGGTGGCGGTGGCGACCGTGGAGTCGTTCCCGGTGCGGGCGCTCCTCTTCCTCCTCCGGGAGTGCCTGGTCGAGATGGACGTACCGACCCGCGTCTCCTACGTCATGGCGGTCGTCGAGCCGGGGGACCGGACCGCCGCGTCGGGGATCACCAACCTGGTCCGCCTCGTGGGCTGGGCGGTCGGGCCGGTCCTGGCGGGCCTCGCGATGCAGCACCTCTCCCTCGGCGCGCCGTTGGTGATCGGCGCCACCATGAAGATCGTCTACGACCTGGCCCTCTTCGCCGCCTTCCGGCGGATCCGGCCCCCGGAGGAGCAAGAGGCCTGATCGCGGGGGCGCGCGGGAGTCGCCGGGAGTCGATGCCCCGATGCGATCCTCCCTCTCCCGCATCCTCCCGCGCCACGACGCGGCCCGCCCGGACCCACCGCTTCCCGACGACAAATCGGGCCCGGGGCGAACCGTCGCCGGAGCGCCCTCGTCCCGGCGGTCGATCCACCCTGGAGGAACGTAGACTCGGCTCTCGCCGCAACACCGGAGACACCCGCCCGGAGGGCTCAACATGCTCGGACTGATGATGGACACCCCGCTGCTCATCAGCGCCATCCTGCGTCATGCGGAGCGCGAGCACGGCGAGCGCGAGGTCGTCTCGGCCACCGCGACCGGGCTGCGCCACCGCATCTCCTACGCCGACGCGTTTCGCCGCGCCCGTCGGCTGGCCAACGCCCTCGACCGGCTGGGTGTCGAGCGCGGAGATCGCGTGGCGACCCTGGCCTTCAGCGACCACCGCCACCTCGAGATCGTCTACGCCGTCTCGTGCTCCGGCCGAGTCTGCCACACCATCAACCCGCGGCTCTTCGACGACGAGATCGCCTACATCGCGCGCCACGCCGAGGACCGCGTGCTCTTCCTCGACCCGGCCTTCCTGCCCCTCGTCGAGCGGCTGGCGGACCGGCTCGACTCCGTCGCCGGCTTCGTCCTTCTGGCCGCGGAGTCGGAGATGCCGACCGACTCGACGCTGCCCGGGCTGGCCTGCTACGAGACCCTCCTGGCCGCCGAGGGCGACGGGTACGACTGGCCCACGCTCGACGAGCGGACGGCCAGCTCGCTCTGCTACACCTCCGGCACCACCGGTCATCCCAAGGGGGTCCTGTACAGCCACCGGTCGACCGTGCTCCACACCTACGCCGCCGCCCTGCCCGACGCCATGGGCCTGGGAGCGCGCGACGTCGCGCTGCCGGTCGCCCCGATGTTCCACGTCAACGCCTGGGGTCTGCCCTACAGCGCGCCGATGGTGGGCGCCAAGCTCGTGCTCCCCGGCCCGTACCTGGGCGATCCCGGGACCCTGCAGGCGCTGATCGAGGAGGAGGGCGTCACCTTCGCCGCCGGCGTACCCACCGTCTGGCTGGGCCTCGTCGACCACCTGGAGCGCTCCGGCAAGGGCCTCGGCCGCCTGGAGAGGGTGGTCATCGGCGGTTCCGCCTGCCCGCCGTCGCTGCGTCACGGCTGAGGATCGTCGGTGAACAGCCGGTCGTAGGGCGCGGGCGGGTTGTTGGGTGCGTGGGGATCGATCGTGTGGACGTAGAGGAAGACGGGCGGTCCGCCACGGCGCGGCAGGAGGTCGACCAGCTCCCGATGGACCCGATCGGAGCGCAGCTCCCTGGGGCGGATGCCCAGCTTCCCCAGGTCACGGAAGGCGTCGAACCCCTGGTCGAAGCCGAAACGGGCGACGACGTGGGGATTGGTGACCACGGCGCCGGTCCGGTATCCGCGCTCGCTCAGGGCCTCCGCGACGAGGACGGTGCGCGACGGGACACGGTGGCGGCGGGAGACAGCGCCGTGAGCGAGCGGATCGAGACCGGTCAGGAGCGAGGCGGTCGACGCCTTGGTCCAGGAGCTCGGCGCGTAGGCCCGCTCGAAGACGACGGCCTCCTCACCCAGGGCGTCGAGCCGCGGCGAGGTCGGACGGGAGTGGCCGTAGAGCCCGAGGTGATCGGCCCGCAGCGTGTCCGCCAGATAGACGACGATGTGGGGCGGGCGATCGGCCTGATCAGCCTGCCGGGCACCCTGAGGAGATCCGCAGTCTGACCCGAGCAGGAGACAGACCGTCGCGAGTCCGGTCCACAGGACCCGCGCGACACCTCGTCCTGGAGCGATTCGGACCATGGAGGAACTCGGCGCGGGAGGAAGGAACTCCCGTCACTCCGTAAGGAGTAGGCCAGCGGTGCGTTCTTCCGATCCGGGAAGCGACAGTGGCCCTGGAGATACCCAGATATTGAAATACCAGCATGTTAAGTCCGATCCCAAGGAGCCTGCACGGCGGGAGTGGCCGTAGGCGTGGGAGTGGAGCGGCGAGGCCGGCTTCGTTCGGATTCGAGGTGCGTAGTGGGTCTACGGGCCGAGGATCCGGACGGCTCCGGGCCGGCGGCACCGCTTCCGCGGTAGGGCAACCTCCTGCCGCACGGGGCACTAGCGGATCCCCACCAGCACCATCAGCTGGTAGGGCTCCAGTGTCAGCTCGTCGGTGGCCACCACGGTGCTGCCGGCCAGGACGTCGGTGAAGGTGCGGCGCAGGCCGAGACGGCGCAGGCGCCGGGCCTCGACCCTCTGCGGGCGCTCGCTGAAGTTCGCCACCACCAGGGCGCTCTGGCCCTCGTTCTGCCGGAAGAAGGCGAAGACGTGGGGGTTGCCGCTCTCGACGAACTCGGTCTCCGAGCGCGACAGGGCCAGGTTGTGCTGGCGAACCTGAACCAGGCGCAGCAGGTCCGGGTAGATCCGACCCGGGATCGTCTGCGGGTCCTTCCGGCGCGCGGCCCGATCCCAGTCGAAGGCCGGCCGGTGGAGCCAGCGACTGTCGCCCGCCGTGTCCACGACGTCCTGGAACGAGTAGTCGTTGAGCGTCCCGATCTCGTCGCCCAGGTAGAGCAGGGGAACGCCGCCGATGGTGAAGAGGATGCCGTGGAGCAGGGCCAGCCGGCGGACGGCGAGCTCGCGCTCGGTCTCGTCGCCCTCCGCCTCGGCCTTCTCCAGGCCGCACAGGGAGGCGGCCGTGCCCGAGACCCGGGCGTCCCCGGTGGCCGGATCCTCCTGGAACGGCAGGCCGCGGGCGAAGCTGCCCGGGAACCGCCCCGTGTAGAAGTCCGTGAGAAAGCGGCGGTGCCCCACCGGGTCGATCCCAATCTCCCGGGCGTCCTCGTCCGAGAAGGCCCAGCCGATGTCGTCGTGACAGCGCACGTAGTCGACCCAGGCGCAGCCCGGGGCGATGGCGAACCGCTTGCGCATCGAATGATGCAGGAGCTTCACCTCGCGCGTGGCGAGCGCCTCCCAGAGCAGCGCCATCAGGTTCGGGTTGTACGACAGCGGGCACTCGTCCTCGTCGATGTACCGGGCCACCTCGTCCGGTTGGACGATGGCCTCCGACTTGAACTCGAGGGCCGGGGCGGCGATCTTCGCCACGGCGTTGAACGCCCGGATCAGCGCGTGGGCCTCGGGCAGGTTCTCGCAGCTCGTGCCGAGGCGCTTCCACAGGAAGGCCACCGCGTCGAGGCGCAGAACCTCGACGCCCTGATTGGCCAGGAAGAGCATCTCGCGGGCCATGGCGTTGAACACCGCCGGGTTCTCGTAGTTAAGATCCCACTGGTAGTTGTGGAACGACGTCCAGACCCATCGACGGATCCGGCTGCGGTAGGTGAACGAGCCCGGATGCTCGTCGGGGAAGATCGGTCGGACGGTCCGCTCGAAGGCGTCGGGCATCGTCCGGTCCGGGAACATCCGGTAGTACTCCTGGTACTCCTCCTTACCGGCCAGCGCCCCCTGAGCCCACTCGTGCTCGTCGGTGGTGTGGTTGAAGACGAAGTCGAGCACCAGGCTGATGCCGTGGCGTCGCAACTCGGTCGCCAGCTGACCGAGCTCCTCCATCGAGCCGAGCTTCGGATCCACCTCGCGGTAGCTCGACACCGCATAGCCACCGTCGTCGTCGCCCTCCGGCGAATGGAAGAGCGGCATCAGGTGCAGGTAGGTCACCCCCAGCTCGATGAGGTAGGGGATCCTCTCCCGCAACCCCGCCAGATCGCCGGCGAACAGGTCAACGTAGGCCATGGCGCCGACCACTCGGTGGGACTGGTACCAGTGGGGGTCGGCCTCGCGCAGCCCGTCGAGCGCCTTGAGCTCCCCCGACCTCTCGATCCACGCCTTGGTCGCCGTGCCGAGGATGTCGTCGAGATAGTAGAAGAAGTCGTACTCGTGACCGTAGAGCCCGTGCAGCAGGGCGAACAGCCGCGGAAAGTGGGTGTACACCCGCTGCAGATACCCCTCCCACTCTCCTTCCTCGACGCGGAAGGCGAAGCGCTCCTCCAGCCGCGGCACGAGGCGGCGTAGCGTCTCGTCCGCGTAGCAGTCGAGGCTCGCGGGTTCGCTCATGCGTCGGAGGGAGAGGGGATGGGCGGCGTCGGGGGGATCAAGGCGTCGGGAGTATACCGACGGCCGGGACGCGACGGCGGGCGCCGTCAGCGGACCCGCGACGAGATCTGAGCGACACCCGGCGAGAAGGTCAGGCTAAGATCGCCGGCGTCCCCGGGAGACGCCATCCGACACCTCCGCCCCGCCACCGTCCTGTGCCTGGCCCTGGCCGTCGCCCCCGCCACGGGGGCCCCGGCCGGCGTGGAGGCGCCGCCGACCCCGAGCGCGGCCCGGAAACCCGTTCCGGGCGCCCAGCTGCCCGACCCCCTGGCCGCGGGTTGGCACGGCCGTCCGGTCTGCGAGCGGCTCCACGAGGACGACCGACAGCGCGTCCTGCGCTGCTCCTTCCCGCCCGGTGTCGGTCACGAGCGTCACTTCCATGCGCCCCACTTCGGCTACGTGCTGGCGGGCGGGCGGATGCGGATCACCGACGCGGCCGGCGGTACCCGAGAGGTGGACCTGCCCACCGGATACCACTGGTCGAGCGAGGGCGTCGCGTGGCACGAGGTGCTCAACGTCGGCGAGACGACCTCGGTCTACCTGATCGTCGAGCCACGCTGAGGGGCAGCCGCCACTCACGACGCATGCACCGCGGCGCGTTGTCCGAGGGCCACGACCCACGACGCGGCGGCACTCCCGCGAGGTCCCGCAGACGCTATAATCCTTACGATAGTGGTTTGATCCCCTTTTTCGACAGCCCCCATGCGATGAGCCCACCTCTGAAGGTCGCGCTCCAGTATGCGCTCTTCGGAGCCGCCTGGATCCTCCTCGGCGACCTCTGGATGCTCGGGACCGATGGCGACCACGAGATCCTGGGCCTCAGTATTGGCAAGGGACTGCTGTTCGTCGGCCTGAGCACGGCGCTGATCCACTTCCTGATCACCCGGGAGACGAGGCTCCGGCAACGCTCGGACGCCGACCTCGAGGTGATCCGCGAGAGCCTGGCCCGCGTCTTCGGCGGTCTCCGCGACGCCGTCCTCTTCGTCGACGTGCGAACGCGGAAGATCACGGCATGCAACCGCGCGGCGGAGGACCTCTTCGGCTACCCGCAGAACGAGCTGATCGGTCGATCCACGCGCCTCCTGCACGTCGACGACGAGGGGTTCCGGGCGTTCGAGGAGCGCGGCTTCCCCAAGCTGGAGCAGGACGGCGTCTTTCGAACCCAGCACCTCATGCGGCGGCGCGACGGTGTCGAGATCGCCACCGAGCACACCGTCTTCTTCGCCACCAAAGACCGGTCGACCGCTGTCAGCGTCGTCCGCGACATCTCCCAGAGACGTCGGCGCGAACGGGAGCTGGTGGAGAGTCGCGAGCTGGTGGCCCACATCCTGGACGCGACCCTCGAAGGGATCCTCTACGTCGATCGTGAGTTCGTGGTCGTCTTCGCCAACCGGGCGGCCGCCGAGATCTGGGGCGCCGACCGCGACACGCTGGTCGGCACGCGGGGCCGGGACGTCAGCTGGGACGCTCGGGACCCGGCCGACGGGCGGCAGCTCGCCCTGGAGGAGATGCCGGTCATCCGCGCCCTCGAGCACGGCGAGACGACACGCCAGCGCGAGCTGCTCTACCGCCAGCCCCAGGGCGACGTCCGCCGGATCGTGCTGAGCGCGGTGCCGGTGACGGACGACTCCGACCAGGTCACCGGAGCGGTGATCAGCGCCGTCGACATCACCGAGCGCCACGCCTCCCAGGTGGAGCGCAGGCGGCAGGAGGAGCGCTTCCGGCGGCTGCTCTCGAACGTCTCGGATGTGGTCGCCGAGCTCGACGCCGAGGGCAACGTCCTGTTCGTCGGCCCGTCGACGCAACGGGTGCTGGGGCTCTCGGCCGAGGAGCTCGAGGGGCGCAAGGCGTTGGATTTCGTGCATCCCCTGGACCGCGAGCGCGTCCGCGAGGTGCTGCGCAGCGCCATCGAGGAGCCCACGAGACTGCATGCTGTCGACTACCGCGGCTTCCACAAGGACGGTACCTGGCGCCACTTCGAGGCGGTCGGCGCGGCGACCCGCGAAGACCCTCCCAGCGTGATCGTGACGTCGCGCGACGTGACGGAGCGACGAGAGGCCGAGGAGGCCCTGCAGCGCAGCGAGGAGCAACTCCGCCAAGCGCAGAAGATGGAGGCGATCGGTCGTCTCGCGGGAGGCGTGGCCCACGACTTCAACAACCTGCTGACGGCGATCCTCGGCAACTGCGAGATCGCGGCGGCGGAGTCACGCGCCGGTTCGGGGGTGATTCACGAGTCCCTGGACGAGATCCGGGCGGCGGCCGAGCAGGCCGCGCGCGTCACCAGCCAGCTCCTGGCGTTCAGCCGCCAGCAGGTGCGCGATCCCCGGCCCATCGACCCGTCGTCGATCATCAGCGATTCCAGCAGGATCCTGAAGCGGCTCCTGGGAGAGGATCTGCGGCTCGAGGTCCAGCTGACGAGCGAGCCCGCTCTCGTCCTGGCCGACCCCGGCCAGCTCGAGCAGATCCTGATCAACCTGGCCGTGAACTGCCGGGACGCCATGCCCGACGGCGGCACGATGGCCATCGAATGCGACATCCTCGAGCTGCGCGAACCGCTGATCGACGGCGAGTTCGAGATCCCGCCCGGCCGCTACTACCGGCTCGTCGTCAGCGACACCGGTTGCGGCATCGAGCCGGGCGAGATCGAGCGGATCTTCGAGCCGTTCTACACCACCAAGGGGCCGGGCGAGGGAACCGGGCTCGGCCTGTCCACCGTGTACGGCATCGTGAAGCAGAACGAGGGCTTCATTGGGGTTTACAGCCAAACCGGGCATGGCGCAACGTTCCGCATCTACCTACCCCTGGTCGATGCTCGAGCCCGCGAGGAGACGCCGGCAGACGACGACGAGGCGGCGCCGCCGGGGGCCGCCAGCGGCACGATCCTGGTCGTCGAGGACGAGAGATCCGTCCGCCGGCTCCTCTCCCTCATCCTGAGCGAGGACGGCTACACGGTGGTGGCGGCCGCGAACGGTCGCCAGGCCATCGACCGCCTCGAACAGCTCGAGGAGCTGCCGCGCCTCGTGATCAGCGATGTCGTCATGCCCGACATGAACGGACCCTCGCTCGTCGGCAGGTTGCGCCACCGCTTGGGCGACGTGCAGGTCCTCTTCATCTCCGGGTACACGGACCGGATCCTCTCCCGGCACGGCATCCTCGACGAGGGGGTCGAACTCCTGCAGAAGCCGTTCACCGCGGGGCAGCTCCGGCGGAGGGTGCGCTCCCTGCTGGGCTCGCGAGCCGAGACCGGGAGGGAGCCCGGAACGCCGATCGAGCCGACGGAGACGGGATGAAGGCGGCGGGGTCGGGTGCGAGCCTGCGGGTCGCTCGGCGGTACGAGGGCGATCCGTGCGGGACTCAGGCCGGCACGGGGGCGAGGACCCACCTGTGTAGCAGGGCCAGGACGTTGCGCACCGAGATGTAGCCGACGATCTCGCCTCCCGACACCAGCGGCAGGTGACGGAAGTCGCGCTCGACCATGCAGTGGATCGCGTAGGCCGGCGGGTCGTGCGGCGAGAGGAACAGGGGGTCCGGGCTCATCACCTCGGAGACGGGGGTCGCCGCCGGGTCGAGTCCCGGCCGGAGGACCCGCGTCAGCACGTGGCGCTCGTTGAACAGCCCGACGAGCTTCCCCTGGTCGCGCACCAGGACGCAGCCGGCCTGGGCCTGGCGCATCCGCTCGATCACGACCCAGACGGTCTCCTCGGGGGCGACGACGACGGCCTCCGAGACCTCGAAATCCGCCAGGCGGGAGGTCAGCAGCCGCCCCGACCAGCCCCCCTGGGCCTCCGGCAGGTCCAAACCTGCCAGATCCGTGCCGCACTCCTCGCACAGGTCGACGCCGTCGATGTTCTCCGTCGCGCAGTTCGGGCAGCGCATCAGCCGCCCTCCGACCGAGTCATCTGCTGGTCGAGCCGCGGCGGCAGGTTGAGCAGCTCCTCCGGGAAGTGGGCGGCGAGGAGCTTGAGGACGTCCCGTCCGCCGACGAGGCCCAGCTCGCCGCCGCCCTCGTCCAGCAGCGGCAGGTGCCGGAAGCCCCGGTCGTGCATGACCGCGATGGCGTCCGCGAGCCGGTCGTCGGCCTTGGCGCTCGCCTTGATCGGGCTCATGAGCCGCTCGATCGGCGTCGCCGGATCGCCCTCCAGGGCGGTCCGGTTCAGGATGTCCCGCTCGGTGAAGATCCCGACCAGCTTCCCCTCCTCCCACACCAGCACGGCCACGCTGTGCTCCTCGTCGAGAATCCGGTACACCTCGCCGAGGGAGGTCGAGGGGCCGACGACGCTCACGCGGCGCTGGGGCAGATCTCGAATCCGGGCTTGTCGTAGAACGGTCCCGATGTCTTCACTCATCCTCCAGACCATACCACCGACGACCGGAGGACGGGCGCGCCCCGACCGCCCCGAGGGACCGTGGGTCCCGGCCCCGCCCGCGCACCCCGGTCGTCGGTCCATCGGAGCTCGGAGAAGACCGGCGGCCGGGTCCGGGGATCAACCGGCGCCCGAAACGGCCGGCTCGAGATAGCGGAAACGCTCGGTCAGGCGGCCCCGATGGGCGATCACCGCCTTGCCGATCTCCTCGGGAAGCCCCAGATCCGAGGCGTCCTCGGCGCGGTAGTCGGCGCCCGCCAGCGCCGGCACGAACCGCGTCAGCGCGTCTCCGAACGAGGTCGTGGACTCCTTCGGCAGCTCGCTCGGCAGAGTGTCGATCGCGATGATCACCGGACCGGCCCCGCCCACGCCGTCCCGCACCTCTCCGGACCGCGGCTCGAACACGTAGGCGGCGGCGTGCCCCGAGGGCGTCGTCTTGACGGTCGCCTCGATCGACCCACCGACGTCGCAGGTGATGTCCGAGATCACCCGCAGGCGCGGGGCCGTGTCGGAGCCGTAGAGCGACCGCAGGAAGTCCCGGGTCACCAGTCGCGGGAACTCGGACTCCCAGTGGATGCCGTTGACCAGCACCGACAGGAACGGAACGAACTTCTCGAACCGGTTGCGATAGGTCTCGGGTCGCCGGTGGAGAGCCGACCAGCTGAACTCGCGACCCGACTCCTTCGGCTCGTAGAGGTCGCGCTGCCGGAACTGGACGCTGTAGACGGAGCCGTTGGAGAAGCGACCGGCGCGGGAGAACTCCACGAGCTCGTCGGCCTGGAGCTTCACGGTGGGCAGCAGTCGCAGGATCCGCCCCGCGCCCCGTGCGACGTTGCCCTGGCCGGTGATGCCGAAGACCAGGGGAGCGGTGGACGGCGGCAGCCCGTCCCGCCGGATCCTCGCGCCGACCTCCTTGATCGCCGACTGGGCCGCGACCAGGCTCTCGTACTCGAAGGCCGGCCGGATCTCCCCGAGCGGCGTCCGGATCCCCTCCCACTCGAGACGCCGGCCGAGCGCCCAGAGGGCGTCGATCATCCCGGCGTAGCCCGCGAACTGGCCGAAGAAGATGACCCGGCGGCCGTGCGGGGTCCGCACCAGCTCGTAGTCGATCAGGGTGCTCTTCGACTCCAGGATCCGGGCCAGCATCGGCATCGTCGACGGATGGCCGGCCATGGTGTGGGAGAAGGCGCAGTAGACCTGGCCGGCGAGGATGTCCGCCGGCGGGATCTCCTTGACCCCGAAGACGACCCGGCAGGGTGAGAGGTCCGGCGACACCTCGGCCCCGGCCTGCTCGTACTCGGCGTCGGGGAAGCAGCGCTTGGCCGATGGCTCGACGACCACGCGGAGCCCGTGCTCCCGCACCAGGATGGCGACGTGGTCGGGCGCCAGCGGCGCTCGCTTCTCCTCGTCGTACGCGTTCTCCTGACGGATCCCGATACAGGCCTTCATGGCGCCGGTTCCTTCCTCCGTTGCGGCGCGCGCGGATACCGGCGCCCGTCGCTCCTCGTGCTCGCCCTGCCCGCTCCTCGTGCTCGCCCCGCTCGACAGCCTTACATCGCGGGGCCGCTTTGTACAGCCGCTGCCCAGCAGGGGTGCCCGCGCGAGGCGCCGACCGCTCCGGCGGCATCCGCCGATCCGTTACGATCCCCAAATGCCGCCGGTGGTCACCGTCGCGAACCTCAGGAAGGCCTACGGTCCGCTCGTGGCGGTGGACGACGTCTCGTTCGAGGTCGAGGAGGGCGAGATCTTCGGGCTCCTGGGGCCCAACGGGGCCGGCAAGACGACCACGATGGAGTGCGTCGAGGGCGTCCGGAAGCCGGATGCGGGGGTGATCCGGATCCTGGGCCACGACCCTGCCGACCGGTCGGACGACCTGCTGCGCCGGATCGGCGTCCAGCTCCAGGAGGCGCAGCTCCAGAAGCGCATCCGCGTCTGGGAGGCGGTCGACCTGTGGAAGACGCTCTTCCCCGAGACCGTCGACGCCGACGGGCTGCTCGCCGAGCTGGGTCTCACCGAGAAGCGCGAGACGAAGTTCATGGACCTCTCCGGAGGCCAGAAGCAGCGGCTGTTCATCGCGCTGGCCCTGGTCAACGATCCCCAGGTGGTCTTCCTCGACGAGCTGACGACCGGCCTCGACCCCCAGGCGCGACGCCGAATCTGGGAGCTCGTCCTGGGCATGAAGGAGCGGGGCAAGTCCGTGTTCCTGACCACCCACCTCATGGAGGAGGCCGAGCGCCTGTGCGACCGCGTGGCGATCATCGAGCACGGCCGCCTGATCGAGATCGGCACCGCGCCCGAGCTCGTCCGCCGGCACTGTCCGGAGCGCACGGTCCACTTCTCCACCGCGGACGCCGCCACCCCGGAGCTCTTCTCCGGCGTGCCCGGCGTCTCGGCCATCGTCCACGACGGGGAGCGCTTCAGCCTGACCGGCCTCGGCCCGGACTTCATCTCGAACGTCATCGAGCGTGTGGCCGAGCACCGTCTGCGGGTGACCGACTTCCGCACCGAGACGCCCACCCTCGAGGACGTCTTCCTCCAGCTCACGGGGCATTCGATCCGTGACTGATCGATCGGCAGGGCCCGTCTGATGCTCCGCTCGGCCGCCCAACTCGCCAAGCTCACCTGGGTCGAGATCAAGATCTTCGTGCGCGAGCCCATGGGGGTGATCGGGACGGTCCTCGTGCCGGTGATCCTGTTCGCCCTCCTCGGCCGGTGGATGACCCGCGACCTGGAGGCGCCCTCCTTCGTGTCGAGCGAGCTGCCGATCCTCGCCGTCCTGCTGGTCGTCATCGGAGCCGTCCTCTCGCTCACGACCATCCTGGCGATCTACCGCGAGGGCGGGATCCTCAAGCGCCTGAAGGCGACCCCCTTGTCGCCGCTCGTCATCCTGAGCGCCCACGTCCTCGTCAAGCTGGTCCTGACCTCGGTGACCCTGCTCCTGTTGGTGGTCGCCGGCCGGCGCTTCTACACGGGCCCGCCACCCGCCGCGCCGTGGAGCTTCCTCGGGGCCGTGATCGTCGTCAGTCTCAGCCTGCTCTCGCTCGGCTTCGTCCTGGCCTCCGTCGTCCGCACCGCGCGCTTTGCCCAGCCCGTCGGCTCGATCCTCCTCTACTCCCTGCTGTCGATCTCGGGGCTCTTCTTCCCCGTCGCGGCGCTTCCGGGGGCCTGGAAGACCGTGGCCCTCCTCTCCCCCCTCACCCACGGCGTCGACCTGCTGCGCAGCGCCTGGGCGGGCGCTGGCTGGGCCGGCGAGTGGGTCGCCCTCCTCGCGCTCCTCGCCAATCTGGTGATCTGCGTCGCCGTCGCCCGGCGCGTCTTCCGCTGGGAGTAGGGCCCGTCAGCCGCTCAGCCGCCCAGCGGGTGACGCCAGCGGAGATGCGGGAAGAGCGCGCGGCGCCGAGAAGATGCCCGCTCCCTCCACAGGCCTCGTCTATTCGCTGGCCGGCGGCCCCTTCAGAACCTCGTAGTGGGTGCAGCGAGGCTCGAGCTCCAACAGGTACTCCGCGTCCTCCGGGTAGTAGCGAGCCCTCTCGAGATCGTCGCCGGCGAAGGCCCGGATGGCCTCCTCGCTCTCCCACAACGAGATCATGACGAAGTGAGAGCGGTCACGGTAATCGATGGCAGTCCGATCACGAGGATCGATGGGGATCGGAGCCCCGGACCGCGCCTGCGGCGCGGGATGATGACGAGCCTGAGTAGTTTCGACACGTGGACAGCAAGAACCATGCCGAGAGGAATCGTCGCAACCTGCTGAGGAGATGGAGGTTAGCGCTGATCAGGATACGCGATGGACAAGCACCCCCTTTCCTCGCTGCCCGTGATCAGAATCAGCCAGTCTTCCACCGATTACGGTGATCACGCTCACCCCGGGTCGTCAGGGGATCGAACCCTGGACCGGGGGACTAGGAGTCCTAGCGGGCGCCTACCGGCGTCTCCCACGGGCGCTCGTAAACCTTCTGATTCTGTGCACGCTTGCCCGTGGCCGATGGGGAGGTCGGGTTGTCCCCGGTAGCCCCGAACTGCACCCTGAGTGCACCCTGAGAGGCCTCGCTCCGTGGAAGCGGCAGCGCCCCTGGACCCTCCAACCCGGGCGGCCACAGCTTGCTGAGGTTCGGCCCTAGCGCCGGGGCCGGTCGAGAACCTACTGGCGACTCATCTCGTCCCGACCGATCGACTGCGGTGACTCGCCTGGGTCAGAGCACCTCGAAAGGGCAGCGGACCCACTACCACCGACGCCTTGCAGGACCCCACCCTCAGAATAGCTGTAGACGAACTCGTACGTCCCCTCCTGGGTCACGAAGTCGATGACGTAGTTGCGGCCGGCAAGGCGCCCGTCGCCAGAATCCTGGCCGTTGCTCGCCGTGAGGCCCAAGTAGAGCGTGTCGCCCACGCGGCGGAGCGTTCCGTCCACCAGGCGGCTGTCTCGCCTGCACCCGTATTCGTAGCCTTGAAGGCGGAACAGGCCACTACCTTCAGGCTCAAGCTCTAAGTAGTAGTCGTTGCAGGAATTGACTGCCTCCAGGCAAAGGCCAGTACCGCCAATCGAGTGCGACAGCGTGAACACGTAGGCCGAGCCGGAGTTGCCAACGCGACCATCGGCCAGCGGTGCTCCGATCACCGTCCGGCCAGCGCTTACCTGGACGGACTCTCCAAAGCCGTTGGAGAGCCCGCCGTCCGAAGGACCGAGCTTGGCCACCTCGACCCAGCCGCCAGGATCGTCGCGCTCGAAGAAATAGGCGGACCCGGAGTCGACTTGCGGGTCGTCATTGTCCGGGGCTCCGATGATCGCGTGGCTATTGCTCAGCGCCACCGACCAACCGAAGTGGTCCTCGGACGCTCCGTCGGACGCCGTGATCTTGGCAACCTCTCCCCAAGCGCCGGTATCGCCGCGCTCGAAGACATAGGCAGCGCCCGCAGCGAACGCCAGGTCGTCCTCATCGAAGGCTCCGACGACCAGAAGATCTCCACTCACCCCCACGGAGCGTCCGAAGCTCGAACCGGCGCTAGCGTCGGACGCAAGGAGCTTCGCAGCTTGAATCCACTGCCCCATCTGGTCCCGTTCGAAGACGTAGGCCGAGCCGGTCGAGGAGCCCGCGTCGTCGTCGCGGAAGGCGCCGACGACGATAGTCGGCTCGCTGAGCGCGACGGAGAAGCCGAACGCGTCTCCCGGCGCCTGATCCGATGCCACCAGCTTGGCCCGCTCCACCCAGGTCCCATTCTCGAAGCGCTCGAACACGTAGGCGGAACCGAGGCCTCCAAAATCCTCCCCGCCGACGACCGCCAGTGTTCCCTGGAGGGCAACAGCTTCAGCGAAGTTCGCGTTGGCTGCCCCGTCCGACGCAACGAGCTTGGCCACCTCGACCCACGACCCCGTTTCGTCTCGCTCGAAGACGTAAGCCGAGCCGGAGTTGAAGCCGGCGTCGTCATCCAGTGGAGCTCCGACGATCACGATGTCGCCACTCACAGCAACGGCTTGACCAAACTCGTCAGATCCCGCCCCGTCCGAGGCGATGAGCTTGCTGACCTCCATCCAGACGCCCGTCTCGTCCATTTGAAAGACGTAGGCTGAACCAGCCGAATTCGCCGGGTCGTCGGCCAAGGGCGCCCCCACGACGGCCAAGTCCTCGCTCAATGCCACAGCCGTGCCAAAGAAATCGAACCCGTCGCCGTCGGAGGCGAACAACTCGTATTCTTCCATCAAGACTGACTCTGGCGTCACGACTGTCGAGCTCCCGGCGAACGGCATCATGCCGAACAAGAGCAGGACGACAGACCTTCGCCACGGTTCTTCGAGGCAATCCCGGTGGCTCCCCCTCGAACTGAGCAGCCACCACCAGCGGTGCCGGTGCACCTTGCGATCACTCATCCCTCACCCCTCCTCATCGGCACGCTGACCCGGATCGGAGCAGATGAATAGAATCGCGGTCCCGCCCCCACCGCTCCCCGACAGAACACCGGCGTCTAGGTACGTGGAGAAGAACTCGTAGGTGCCCGACTGGCTCAAGGTCTCGATGACGTAGTTGGCCTGGTACACATATCCGCTGTCAAAGACGCCTCCCTTGCTGCCCGTAAGACCGATGTAGGCCGTTCCTCCAGTCCGGCGCATCGTTCCGCTGACGAGGTCCAGGTCCGTGCCGCACCCGTACTCGTAACCGTGGACCCGGTTGATGTCCCCGGCTTCGGGGACGATCTCCAAGTAGTAGTCGGTGCACGAGTCCGTTGCCTCCAGGCAAACGCCAAGCGACCAGCTGGTGGCCGGCAGCGCTACCGTCGCGACGATCACCGTGACCGCGAAAGCCCAAGATGTTCCTCCCTTCATCGGATGCTCCTTCCCTTCCTTTGCCGTTCTCGCCCGTGTGGGCATTACGCGCAACTTCCCTGATGGCGCGCCCACTTCTGCGCGCCGCGCCGCACGGTGCGGCGTCCTCTCGAAGATCAGAGACTGCACTGCGTGCTTACCCAGGAAGGGAGTCACGAGCAAGGCCCTTTTCCCCACGAGCGGGCATCCGAAGAAGTTGCGAAGGACTCCTTGAGAACCTGGATCGGGTGCTGGATCTAGGTGCCATGCGCTTCGGAAGGCGGCAACATCACACCCCACACGCTCGGCGACTGCTCCGACCAGGAGATCGCGCGGGCGATCCGGGGGGGGACGGGCTGCGACGGCACCCGGCTGTTCCCGGTCATGCCCTACTTCTTCTTCCGGGCGATGTCGGATGACGACACGGCGGCCGTCGTAGCCTACCTGCGCACCCTGGAGCCCATCGAGAACGATCTCGCCACCACCGAGATCGCGGAAGAGGTCTGGGCGACCATCCCTCAGCTTCCTCCCCTCACCGAGCCGGTCTCCGCACCGGATCCGTCCGACCCGGTCGCCTACGGCGGCTATCTCGCCACGGTCGGGCTGTGCGTCGAGTGTCACACCCCGCTCAGCCCTGCGGGCGCGCCGATCCAGGAGCTGAGCTTCGCCGGCGGACGGATCCTGGCCGGGCCTTGGGGCACCGTGGCCACGGCCAATCTCACGACCGACGTCACCGGGATCCCGTACTACGACGAGCCGACCTTCAAGGAGGTGATGCGCACGTGCAAGGTCGGGGCGCGGGAGCTCAACCACCTGATGCCCTGCGAGTTCTACAAGGGGCTGACCGACGACGACCTGTCGGCGCTCTACGCCTTCCTGCGGTCGATCCCGCCGGTGGCCCACTCGGTGAGCAACGTCGACGAGCCGACCCCCTGCCCGCTCTGCGGCGGAACCCACGGCCTCGGCGAGCGCAACCCGGCCCCAGCAGAACCCTGAAGCGGGAGAGCATCAGCGCGTCGTCGGGCGGCCGGAGCCTGTGGAAGTGGCCCGAGAGGCCCGTGAACGCCACGATCCCCGCCGGTCGGGGAGCCTCGGCCGATGACGCCGGGCGCGATAGACGCGGCAGGGCTCGCCGTAGAGAGGGCTCCGTACGCTCTCGTCGAGACCCTTGGGTCGTCAGGGGATCGAACCCTGGACCGGCGGATTAAAAGTCTCGTGAGGGCACTGCTCGGTAGCACTCCAGGGCACCCGAACGCCCCGTTTTACGGGCGATCTCGGCTCGCGTGCCGCAACGGAGAGTACCAGGGAATGGCGGGTAGTCGCGCCTCAGTGTGACGGGAGTGTGATTCCGGTCGCGTCGGACTGGTTGCGAGAGGCCGCCTGATGACCTACCGCGAGATCCCCGCGAGCTCGTGCGGCTGATGGCCGCGACCGACATGGCGCTGCAGCACGCGACCGGAGCGTTCGTGACTCACCGCCAGAATCCCCCGAAGGGTCCACGCCTCATTTCGCCGAGAAGGTGGAGCACCTCCGCGCCTGTCGTGAAGAGCGTCGCAATCCCCCGAAGGGTCCACGCCTCATTTCGCCACACCGT
>CAJQNK010000269.1 GCA_905479655.1 uncultured bacterium | reverse complement strand
CCGCGTCCGTGATGCGGAAGGCATCGTCGAGGGTGTTCGCCATGAGCTCCAGACGCTCCCGGGTCGCGCGCTCCCGGGCCAGCGCGACGTCGGCCCGCGCGTTGGCTTCGAGCTCCCTCTCGAGGAGCCGCCGCCGTCGTCGGGCGAGCAGGTACTGGCGGACGGTGACGAGCGCGACCAGAGCGGCCAGAAGGAGGTCGAGAAGCCCATGGTGCTGGTCGGGACCACCGGAGTAGGTGCTGAAGCCGTAGCTCGCGACCGCCGCGGCGATCCAGGCGATCGGCAGGGCGTCGAGCAGCCTGCGGGCGTTCGGCTCGATCCGCAGGAGCTCTCCCGAGACCTGCCTCCAGGAGGCGAGGCCCCTTCCCACCAGGAGCAGGCCGAGGGGGTAGAGGTAGTCGACGACGTGCCCGGGGAAGATGAGGCCCCGAACCTCGAACTCCGTCCAGCCCAGGAAGCCCAGGCCGATGGCGAGCCACCCCAGCACGAGGATCCGACCCTCGACCGGCATCGATCGATCGCGGGACCCGAGGACGACGAGGACGGCGCTGGCGGCCGGCAGGGTCCAGACGACGGGGTAGGCGAGGAGCGTGAGGGCGACCCAGGGGTCGTCGAGGAACGCGGGGGCCGTCCGCAGGGCGACGAGGGCGACGGCGGCCGCGAACATCATGACCCCGGCGTCCATCGCTACGAAGCGCCGCTCGCCGGGTGCGATCTGCTCGCGGAGGACCCGAAGCAAGGCCCACGCCGCGAGCCCGCCACTGGTGAGGAAGGCGACGTCCGACGGCCCGGGCATCGGCTGGAAGTCGACGGCGGTCTGCACCGCCCACGTCACCTGGCCCGCGAGGTAGGTCCCGACGCTCCAACGGAAGAGGAGCTGGATCCGTCGTGCCTCCGGCGTCGAGGCGTCCGCTGCCGTCAGCGCCTGGACGGTCGCGATCGCCGCCGCGAGCAGCCACATCAGGTTCGACCAAAGAACGACGTGCCCCCCGAGGTCGAGGGCGGTCAGGAGCGCCAGGATCACCACGCCGGCGACGGCGGACGGGTACGGGAGCCGGCCGGCGGCGGGCCAGCGCCCCGACGTTCGGGGGGACGAGGCTGGGCTGAAGGAGTCCATGAGACGCGGCGTGGCGGAGTGGGAGAACGGCCCCACTCGATGGTTCTGTCGCCAAGCCTAGTCGGAGCGCGGGCGGTCGGGCAGCGGTGGAGTTCTCCTGCCGCTGTAGGACAAAGGAGGAGGCGTCCGCTGCGGTGCCTTCGGCCGACCCAACGCGTGGCGCGGTACAATAGAGGCGACCTACGAGGAGACCTGGATGACCCGGAGCGCCGACGAGCACGCTCGGCAGGCCATCGGCGAGATGGACGACGAGCACGCCCTGCAGAAGCAGGTTCTGGAAGAGCTTCAGGAGACCGTGGAATCCGGCGACCGGGAGGGCGCCAGGAGGCTCTTCGAACGCCTCGAGGACGTGACCAACGCCCACTTCCTGGGCGAGCAGATCCTCATGCGTCGTCACGCCTACCCGGCCTACGACGACCACCAGCAGGAGCACGACCGCCTCCTGGACGAGCTGCGAGAGCTCGGTCGCGCGGTGCTCGAGGGGGAGACGACGGGAACCGCCGACGCGGTGCGCCGCCTGACGGCCTGGTTCCGCACCCATGTGAGGACCACGGACGCGGTCCTCACCGAGTACCTGCGACGGAGCAGCGGCCTCCCGACCTGAGGAGCCGCCCGGCGGCCGTCTCCTACCGGCCGGGCATCTCCAGCCTCTTCTGCGGGTAGCCGGGGTCCGCGAACAGCCCGGAATCGAGGCTCCGCGACTCGACGGAGCGCAGCGTCGTCTCCTGGACCACGGTGCCGCCCTCGAACCGGCGGGTCACCACCGGGAAGCCCCCGACCTTCCCCAACTCGGCGAAGGGATTCTGCACGGGCAGCCGGATGCCGGTGCTCTCGCCCAGGCTGTCGACCATCTCCTGGAAGAAGGCGGCCATGTCCTCGAAGGCGCCGAAGTCGCTCTCGTCGACGCCCAGCTCGGACCAGTCGGCGACCAGGAACTCGGCGACCTTGTCGTCGCCGCGCCAGGCCTCGTACCTCGTCCAGTCCCAGCGGTCGGTCGAACCGGTCTCGCCCGTCTTCCGGATCTCGATCGGGACGGCCGGCGAGCCCATCCCCTGCATCCCCTCCATCCCCTCCATCCGCTGCTTCATCACCTGCTCCATCATCTGGCGCTTTTCGGTGGGCATGCCGGCCATGGCCTGCTCCATCTGCGCCTTGATCCCGGCCATGGCGTCGCCGAGTCCGTCGATGGTGTCGCGGTCGATGACGGTGGTCTCGCGGCGGCCGTGGTCGATGGCCAGGATCTCCCCGGCCGCGCCGTGGAAGATCATCGTCGTGCTGGGGTCGGAGCCGTCGGGGATCTGGTCCATCCGCAGGTCGCGCCCCTCCAGGGAGAGGCGACTGGCCTCCGTCTTGCCGGAGGGTAGCTCCTCGACGACGACGTCGAAGACCGTGCCGGCTCCGGCGGCGACCGGGGCGACGAGCGCCAGAACCAGGATCGAGAGGACGTTTCTACTCATGGGGTGACTCCTTTCTCGGCCAGCCGCGCGTGCCGGCGGCCACGAGGCCTCGCGGACCAGCCTACCAAGGAAGCGCCCGCGGCGATCGCCTCTCGCGCCGCCGTCGAGGCCCCGGGGGATTCTCACGAGCTCGGACGGCGCCGCATCAGGTCCCCGTGCAGGGAAGCGAACACCGACCCGGGATCGTCGACGCCTCCGTCCCAGTGCTCCCAGTAGTCGGCCAGGAGGCTGCCCTCGCGGTGCATGCGGATCCTGACGTCACCCTCGGCCACCGCCCCCTCGGGCTTCCAGTCCGCCCCGCGGGCCTCGCGGGCGACGACGAGGAGCTCACGGCTGGCGGCCACGTCTCCCTGACTCCATCGGAGGTAGGCCCTGAGGAACAGGGCTCCGACGGACCGGGCGTGGGTCTGGCACACCCACTCGAAACGCTGGCGGGCCAGGTCGTCGTCGCCGCGCAACACGGCGATCTCGCCCAGGACCTGGAGGCTGCCGATCTCCTCCTTGTTGATCTCGTGGGCCCGCTCGAGCGCGGCCTCGGCGGCCAGGAGGTCGGCCTCGTCTCGGGCGGAGATGGCGCGCAGCACCCCCCACTGCTTGTGCGCCCGGTGGCTCCCGGGGTCGATCCCGCGCAGTCGATCCAGCTCCTCGAGAGCGCCCGGGACGTCGCCCAGGTCGGCCAGGCAGTTGGCCAGGTAGTAGCTGGAGTCCTCGTGGCCCGGGTCGAGACTCAGCGCCTCGCGGAAGAGCGGGACCGCGGCCTCACAGTCGCCGTCGCGCTTGAAGGCGTCCATGGCCGCCCGCTGGGTCTCCCAGAACGCCAGCCGGCGGGTTCGCTCGTCGGCCGCTGCGTCGGTCGATGCCGGTGCGGTGCCGTCGTCGGCCCCGGAGACGGCGCCGCGGGCCGGTAGCCGTCGGGCCTCGGGCACGCCCTGGGTGAGCTCCCAGAACCCGTCGATCGGGAGCGGGCCGAAGCTCTGCTCCCCGCCGCCCAGCCAACGGACGGTGACTCCGTCGATCCGGTCGACGTCTCCGAGGCCGAAGTGGAGCACCCGACTGCTCTGGGAGAGGTAGGAGACGCCGCCCACGGTGCGCCGGAGCCGAGCCCCTCCGACCTCGACGATGGCCGTCGAGCCGTCACCGGAGGAGAGGGTCTCGCCGCGCAGCTTCAGGGCGATCCAGTGACCGCTCTGCATTTCGTTGGCGAGCAGCAGCGACGGCGCGTCGAGGCGCGCGATCAGCAGGTCGAGATCGCCGTCGCGGTCGTAGTCCGCCACGGCCAGGCCGCGGGAGACCCGCGGCTCGGCGAGCTGCTCCTGGTAGGGCGCGAGGTCGTGGAAGTGCTCGCCGCGCTGACTCCAGAACAGCATGGAGCGCTGGGGCTTGAGCGTCTTCGCGCTGCCGTCCCGGCTCGTTTCGAGGGTGCTGCCGTTGGCGACCACGAGGTCCTGCCAGCCGTCGCCGTCGAAGTCGGCCATCGCCGTCCCCCAGCCGACGAACTGGAGTGCCACCTGGCCCAGGCCCAGCGGCGCCGCGAGGTCCGAGAAGGCCAGCGGAGCCGCCGGCAGGTCGACGCGACGGGAGTCGTAGAGGGCGTTCTCCTGGGCCAGCCAGTGGGTGACGAAGAGATCGTCGTCGCCGTCGCGGTTCCAGTCCCCCGCCGCCAGCCCCATGGCGCCGCGGTAGTCGGCCACCCAGGCCGAGAGACCCGCGTCCTCGAAGGTCTCGCCACGGTTCAGGTAGAGGGCGTTGTCGGAGATGTCGTTGGCGACGTAGAGGTCCAGGCGGCCATCGGCGTCGAAGTCCCACCACAGGGCGGAGAGGCTGCGGCCCCCGGGGTTCGAGACGCCCCACAGCACGGCGACCTCCTCGAAGCGCGGCTCGCCCGGCGTCGACAGGTTCTCGAACAGCAGGTTCCTCTCGGGCTCGAAGGCCGCGGGGTTCAGGGTGTAGGGGACGGCCGTCCCGTACTGGTCGGAGACCTGGCGCGAACTGCCCGCGTCCTCCACGTAGCGCACGTAGCCGCAGACATAGAGGTCCAGATCCCCGTCGGCGTCGAAGTCTCCCCACGCGGCGCCCGCCCAGTAACCCGGCAGGTCGGGTAGCGCCGGGCTGGCCTCGAGGCGTCCGCCGAGGTTCTGGTACAGCCGGAGGACGTTGTAGCCGGTCAGGGCGAGGTCCGGGCGGCCGTCGCCATCGGCGTCGCCCCAGGCGGCCGCCATCCCCTGGACCCGGGTCTCCGGGAAGGCCGCGGAACGCCGAAACGTCACCGGGGCTCCGCGCTCGGAGAGATTCTCGTAGAGGACGGACTCGGCGCGTGGGACCTCCGCGCTCCCGAGCGGTCCGCCGGCCCCGACCAGGAACAGGTCGTCGTCCCCGTCGTCGTCGAAATCGCCCCAGGCGACGCCGGCGCCCATGTCTTCGGGGAGCTGGGAGGTGCGCTCACCGGTCCACGTCCGGAAATCGCCGAGACCCGCCGCCTCTCCCGCGTCCACGAAGTTCGGACGGGGCGCGTCCTCCGGCAGGTCCCGCGAGAGCCGCGAGGTGATCTCCTCGAGCTTCTCGCCGGGTTGCCGCACCACGGGGCGGCTCGACCACCAGAGCCAGAGGCCGGCGGCGAGCGCCACGACGCCGCCGGCGGCCAGGAAACTCAGGGTACGCCGCAGGCGCCGACGCCTGCGGCCGATGGGCTTGCGAGAAGAGCGTGACAAGGGGGTGTCCGCTTCAGCCGGCGGGTGCCGGGGTCGGCGTGTTTGGCGTGAGCGAGGCCGCCAGCTCGGGCTCCTCGCCGACCAGGATGGTCGCCTCGGCGGTCGTCATCTCGATCACGGGGGCGGTGAGGCCCGAGTCCTCGCCCAGCAGGAAGTTGATGAGGAACTGATCGACCTTGCGGTACATCAGCCGAGCCTTCACCGTGTAGCTCCCCGGCGCGTCCGGCTCCGGCAGCTCGAACACCTGCTCCTCCCAGGCCTTCATTCGCGCCTGCACGTCCTCGGCGCGCGCCACCGTGGTGGGGCAGTCGATCAGGTACTCCACGGTGTCCGAGTAGCCGGGGAACAGGGCCCTCCGGTAGCGCACGCCCACCATCTCCCACAGGTTGTGGCGGTCGATGAGGTTGCCGAACTGATCGACCGGTTCGGCCTTGAACAGGAAGCTCCCGGGCTCGATGAAGTGGCCCTCGTCCACCGTGCCCGAGGAGTAGATCTCGACTCCCACCGGGTCGTAGACCTTGAGCTCCACCCAGCTCTGGATGATGTCCAGGGGGCCGGTCGGGAAGTCGTGGCCCACCTTGTTGGCGGTCATCACGACACGGATCGGGAGCTTGCCGCCGGGCTCCGCGGTCTCGGGCACGTCGAGCGCGAGGGTCACGGCGGGCCCGTCGCGCCACTTGTCGGCGATCTCGGGGATCTCGAAGTCCCCGCGTAACCACTCCTGGGTGAGCCGAACCTGCTCCTCCCAGCCCTCCAGCTCGAGGAGCGCCGGGACCAGGCTGTTGGCGGCGATGAAACGGTGGCTGCGGTGCAGGCCGTCTCCCGGGCTGCGGTTGTAGTCGGTGTCGTCGCCCCGGGCCGGGTCCTCGGACTCCACCAGCGGCATGTGGCACTCGCGGCACTCGATGGTCTTCGTGGGGTCGCCTTCCACGAACCAGTGGCTGGCCTTCCAGTTGTCGTACTGGTTCTGGAGCTGCACCCAGCCCACCCGGTTGACTTCCTGGTCGATGAACTGCTTGTGGCAGGCCGCGCAGTACTCCGGCGCCTTGAACACCCTCTTCGACAGCTCGTTGTGCTGGTCGGGGTAGGTGCGGATCAGGAAGTCGCTGAGACGCTTGCCGGCTCCCTTCTCCCGCCACTGCCACAGGTAGCTGGGCGGCTGGGTCACGACGTAGTCGGCGTTGCCCTGGAGGTCGGTCTCGCGAACGGCGTGGCAGGCGAGACAGGAGATGCCCTCCTGGAATCCCTGGAGTCCCGTCAGGTCGTCCACGAAGATGTTCTTCGTCCCCGAGAACAGGGAGATCGGGTCGTGACAGCCACCGCAGTAGCGTGTGGACTCGGCGCCGTTCTGTTCCGCCATCACGCTCTGCACCTTCTGGAACAGGGGGTCCATGGCCGCGTAGCGGTGGGCCGAGGGGCGCCACTCCTCGAGGATCTGGCTGTGGCAACCCGCGGTGCCACAGGTGTCGGAGCCGGCCAGCGAGTCGGCGTCGTAGGCCCCGCCGCTCTCGGTCAGCGCGAGGCTCGGGGCGAAGGGCCGGTCCTCGCCATAGAGGTAGTTGTAGTCCTCGGGAAACTCGTTGACGTAGCGTTGCCCGGGGTAGAGCGTTGCGCAGACCCACGTCAGTGCCAGTCCGGCGCCGGTCGCGAGGAGCGAGGCGGCGACCAGGGGTCGGGCGGACGGCTTCGGCGATCGCTTGCGCGACCGGATGAAGACGATGCAGCCATGGACGACCCCGGTGCCGACGAGGGCGTAGGTCGACCAGAGATGCGCCTGGCGCCAGGGGGGGGACATGCGCACTCCGAAGAGGCCCTGCCAGGTGACGACGAGACCCGACACCAGGCAGACGAGGAGCGCCGCCAACGCGACGTACCCCAGCAACACGGTGTCCGACAGCTGGAAGTGCTTGTAGTCGAGCCAGTGGGCCAGCGAGTACCAGACGAGGGGCGCGAGGAGCAGGAGGCCCAGTCCCGCGTGGAGCAGCACCGACCACTGGATGGCCGCGTGGAACGGGGCGAACGTGACCAGGAGGCCGGAGACCGTCAGGAAGAGCAGCGCGGCTGTGGCCAGTAGCGAGATCCGCGAGGCCCATCCTGTCCGCGGGGCGGGTCGCGGGGGCGTCAGCGTCGGCGTCATGAACGAAGTCCTTCCCATCTCCCTGGAAGACACGGTACGGAAGATGGGCGGAGCCTACCCTGAGGATACCCCGGGAGCCACGCTCCGGCGGGTAGGCCGGTCGCGGGCGTCCTACCCGTCCGGGGAGGAGAGGCAGCCGCCCCCCGGGGCGCCGTCTACGGGCTGCGTTCGACCAGCCGGCTGCCCGCCTCGATGCCCGCTCCGGGGTGGACGACGACACGGTCGCCCTCCGCCAGGCCCGCGACGACCTCGGCGTCGAAGCCGTTGCGCGCGCCGAGCTCGACCTCGCGCCGCGCCGCCCGGTCGTCCTCGACGGCCCACACCGCCCACGCCTCGCCCGAGCGGAAGAGGGTGCTCGTGGGGACGACGAGCACCTCCTCGGCGCTGTCGGTGATGATGGCGACCTCCACCCGGTAGCCGTCGCCCAGGGCGCTCCATGACCCCGGGTCGCCGACGAAGTCGAGCACCACGTCCACCCGCTGCTCCTCGACGCCGAGGGCGGAGATCTTGGTGATGCCGGAGGGCTCGACCCGCCGCACGACGGCGGCCAGCGTCCGGTCGCCGCCCCAGCGGACGATCTCCGCCCTCTGCCCGGGTCGCACCCGGACGGCGTCGCTCGACAGCAGGTCCGCGACGATCTCGAGTTGACCCGGGTCGCCGATCTCCACCAGGGGCTCGCCCGCCGGGAGGGTCGCCCGGCTCTCCCGCAGGCGTCGCAGGACGACGCCGTCGACCGGGGACCGGAGCTCGACCGCGGCCGAGGAGTCGTTGTCGGCGTCCCCGGAGATGACCAGGGCCGCCCGCGCGCGCGCCAGCTCGTGCTCGGCGGCGTCGACGGCGAAGGCGGCGGCCCGGGCCGAGGACTCCAGCGTGTCCGCGCGGGTGGCGGCGGTGTCGAGGGCCTCCTGCGCCACGATCTGCTCGGCGCGGAGACGCGTCAGGCGCTCCAGCTCGGTGCGGGCGTTCGCCAGCTCGGCCTCGGCCCGGCTGCGCTCGGCGCGCGCCTTCTCCAGGCCCGCCCGGGCGGTCGAGACGGCAGCCTCCGCCTCCGCCCGGCTGCGGGCGTCGAGCAGCGTCGGGTCCCGCGGCACGAAGGTCGCCGCCACGGTCTCGCCGGCGCGCACCGGGTCGCCGGGCTCCAGCTCGACGCGCAGCAGGGTGCCGTCGACCGGCGCCGAGAGGACGTAGCGCTCCCGCACCCGCGTCTTCCCCTCGTCCTCGACGGTCACGACGAGGTCGCCGGGCCTGACGACGGCGAGGTCGACCTCCTCCGGCGGCGTCCTCCTGGCGATCGCCACCAGGCCGGCCAGCAGCACGGCCGGCAGACCCCAGGTGAAGATCCTCTTCGTCACGAGTCTCGTGCGCTCGCTCATGGCGTCACTCCCGGGTCTTGAGGACCTCGACGAGGTCCAGTCGGTCGAGTCGCCGTCGCACGGCGAGGCCGGAGACCACGGCCGAGACGATCACGGTGATCGCCGACGTGGCCAGCACCCGCGGACTGACGACCAGGGGGATTCGGTAGACCTCGGTCTCGTAGGCCGCCACGGTGAGGGCGGACAGCGCCCAGCCGAGGGCGAGACCCAGGGGTACGGCGAGGAGGGTGAGGACCGCGAGCTCGCCGAGCAGGATCGAGGAGATCTCGCCCCGCGTGAAGCCGAGCACCCGCAGGCTGGCCAGCTCGTGCTCGCGCTCGGAGAGCGAGACGCGCGCGGTGTTGTAGACGACGCCGAAGGCGATCACGGCGGCGAACAGCACGTTGAAGAAGATGGTGACGCTCAGCATGTCGCGCACGGTCCGGTCGAAGCTCTCGAGGGTGGCGGACTGCAGCGTCACGCTCGCCACCGCCGGCAGGCGCTTGAGTCGTCGGTACAGCTCGTCGACGTGGCCGGCGTCCACCAGCAGATTGGCGCCGGAGAGGCTGCGGCCCTCGTGCATCAGGCGGTGGAGGGCGTCGAGGTCCATGTAGGCGGACGCCCCCATGTACTCCTCGACGACGTCCGCCACCTCGATCTCGCGGTGCGGCCGGGGCCCCTCCAGGATCTCCGCGATGACGGTGTCCCCCGTGCCGGCGCCCAGAACCCGGGCGAGGGTGTCGGAGAGCACCAGCCCGTCGGCCGGCGGCCGCACCTCGCGCAGCGAGGCGTCGATCACCCTCTGCAGCGTGGCGTCTCGCGACATCCCGCTGATGGCGGACTGGCGCGAGCGATGGCCGAAGCGCAGCCGCACCGGCACCGAGCGCGTCGGCTCGGCGCGGATCACCCCGGCCAGCCGCCCGATCTCGAACAGCGCCGAGCCGGAGACGGGCTCGACGAAGGTCACGGAGACGTCCTGGCGTTGGGCGACGCCGAACTGGACGTCGAGCATGCGGTCCATGCCGTCCAGGGAGAAGATCCCCACGATGAAGATCGCGCCGCCGAAGGCGATCCCGGTGATGGAGGCGAGGGCGCGCAGCGGCCTGCGCTCCAGCCCGCGCACCACCATGCGGGCGGGCTGGGTGAGCAGGGCCCCGAGCCCCAGGCGCTCCAGCAGCGTGCGCCGGAAGTGTCCGGGTGGCTCGGGTCGCATCGCCTCGGCCGGCGGCAGGGCGACGGCTCGTCGGACCGCCGACAGCGCTCCGACGACGGCGGCTCCCAGGCTGACGGCCAGCGACCCCAGGACGACCCGCGGCGACAGGCGGAAGATGAGTTCGGGGAAGCGGTAGAACTGCGCCTGCAGGTCCAGCATGGCGCGCCCGAGCCAGATCCCGAAGAGCACGCCGAGGGCGGCCCCCAGGGCGGCGATGGCCAGGCCCCACAGCAGGTAGTGGCGGCCGACGGCGAAGTTCGAGTAGCCGAGGGCCTTGAGCGCCGCGATCTGCCCCCGCTGGACCGTGACGATCCGGTTCAGCACGACCGTGAGCAGCAGCGCGCCGACCCCCAGGAAGATCAGCGGGATCACCCGGCCCATGCCCTCGAGCTGCTCGAGCTGGTCGTTCACCCACCAGTGGGAGACCTGGCGCGCCCTGGGGACGGCGCCGGTCCCGCCGTAGGGCTCCAGCAGCCGGTCGAGGCGCGCGATCACCTCGGGGCCGGAGGCCGTGGGGAGCAGGCGCAGCGAGACATCGTTGAAGCCGCCCTCCATGTCGAAGGCCGCCTCGAGGGCGCGTCGGTTCATCCACAGGACCCCGAAGCGGCGGTCGTCGGGCAGCATCGCGCCGGGCTGGACGGTGTAGACGTACTCGGGCGAGAGGGCGACGCCCACCACGGTGAGCTCCCGGCGGCGGCCGTTGAGGATGGCGTGGAAGGTGTCGCCGGGGCCGAGCCCCTGGGCCTCGGCGAAGGCCTCGTGCACCACCACCTCCTCGACCCGTCCCGGCGCCGGCCGCCGGCCCCGGCGCAGCGTCAGGTCGTTGAGTCGGGCGGGTCGGCCCTCGGGCACGGAGACCAGGCGGCCCGCGACCGGCTCCGGCATCCCCTCGAGGTCCAGGGTGACGCCGGCGACCACCCGCGTCTCGACGGCGGTGACCCCCGGGATCTCCTCGATCCGGCGCACCAGGCCCCGCGGCGCGCGCTTGGCGTTGGCGAAGACGTCGGCGAACCGGTTGTCCTCGTAGTAGACGGCCTGGCTGAAGCGCAGCGAATCGGAGTTCGACAGCGTCATGATGTAGATCGCGACGCCGGAGGCGATGACCAGGGCGATGGCCAGGGCCTGGCCCTTGATCCCCCAGAGGTCGCGCAACGCCTTGCGGTCGATGGCTCGCACGGCCCGCCTACCAGTTCAGCTCGGTGGGTTCGAGCTTGCGCGAGACGCTCTCGGCGGAGACGATGCGCCCGTCCGCCAGGCGTACGACCCGGTCCGCCATCTGGGCGATGGCCGCGTTGTGGGTGATGACGGCGGTGGTGGTGCCCAGCTCGGAGTTGATCCGCTCCAGGGCCACCAGAACCTTCACGCCGGTCTGGATGTCCAGGGCGCCGGTCGGCTCGTCGCACAGCAGGACGTCGGGCTGCTTGGCGATCGCCCGGGCGATGGCGACCCGCTGCTGCTCGCCGCCGGAGAGCTGGGAGGGGAAGTGGTCGAGACGGTTGTCGAGCCCGACCATCGCCAGGGCGTCCTCCGGGGGCATCGGGTCGCGGGAGATCTCGGTGACCAGAGCCACGTTCTCGCGCGCCGTGAGGCTCGGGATCAGGTTGTAGAACTGGAACACGAAGCCCACGTGGAACCGCCGGTAGCGAGTGAGCTCGGACTCGTCGGCCCGGGTCAGCTCCTGGTCGCGGTAGAAGACCTGGCCGCCGGTCGGCTCGTCGCACAGCAGGACGTCGGG
>CAJQNK010000268.1 GCA_905479655.1 uncultured bacterium | reverse complement strand
GAGGAGGCTGTCCTCTCCGAAGTGCCTGTCCTCTCCGAAGTGCCCGGGACCTCCCCTGGCCACATCCTGCTACGCCGAAGCACGCCGCGGCGCTCGGAAGGAGGTCATGCTCTCTCCTGAGCAGATGCGGCGGCTCCTGGCGGCCATCGATCGGGAAACGGAGACCACGACACGAGCGTCGCCTGCGAAGCGATCCGACTGGCCTTCTGGACCGGCTGGCGCATCGGGGAAGTCCTCAGGCTCCAGTGGCAGCATCTGGATCTCACGGCTGGCCAAGCTCGGCTCGTCGGCACGAAGACGGCGAGCGAGGAGTACCGCCAACTACCGGCATCGTCGCGGTTCACCAGGACGACGACCTCGGCCGCAACGCCGGCACCGTGTACCTCTTCTCCCGCACCGAGCCTGCCGCCTGCGTAGCGCTCGTAGACATAGACGGCCCCAACAAAATACCGGAGAGGGCGACTGACTTGGCAAATCCCTGGCCACTCTCGTCGGGACGAAGGTCCTTCATGACCCGTCTCCATCCCCCCGGGTGCTTCGGGAGAAGCATGGGGGACTGTCAGTGGTAGAGGTTGTGCGACTCGCCCGCCGGGAGCTGGGGGGCCTCGAGCGAGTCGTGCTCCCGGGCCCAGACCAGGCGCTCTTCGACCGGCCCGGGCCATCTCGTCTCGACGCGGGTGGCGCCGGGCCCGGAGCGTCGCTCGACCAGGACCGGGTCCCCGGCCGACCCGCCTTCGACGAACCAGTAGAGCTCCCGGCCGTCGCCGGGGAAGAAGTGCACCCCGGCCGGGCCGCCGGCGCCCCCGGGGCCGAGGAACTCCAACAGCCGGCGGGCAGCCTCGGCCCGGCCGACCTCGCCGAGCCGGGTCACCGGCACGGTCGGCGGCGGGGCGAGGACAACGCCGGGGGGGCCGTCGTCGCCGCGTTCGGAGCCGAGCTCGGAGACGAACAGGCGGGCGACGACCACCAGCGCGACCACGGCGGCGACCAGGACGAGGACTCTCTTCAACGGGGTCATCGAGCGATCCTACCCCCGGTCCGCGAACGCGCTACCCTTCGTCCGGGAGTCGCACGAGTCACGGTATAGGAGGGCGCGATGGACGACACCGACCTTCTCGAGAGCTACCGCCGCTTCCTCGCCGACCGCGTCCTGCCTCTCGAGACGCGGTTCCTGGCCGAGGGATTCGCCGTCGTCGAGCCCGCCCTGGCCGAGGTCCGGGCGGCGGCTCACGAAGAGGGGCTGTGGGCGCCGCAGCTTCCTCGGAGCCTCGGTGGTCTGGGGCTGCCGCTGGCGGAGTTCGCCGAGGTGGCGCGGGTGCTCGGACGCTCGCCGCTGGGGCACTACGCGGTCAACTGCCAGGCGCCCGACGCGGGGAACCTGGAGCTCCTGATCGACCACGGCACGGACGACCAGAAACGCACCTACCTCGAACCGCTGGCCCGGGGCGAGATCCGGAGCTGCTTCGCCATGACCGAGCCGGGCCGCGCCGGCTCGAACCCGGTGTGGATGGACACGCGCGCCGTGCGCGACGGCGACGGCTGGCGGATCGACGGGCGGAAGTGGTTCGCCAGCTCGGCGGAGGGGGCGGCCTTCGCCGTGGTGGTGGCGGTGACCGACCCCGAGGCCGAGCGCCACCGCCGGGCGACCCTGTTCATCGTGCCCACGGACACCCCGGGCTACCGTCTCGAGCGCAACCTGCCGGTCATGGGGGAGGCGGGCTCCGGGTGGGCGAGCCACGGGGAGGTGGTGCTCGAGGGCTGCCGCGTGCCGGCGGGGACGCTCCTGGGTGGCGAGGGCGAGGGCTTCCGCATGGCCCAGGAGCGCCTGGGTCCGGGGCGCATCCACCACTGCATGCGCTGGGTCGGCATCGCCGAGCGGGCGCTGGAGGCGCTGTGCCGGCGGGCCTCGGAGCGCGAGCTGGCGCCGGGCACGCCGCTCGCCGAGCGCGGCGTGGTGAAGGAGTGGATCGCGGACACGGCCATCGAGCTCGAGGCCGCCCGGGGCATGGTGCGTCGCGCCGCGGCGGCCGTCGACCGGCTGGGGAGCCGCGGGGCGCGGGTGGAGATCTCCATGATCAAGGTGTTCACGGCCCGCGTGATGCTCGACGCGCTGGACCGGGCGATCCAGGTCCACGGCGGCCTCGGGGTGACCGACCTCGCCCCGGATCCCCTGGCCTGGCTGTGGCGTCACGAGCGGGCCGCGCGGATCTACGACGGCCCCGACGAGGTCCACCGGCAGGTGGTGGCCCGGGCGATGCTGAAGCGCTTCGGAGGGACCCCCGGGGGCTCGGGAGCGTGAGCGACCCGCGGCCGGCGCCCGTCGACGGGCCCGCGGCGGTGCGCCGGGGCGAGGAGCTGCCGGTCGAGGCCCTCTCGACCTGGTGGGAGCGGGAGACGTCGGAGCCGGCCGGCCCCATCGAGGTCCGCCAGTTCCCCGGGGGCTTCTCCAACCTCACCTATCTCGTGACGATCGGCGGGCGACAGGTCGTCCTGCGCCGGCCGCCGGTCGGGAGCGAGGTGAAGGGCGCCCACGACGTGCTGCGGGAGCATCGGCTGTTGACGGCGCTGGCCGGCCGGTACCCGGTGCCGCGACCGGTCGCGGCCTGCGCCGCCGACTCGGTGATCGGCGCCCCCTTCTACCTGATGGAGCGGGTGCCCGGGGTGATCCTGCGACGCGACCCGCCCCCGGGACTGAATCTCGACCCGGAGGCCTGCCGACGGTTGGGAGACGCCTTCGTCGAAAGGCTGGCGGACCTGCACGCGCTCGATCCGGAGGCCGTCGGCCTGGGCGACCTGGGCCGACCCGAGGGCTATGTCCGCCGCCAGGTGGACGGCTGGAGCGATCGCTGGCGGGCCGCCGAGACCGACGACCGGCCCGACGCGGAAGGGCTCCTGGCCGGCCTGGCCGAGCGCTGCCCCGAGGAGATCGGCGCCGCGGTCGTGCACAACGACTTCAAGCTGGACAACCTGGTGCTCGACCCGGAGGAGCCCTCCAGCGTGCGGGCCGTCCTCGACTGGGAGATGGCGACCGTGGGCGACCCGGCCCTGGACCTGGCCACGACCCTGGGCTACTGGGTCGAGGCCGGCGACCCGGAGGAGCTCCAACCCTGGCGCTCGGGCCCCACCCACCTGCCGGGGATGCCGACCCGCCGAGAGCTGGTCGACGGCTACCGCGAGGCCACCGGCCGCGAGCTGCCGGACCCGGCGTTCCTCTACGCCTTCGGCCTGTTCAAGGTGGCGGTCATCGCCCAACAGATCTACGTCCGCTGGCGCCGGGGCCGGACGAAGGACCCGCGCTTCGGCGCCCTGGGCCAGGCGGCCCGGGTGCTGGTGCGGCGGGCGGAGGCCGCGCTCGACGTGGTCTGAAGGCGCTGCGCTCCGAGCCGCCCCGGCAGGCGGACGGGGCGGGATGCTCAGGCTCGGGCATCACCCGCGCCGCGGCGGCGCCACGGTCGGCAGGTCGAAGGGGATCGGCACCACCCGGACACCCCGTTCCTCCAGCAGCTCGACCGCCCGATCCTCGTTCAGCGGCGCCACCCGGGTCCGGAAGCCGGCGGGCGCCCGGGTGTGGAGGCCGGCGGCGCCGAAGAGGGCGACGGAGCGCCCCTCGACCGACGGGTCGCTGCGGGCGGCGGTGCGCAGCCCCGGCGCCCCCGCCTGACGGAGACGGAGCGCCCAGGCCCGCGGCCGTGAGTACTTCAGGGTCGTGTGGATCTCCGCGTTGACGCCGAAGCCCGTCGCGCGGGGCGAGGTCAGGTCGGCGAGTCGGGGGGCGCTGCGCACCCGGAGGCGGGCGTGGTGGAGCTCCCGGAGACGCTGGAGTGGGACGAGCTTCTGCGGGCGGCAGAGCAGCTTCTCGCCCAGGGCGGTCGCGAGGTCGTCGGCCAGATAGCACGTTCCCTCGGGCGCCGGCAGGTCGAAACGGCCCGCGCCGGTCTCCGCCGACGAGAACCACCACGGCTCCGGGTGCTCCGAGAGGCGATGCAGGACCCGGGGTAGACGCCGGGTGCGGGGGAACCGGGCGAGGGCCGCCGGGTCGTGGGGGGGCGGGGCGAGGCCGCTGCCCGCCCGGGTTCCGCCGGGGCCCCGGGGCTTCGCGCTCAGCCCGCCGCCTCCGCCCGCTCGTCCGCTCCCAGCTCGGCCCGCACGTCCCGCGCGGCCCGCAGCACGGGCCCGAGCCGGCCGGCGGCCAGCAGCGTCCTGGGGGCGCCGCCCAGATCCGGGTCCTCCGTCGCCAGCCATGAGGCCACGGTCCAGCCGGTCGCCGGCCGGTCCGGGTCGAGGCCCGCCGCCTCGAGCACGTCGGGCAGGCCCGGCAGCAGCCCGCCGTCGACGAACTGCCACAGCGGGTAGACGAGCTGCCCGCTGCCGGTGCGCAGGGCCAGCAGACGGCCGGCCCGGACCCGCTGGGAGACCGCCTGCTTGCTCACGCCGTCGAGCACCGCCATGACCCCCTCGGTGTCGAGGAACGGTCCGGCGTGCTCCGTCCACAGCGCCCCGGCGGCCGCGACCAGTCCGGCCCGTTCGCCCAGGGCTCCGGGCTCGGCCGCGGGCAGGCCCGAGCTGGCGATGAGCGTGGCGAGCCGCTCCCGGAAGCCCTCGGTGGCCCGCTCGAGAAACTCGGCCGGGGTGAGACCGGCGGTGGAAGCGGCGGTTGTCATGACGCCACCAGAGTACCGAGTCAAGGGAGTCAAGTCAAGGTGGTCAAGGCCCCGCAGTTCGCCCCCGAGGGCCCGCCGCCGAAGGTCCGCCGGGGAGTCCCGCCGCCGCCCGTCACGAGAACTCCGCCGGGCTCCTTCCGATGTCGATGATGCTGCAGCCCTCGACCACGTCCAGGCCTCGCTTGCGCGCCTCCTCGGCCATCTCGTGGTTGGCGGTGCCCGGGTTCAGCCAGATCTCGGCGTCGCCCTGCGGGTCCATCGTCGCGAGCACCTTCTTCGTCACCGGCGGGGGCAGGTAGAGGCTGATCCGGTCGAGGCTGCCCTCGACCTCCTCGAGCGTCGGGACGACGTCGAGGCCTTCGATGCGGTCCTCCTTCGGGTTGACCGGGACCACGGTCCAGCCCTCGGCCTGGTAGGCACGGACGCACTTGTTGCCGAACTTGCGACGGTCGCCGGAGGCTCCGACGACGGCGATCCTTCCTGGGGAATCCATGGTGTGGCTCCTCGTCGTTCTGATATCGGGTGTCTCTGCTTCTCGTCCGGGGCGACTCGCGCGAGTCCGACCCCTTCGAGAGTCGTAACGGTCCGTCAGTCGCCTCTCTTCCTGACGATCATGCGTTCGTCTCCCAGCCGGCGGGTGAATCCGGTGGAGTCGAGGTGCTCCAGGAGCGGGATCGCCCACTTGCGGCTGAGACCGAAGCGGTCCTTGAACTCGCCGACCGTGAACCGCTCCCAACCGCTGTCGGTGAGCTCTGCGCGCAGCTTGGCGAGGGGCTCGGCGGCGAAGTAGAGGCCACCGGGGAGCTGGGCCAGACGGCCCTGTTGCACGAGGAAGCGCAGCACGCCGTCCAGCACCTGCGGTTTGGCGCCCAGGGAGACCTGGACCTCGGTCGGTGACGGCGGCGTGAGCCCGCCCCGCTCGTATGCCGCCACGGCCTCCCGGGCCAACTTCGACTCCCGGTCGTCGAGCTTCGCCGAGCGCCCCGGTAGGTTGACGCCCTGGCCGTCGACCTGCAGGATCTTCTGCGCCTCGAGCCAGGCGAGGTAGGTGTCCGCGAGGGCCGCCGCCCGGCTCGGGAGGAGCCGGCTCACGACCTCGGCCTTGGGCATGCTCCCGGCCAGCCGGTTCGCCTCGAACCAGTCGCGCAGGATGCGGCGGGCGCGACCGGCGATGCGTCGCAGGACCTTGGGGCTCACCCAGCGCTCCGAGCCTCCCCGGACCTCGGGGACGGCCAGCACCCGTTGGTCGGCGGCGAGGGCGCGCAGGAGCTCCAGGGCCTGGTTTGCGGGGCGCCCGAGTCGGCGCGCGAGATCCGCGGTCGTGGCGCCGCCCTCGCCGGCCGCTTCGACCCACCAGTGGAGCGCCTCCTCCGCGCCGGCTTCCAGCGCGGCCAGCGCCGGCTCCAGGGTCTTGCCGCGGGGCCGTCGCCAGGCCGGGTCCAGGACGGTGCCGCCGCCGAGGGTGGCGGCGGGAGACGGACGGCGCACGACGACCTTGTCGCCCCGGGTCGTCGGGACCGGGCTCCGCAGCCGGATCTCGACGGGCCCCTCGTCGCCCGGCTCGAGCGGACCCGCGAGGGGGCGCAGGCGGCCCAGGACCTCGCTGGCGAACAGGTGGACCCGGGCCGGCTGCCAGCCGGTCAGGGCCTCGGGGGCGTCGGCGAGCAGCCGCAGGCGGACCATCAGCGAACGACTCTCCTCCAAGAGCCCCGGGGCGGCGAGCTGGACGCCGCGCTCCAGGTCGTCGATCCCGGTGCCGCCGAGCTGCAGCGCGGTGCGCTCCCCGGCGGCCGCGAACTCCCGCGGCTCGCCGTGGACCTGGACACTCCGCACCCGCGCCTCGCCGCCGCCCGGCAGACGCTCGAGCCGGTCACCCGGCCGCACCTGGCCGCTGGCCAGGCTGCCCGTGACGACCACGCCCAGGCCCTTGAGATGGAAGGCGCGATCGACGGGCAGGCGGGCGGGCAGGCCGTCGTCCTCCGGCAGGGCGTGGCGCACCGCGGCCTCCAGCAGGGCCGCCCGCAGCTCCGGCAGGCCGTCGCCGGTGACGCTGGAGACCGGGAAGATCGGGCTGCCGGCCAGGGGGCCGCTCGCCAGCAGCTCCTCGACCTCGAGCTGGGCGAGCTCCACCAGCTCGTCCGCGGCGACGTCGGTCTTCGTCAGGGCG
>CAJQNK010000267.1 GCA_905479655.1 uncultured bacterium | reverse complement strand
CTTCCGATCTCCTGGGTGCTGCAGGTGCTGGCTCGGCGCAAGCTGCTGCGGGGCAAGACCCTGGGGGTGGATTCGACGACGCTCGAAGCGAACGCGGCGCTGCGCTCGATCGTGCGGCGCGACAGCGGCGAGAGCTACCAGGAGTTTCTCGAGCGCCTGGCGAAGGCCTCGGGCATCGAGACGCCGACGCGCCAGGATCTGGCCAAGATCGACCGCAATCGCCCGGGCAAGGGCTCGAACGACGACTGGCAGCACCCGCAGGATCCGGACGCCAAGATCACCAAGATGAAGGATGGCCGCACGCACTTGGCCCACAAGGCCTCGCATGTGGTGGACATGGAGACGGGGACGATCGTCGGGGTGCGGCTCGACCCAGCGAGCGCTGGCGACACCCAGACGGTGGACGCGTTGCTCGACGACGTCATCGACAACCTGGCGCAGGTGACGGACGATGCGATGGCCAGCGACCAACTGAGCGATCAGCTGACCGCGGAGCTGGTGGCTGACAAGGGCTACCACAGCAACGCGGTCCTCAAGCGCTGCCGCGGGCTCGGCATCCGAACCTATATCTCCGAGCCCCAGCGCGGGCGCAGGAACTGGAAGGGCAAGCCCGAGGAGAAGGCGGCCACCTACGAGAATCGGCGCCGAATGAAACGAGCCAAGGGTCGGGGGCTGCAACGTCGCCGGGGTGAGCTCATCGAGCGGGGCTTCGCTCACTGCTACGAGACCGGCGGCATGCGACGTACCCACCTGAGACATCACGACAACATCCTCAAACGCCTCCTGGTCCACGTCGCCGGATTCAATCTCAGCCTGATCCTGCGCCAGCAGTGCGGGACCGGCACGCCGCAGGGCCTCCAGGGCCGCCTGGCGGCCGTCTCCGCTCTCTTTAACCGCCTCACAACCGCTCTTTGGCGCCTCCTGCGCCTCCAAGCCGCCCGCCGCCGCTCCCTGTCCCTCCGCCGAGCTCTACCTCCGGCCTGCCGCCAGGCGCTCGAATCCACGATCCGCGCCCTTTTCTGGTCTCGAGTCCACCAGAATCCGGCTTCTGCCACGGGCTGCTAGTGGCCCAATCATCACCAGAGGACAACCGTATGCCCGACATTCAGAAGGTTATCGCTGAAGGCCTCACCGAGAAGAAGCTCAACGAGATCGCTGAGGACGTCGCCGCGTGCCGAGAGCAGCTTGAAGAGATGACGGGGCTCCTCGCTCAGATGGCCGACTTCTTCGAGGGAATGAGGAAGCGGAACGAAGCGATCCAGGAGATCCAGCAGAATCAGTCCCAGTTCTGACGCCCGCCGGCGTCCATATCCCTCCAGCTCCTCGAAGACCCCCCCGGGTCGAATCCCGGCGCCACCCTCCGCGAAACTCCCTGGCGCGGCAGGAGCCGCCGGGCTAGCTGCGGGGGCGCCCAACCGGGGTGGCCAGTCCGGGCCCGGGGCGACCCGGCTGTCACCCCAGAGCTACGCGCCCACCTCTAGCTCGCGGAGCCTAGCCGCGGCCTCGCACTGACGGTGATTGGAGCGCACGTCCCCGTGGTAACGGCAGACGGCCTCCAACCTGGGCCAGGGCGTCGCGCACGTCCCGGGGTAGGTCGCTTCGCACCAGCAGGAGCCGCACTTCCAGCTCTACGGCCTCCAGGGCCTCGGCGAGCATCTCGCGGGTGGCGGGCTCCGGGGTCACGCGCTCGCCCCCACCGCCGCGGGCTCGGCGTCCAAGTCTATGGTCTAGGCTAGGACCTGGGAGAGGGCCAGAGGGGACTTGGAATAGCCCGTGGTGCAAGCTGCCCTGGGAACGCCGGGCTTCGCCGGCGGCTCAAGCCGGCCCTTGCGCCCACTGGCCTCGCAAGGCGCCTACAAAGCAAGCCGTTTGAGCTGGGGTCTTCTCGCCTCCGGTGGTTCTGCGTTGGCAGCAGCATCGGTGGAGCGAATAGTCAATCCAAGGGCGACAAGCCGTACCGCCTTGAGAGTTCCGGGTCATTTAGCGCACTCCGTACGATGCCGCTCGGTACCTGCACTTCAAAGTACCAGCCGCGCTCACCTTCCTCGCCTGCCCGAGTCTTGTAGGTCGAGCTCACAAGATAGACGCCATCCTCGATTCTGCGTGCCTTCCAGCCCACTACCGTCATCTCGCCCGTCAGAGCCGCCATGCTTCGGTCGACCCAAGGTGCAAACTCCTTCGCAAGTTGCACCGCAGCCGCCTGCTCCTCCGCGATGTTCTCTAGCTGGGTTTCGCGTCCGGCCAGGTCACTCTGCACCTGACCCAGCGCTAGTTCCAGCTCCTCGTCCTTCGACGCTGTGCGTCCCGATGCGAAGAGCGCGAGTCCCGCTGCAGCGAGCGCCGTAGCGCCAAGGACGACGACAGCCTTTCTGGCAGAACCATGGCGAAAGCGTGGTGAAATGAGAAGGAGAAGCAGCACCAGACCGGTTCCTCCGGTGACCGTGGCGCCAACGCGGAGGGTCTCGCCTCGTCCGCGCATCGACTCGCCCGCCAGGCGGAGGTACGTCGCCTCAATTGCGTCCCTTCGAATCGCCCTTCGCAGAAGCTCACTCTGGTCAGGCTCCCTCAAAAAGTCGGCGATGTTAAGGACTGCGTCGTTCTTAATAAGAATCCTCAACCGCCCATAGATGTCTAGGCGAGACTTGCTGGTTCCGGAGGTGGCAATCTTATCGAGTCTTACTAGCTCCTCCTCTCCGTGGAGCTGGCTCACATTTTCGAGACTCTTCGCCGCCGTTTCGGCTGCCTCTGCGACGTCTCCTCGGATGAACAGCGCATACGCACGGAAGCGTTCGGCCTTTTTGTCCGCATTGACCCTCGCCTGCTCTGGATCGTCGGCGAGTGGAAAGTCGTCAACGCTGGTGCGGGGCGGTTCTGGGAAGAAGCGAAAATAGATTGCCGCCAAGCTTCTACCATCTACGAGTTTGCGATCCATACTCGCTTCAAGGCCAGATTTCAGACGACGATGCAGATGATCGCGAATAGCCTCTGAGCTGGGCTGGGCTTTCAATGCGTTTGCGAGTGAATCGACAACCTCGGACCACTTGTTCGGATCGCCATCGAAGGCTCGCGACTCTGCGATATCGGCCTTCAGAAGGTTCGTCGCCAGCGGATGCAAATCGAAGGGCCGGGGTCGAAGCGTCTCTTCTGCTTCGTCTAAGCGACCTGCGCGCCCAAGGAGAAAGGCTCGGCGTACTCTTCGTTCATCATCGTCACTCGCGATCGAGTCTCGTTCTATTTCTTCTAGTTCTCGAATACGCCTCGGTACTTCAGCTTCAGTGGGTGACTCTTCTAGGACGGCTAGCCCTCGTGTAAGCAGCGTCGCGCTTAGATCAGAGCCGTTTTTAAGAACAATGACTGCTGTTGGCGGGTACCGATCATCCTGGCGCTCAAGGAGGGTCGCATCTTCCCCGACGTGGGACCCAAGGAACGCAGCGGTGTCTAACAAGAGTCCCTGCACGGGAGTACCGTCCCAAAGTCCTTCGTAGAGAGGCGAAGTGGATAAGGTGATACTCGCCGGTTGGTAGCGACTCCCGTCCGCGAACTCCAATTCCGTGCCAGTCACGCCAGTGATCGTCACAGCATGAGCCGCGATGGGCAGGAAGCAACTCGACAATAATCCCAGGCAAACGGACCGCTTTCGCTCCGGGGGCAGCCGCATAGCTGGAATCAAAGCTCTTCTGTCAAATACTTGGTTCGCAGGAGGGCGCTCCTGACCGTGAGTTCCCATTTGACCTCCCTCTAAGAGTCTCTCAGAGGCAAGATGGTACCTCCTGTGCGCGTTTGATACAAGGCTGGCCCTCCGGTTGCCAAGAGCTGTGGAAGGAGCGTCGATTCAGGACCTTTTCCCAGCGCTCTTTGGCTGCGCGGGAAAGGACAGGGTCTCGCAGCGCCCCAGGTTTCTCCCGCCACCGAAGGCCTCCGATCCCCGGCTCGAAGTCCGCCGGCGCTCCGGGGAACTTCCTCGCGCGGGAGGAGGGGGCGGGCCATTGCGGCAGGGCGCCGAAGGGGCTGCGAGGGGCACGGTTGGCACCCGGGCAACACCGAGACCGGTGAAGAGGGCGTGGCAGCCGGGCCGCCCGGGTACCGGGCCGGGGTGGCCAGTCCCGGCTTGGGGGCAATCCGACCGGCGCCCGGAGCCTACGCGCCCGCGTCCAGCTTGCGGAGCCGGGCTGCGACCTCGCACTGGCGGTGATCGCTGCGCACGTCGTGCTGGTAGCGGCAGACGGCCTCCACTTGGCCCAGGGCCTCCCGCACGGCTCGCGGCAGGTCGCGCCGAGCCAGCAGGCCGTTGATCTCCTGCGCGACGGCCTCCAAAGCCCCAGCAAGCATCTCGCGGGTGGCGGGCTCCGGGGTCACGCGCTCTCCCCCACAGCCGCGGACTCGGCGCCCAGCTCGATGCCGGCGGCCTGGGGCACCGCCCGGCGCGTCGCCCGCAGCTCACGCTGCAACAGCTCCAGGTCGCTTCGCAGGGCGGCCAGCTCCCAGCCCCGCTCGGGGTCCCTCAGCTCGGCGAACCGCTGCAGGCCGCTCTCCACGAACTCGGCAGGCAGCAGCTTGAAGAAGCCCGGTGCTCCGAGGACGGCGCGGACCACGGGCTCCTCCAGCTCCTCGACGGCACGCTCCCAGATCCCGAGCCGCTCGTGCTCCGGCAGCTCACGCAGGGCGGCACGGATCTCCCGCGAGCGCAGCTCTGCGGCTGCCGGGTCGGCCGGCGGCTGGAGCGGCTGCAGCTTGGCGGCCAGGGCCTCCAGGGCCGCATCCCACCTGGGGAGGGTTCGGTCGATACCGGCGAGGTCCTGGAGCGCCCTGGCGCCGACCTCGCGCATGGCCTGGTGGTGGCCTTCGGTGGTCAGTCGCTTGTCCTGGAAGACGCGGGCTCGCTCGGTCTGGACGTGGCGGAAGATGCGCCGGAGCCGCTCGCGGCTGGCGCGGACCTCGTAGCGCGCGTGGTCGAAACCGAGGCGCTCCAGCTCGGGGTCTGGGGGCTCCAGGGGAGCGAGGAAGGCGGCCTCCTCCGCGCTGGGGGGCTCGGTCAGGGTTCCGATCTTCAGGGGCTCTGGCATCGTTGCTCTCCTCTCGTGATGGTGGGTGAGGTCACTGCAGATAGTCGTCGAGATCCTCCACGCTGGAGGAGTAAGGCGGGGGCGCCAGGCAGCCGTAGCGCAGCGCGTCGGCTCCGTGATCGGCTGCCCGGGTGTCCACGTCCTCGGGCCGGCGGGCGTCCCGCGGCAGGGTCGGCAGGGTGCTCCAGCAGTACCGGCAGAGGCGCGACAGGTACAGGCCGGGCTCGTCCAAGGCGCCGGTGCTGGCCGCCTTGAGCATCCGACGCAGGATCTCCCAGCCGGCCACGCGGTCGCCCTTGCGGGAGGGCTCGAAGCGGACGCCGGCACGCCGGAACTCCTCGCCGAGGGAGCCGTCCCGCGAGCCGTGGGCGGCGAAGATCGCGGCGTCAGCCACGCCCACAGGCTCGACACCCCACCGCTCGCACATCCGGCGGATCTCGGCGGCGACCTCGGGCACGGTCCAGCGGAGCCCGGTGTTCAGCGAGCCCTCCTGCAGGAGGGCCAGCTCGTCAACGGCCACCAGCGAGCCGCTGGGGTAGGGGCGACCGTCCGGGCCGGGACCACCCGGAGACTCGGCCAGGAGCAGGGCGACCGCCGGCCGGGCCGATCCATGGTCGTAGGCGAGGAAGAACCGCCACCCGCGGCCCTTCGCCACCGACCACCAGCCGGGAGCCTCTCTGGGCAGCGGCCAGGGCTCGGTCATGTCCCCGGAGCTGATGCAGCCGCCGAAGAAGGCGCCGGCGGTGACCGCGCTCCAGTCGCCAGAGAGCCAGGCTTCCTGGAGGCCGGGGTCGGTCGCAGTCGCGGCGCGGAGCTGGTCGGCGTAGGCGCTGCGGTCGATGTAGGGGTTGCTGCGGTAGGTGCTCGGGCAGCGCACAACGGTGCGCCCGGTTGCCGGGTCGGTGAACGGCGTCCAGTCGGCCGCGTCGGTGTACACGTACCGTTGTGAGAGCCAGTGATGCCCGGCGCCTCCGGGGTTCGCGGCGATCACGAACCGCAGCGGCATCTCGGCCGGGCCGCGGAGGTTCGAGCGCAAGAGGTCGAGCATCCCGGGGTCGGCGAACTGCTGGGCCTCGTCCACCGCGATCAGGTTGAAGCTCCGGCCCTGGTAGCGGGGCCAGTCCTGGGGGCCGCTCAGGCACCCCAGCTCCACAGTCCCGCCTCCGGGGAGGCGCCAGACATGGCTCGCCCCGTTGTAGCTCGCGTCGCCCCCGTAGACTTCGCCGAACAGCTCCCGAGTGATCAGCTCGAGGTCCTGAAGCCCCGGGAAGCTCTGCCGCACGATCAGCACGCGGGCGCGGCAGCCGTACATCTCGCCGTGGCGCAGGGCCAGGACGGCCAGGAGCCACGACTTGCCCCCACCACGGCCACCGACCAGCGCCAGGTCGAACCACAGCGTCACGGCGAGGACGAGGCGCTGCCACGACGACAGCCGCAGCTCGCGCCGCTGGACCTCAGCCAGCATCGTCGCCCCCTCCATCGGCCAGAGCCTTGCGCTGCGGTGGCGTGTCCTTTGGTGACAGGTCGATCACCTTCCGGTACTCCTCGGCGCTGAGCGCCGGCGGGATCACGATCTCGACCTGCACCCGGGCCTCGGTCTTCCGCTCGTCCTTCGAACCCCACTTCTTGGGGTCCAGCCATGCCAGGAGCGCCAGGGCGGCTCGGGTGTCCCCCTTCGCGAGCTTCCGCAGGTTCCCGACCTGCTCCCCCTCTAAGCGGGCTCGCCCAGCGTTCAACGCCAGCCGCGCCCGTTCGTCATCGGCGAGCCGGCGCTTGAAGGTAGCGGGCGCCATCACCAAGATGAAAGCGATCCGCTCCTGTGTGGCGCCGAGCGCGGCCGCCTCCTCGATGATGCGGTAGTCCTGCGGCGTCAGCTTTCGCTTCGGCCGAGGCATCAGGCGCTCCCCCGGCGGTAGCGATCCGCCACCTCCACTCCGTGCCCGCACCGCCGGCACAGCAGGACGGAGACGCCAGCGGCCTCTAACTCGAGGCAGCGCGAACATCGGGAGGCCAGGAGATCGAGCAGCGCGCCCTTGGCGGCCGTCAGCCGCTCCACAAGGCCCGGGTCCACGGCCGACGCCGACACAAGACGTAGGCAACCAGGCTCGGGCACAATCAACCGCCCACCATGCGCGGCGACCTCGCGCAGCAGGTCGACCGCGGCTGTCACAGGTCCACCTCCTGGGGATCCTCGGGGTGGGCCCCTCGCACCTGTTCCCCGCCCCCCACACAGGGGGCGGGAACAGAGGGCTGTTCCCAACCTGTTCCCAACCTGTTCCCGCCTGTGCCCACGGGGGCTTTCGGCTCCCGGTCGACCTGTTCCCGAACCTGTGCCCGGGCCTGGACCGGATCCGGCTCGCGGTAGGAGTGCGCCTGCCCTGTTCCCACGTCCTCCAGCCGGCCGTCCTCGACCAGTCGGGCGAGGGCCTGGAGGATCTCGGAGTCCTTCCCCGTGACGCCCTGCCGGACGTTCGCACCGGAGCACTCGGGGTGTTCCGCGACGTAGGCGAACACGCGGTCACCCAGGGAGGCGGTCCCGTCCGCCAGCTCGAAGTCGTTCCCGGTGTAGCGCACCGTGAAGTCCTCCACCGGCACCCGTCCCTGAAGCCGTACCCGGCGCTCGGTCGCCTGCCCCTGGACCGGGTGGAGCTCGGCTACGACGTCGACTCCGGCCCCGATGGCGGTCGAGTCGCGGTAGGAGCCGTCCGACTTCCTGGAATGGTGGAGGATCATGATCGCCGTACCGGTCTCGCGGGCGATGGCCTCCTGGACGGCCAGGACCGGCACCCACTCCGTCGAGCTACCCGCCTCGCGGATGCGGCCGGCGACCGCGCTTGACAGCGTGTCCACAATCGTGAGCGCGGGGCGCAGCTCCCGCACTGCAGCGCCGAGATCCTCCAGCGGCGCGGTCGGATGGTCGAGCACGAACACGTTGCTGGGGTCGGCCCCAAAGCGGATGGACCGCCGCGCCAGATCGCCGACGTGCTCCTCTAGGAGGAGCCAGAGCACGCACCCGGCTTCGACCCGCCTTCCGAGGAAGGTGCCGCCGCGGCTCACGGCTGCGGCCATCGCCCCGGCAAGGGTGGACTTGCCGAGTTTCTCGCGCCCGGCCAGGAGGGTAGTCCGCCCCTCCCACGCGAGCCGCGGGACCACGACCCGGGGCAGCTCCAGGGCGGCAGGATCGTCAAGGATCTCCGAGAGGGTCAGGGCGACTGCGCGAGGGGCGGGAGCTGCGCCCCTGACCGCCTCGCTCACGGCCTCTAGGGCTGCCGAGACGGCCGCAGGGTCCGCGCCCGACCGGAGGGCCTGCTCCAGGGCTCCGAGCTGCGTGAGAGCCCGCCTGCGGGCCGCAGCGTCACGCACGTCGTCCGCGTATGCGGGCGCCCTCTCCAGGTCGGGCAGATAGCCTTCCAGCCCACTGAGGTAGCCGAGACCGGCCTTCAGGTGGTGCTGCTCCAGCCACGCTTGGACGGTGCGAACGTCCACGGGCCGCCCCGCTCGAAGCAAGTCTCGAATCGCCCGGTAGATCTGTTCGTTCTTTGGCTCCGAGAAGTCCTCGGGGGATAAACGAGACGCCTCAAGGTCCGCCAACCTAAGGGTGCCCTCCTGGCCACGCACGAGCAGCGCGCCGCACACGGCTCGCTCCGACTCGGGGTGGCGGGGCTCGTCCCCTGACATGGCGCGCAGGGCACGCGCCGCGTCAGGCACCCGCCGCCTCGCTGGTGGAGGTCCGCTCCATGGAGGAGACCCACTCCTCCAGCGAATCGCCCCGATAGCGGACGCGCCCACCGAGCTTGACGAAGGGCGGGCCACCGCCGCGGACGCGGTAATGGGCCAAAGTTCGCGGGGCGAGTTGGAGGTACGCCGCCGCTTGGGGTGGCGTCAGGAGCTGGCGGTCGGTGGTCGGGGTGCTTCCGCTGGTCGAGTCCACCCGCGGAGCATCGCGCACCATGCCCAGCCTTGCCACCGTGCCACCGCAACCTATGGCACGGTCGGCGCAGCAGCTACGGATCCCCTCCGAAACGGCTCCCCAGGGTCACCAGGGGGTCACCGGCATCCCTCTCGTCTCTTACACCGCCGCCTCGTTGAGGCGCTAAGGTCGCTTGTCTTCAGGGACTTGCGTGGAGGCGACGCCGGGATTCGAACCCGGGAATAAAGGTTTTGCAGACCTTCGCCTTACCACTTGGCCACGTCGCCGGTAAGGAATGGAGCGGGAAACGGGATTCGAACCCGCGACCCCAACCTTGGCAAGGTTGTGCTCTACCACTGAGCTATTCCCGCTCAGGAAGAGGAGGATAGACGCTGGGGCAGGCGCTGTCAAGGCGCCGAGAGGGGGTCCTCGACGATGGACCGGGTGGACGAGAATGGACGGGATGGACCCGCCCCGAGCGCCCCTCTCGGAGGCCACCCCGGAGGCGGAGAGCCCCGGCCCGCGCCCCGTCCATCCCGTCCATCCCGTCCATCCGGTCCATCCCGTCCATCCCTCAGCCACCTACCTGGAAGGCGTCCTCCACCAGCGTCACCCGCCACTCCCCCTGGTCGTCCCGGTCGAGGCCCACGACGTCGAAGCGGCACGGGCCCTCCCAGGGCCTCTCGGCCAGGTAGCAGGCCGCCGCGCGCGCCAGACGGGCCTGTTTGCGCGGGCCGACGGCGGCGACGGCGGGGCCGTAGCGGGAGGACGAGCGGGCCTTCACCTCGACGAAGCACAAGGTCTCGCCGTGCTCGACGATCAGGTCGATCTCGCCCGCCAGCGTCGTGACGTTGCGGCCGACGACGCGTCTTCCCCGGGCCTCCAGCCACTCCGCCGCCACCTCCTCGGCCGCGGCGCCCCGGCCCCGATTGTGGAGCTCGGGATCGAACGGTCCGTCGCTCTTCAACGACGCTTCCAGCGCGGGCCCTGCGGGGTGTCCTCGAGCACGATCCCGGCCTCCACGAGCTCGTCGCGCAGGCGGTCCGCCTCGGCGAACTCCCGTGACTCGCGGGCGGCCTGGCGCTGCCGCACCAACTCCTCGACGGCGTCGTCGTCCAGACCGTCTCCCGCCGTGTCGCCGCCGGCATCCCACGCGGCCGGATCCAGCACACCCAGGACACTGTCCGCGTCCGCCAGCGCGCTCGTCACGGCCTCCTTGTCGCCCCGGCCCAGCTCGACCTTCTCGATGGCGACGTTGACCTTGCGCACGAAGCCGTGAACCGCGGCGAGGGCGGCCGAGGTGTTGAGGTCGTCGGCCAGCGCGGCACGGAAGTCGCGCCGCAGGACGGCCGCGGCCTTCGCGAGGCGCGGCCCGCCCTCCCCTTCCCGCGCGTGGTCCAGCCGGAAGCGCATCTCGTCGAGCCGGCGCAGGGCGGCGACGGCGCCGTCCAGCGCCTCGAAGGTGAAGTTGAGCTTCTGACGGTAGTGCACCGAGAGGAAGAGGTAGCGGACCGCCCGCAGGTCGACGCCGCGCTCCAGGAGGTCGTCGAGCGTGTACAGGTTGCCGAGGCTCTTCGACATCTTCTGGCCGTCCACGATGAGGTGCTCGGCGTGGAGCCAGGTGGCCACGAAGGTCTCCCCGGTGGCGGACTCGCTCTGGGCGATCTCGTTGTCGTGGTGGGGGAAGATGTTGTCGACGCCGCCGCAGTGGATGTCGAAGCTCTCCCCCAGGTAGCGCATGCTCATGGCGGAGCACTCGATGTGCCAGCCCGGTCGCCCCTCGCCCCAGGGCGACTCCCACGACGGCTCGCCCTCCTTCGCCGCCTTCCAGAGGACGAAGTCGCGGGCGTCGTCCTTGCCGTACTCGTCGCTCGCCACCCTCTCGCCCTGCTGCACCCCCTCGAGATCGATGCCGGAGAGCTTGCCGTAGTCCTCGTCGCTCGCGATGCGGAAGAAGACCGACCCTTCGCGCTCGTAGGCGTGGCCGCGCTCGATGAGACGCTCCACCAGCGCGATCATCTCCGGCACGTGGTCGGTGGCCCGCGGGTACTCGTGGGCCCTCTGGACGTGGAGCCGGTCGAGGTCGCGGAAGAAGGCGTCGACCCACGGATCCGTCACCTCCGCGAGACTCTTGCCGGTCTCCTTCGCGTCGCGGATCGTCTTGTCGTCCACGTCGGTCAGGTTCATGACCTGCGTGACCTCGAGCCCACGGAGCTCCAGCGCACGCCGCAGGAGGTCCTCGAAGACGAAGGTCCGGAGGTTGCCGATGTGCGACGCGGCGTAGACGGTGGGACCGCAGGTGTACACGCCCACGCGGCCCGGTACACGAGGCCTCAACCTCTCCCGGCGTCGCCCGAGCGTGTTGTAGAAGTGGATCTCCGGCCCGCCCTCGCTGCTCTCGGTCATATCTCTACCTCGATCGAGCCCGCCACCCACGCGAGGCCGGGAATCGGCTCGCCCGTGGAGTCGAAGGCTTCGTTGTCCACGATCTCCACGACTCCCGTGCCGGCCACGGCGGCGGCGAAGCGGAAGGTCAGGAGCAGTCCGTCTCCGTCCACACCCGGTACGTCCCCGAGACGGCTGAGCCCGACGATCAGCGTGCCCCCGCCCTCGGCCGCGACCTGGATCGAGGTCTCGCGGCCGCCGGCGGAGAGGAAGGTGCCCTCCGCGATCCCCTCGTAGGAGACCAGGGAGCCCGGGAAGCGCAGGTCGAACGCCACGCCGTAGAGATCCGTCGCACCGGCCGCCCGAAGCTCGAGCCGGAGGGGGTCGTCCGGATCGCCCGTGAGGTAGAGGCCCACCTCCGGCGGCGCCCCGGCGGGGACGAACGAGACCTGGGGCTCGGAAGGCGGCGGAGGGGGCGGAGGGGGTGGAGGCTCCGTCGGTCCTCCCCCGCCACCGCCACCCCCGCAGGCCGCCAGCACGAGCGACCCGAGGAGAGCGAGAGATGTCAGTACGCGGCGCCGGGTGTCCATGACGTCTTCTCGTTCCTCTCGATCCAGCGCTTCAGCTTGCGCTCGGCCCGCTGGCGCCGCAGACCCCGCAGGCGTTGGACGAACAGGATGCCGTCGAGGTGGTCGACCTCGTGGCAGATGGCGCGCGCCAGCCACTCCTCCGCCCGCAGCTCGAAGGGCTCGCCCTCGAGGTTCCGGGCCTGCACGACGATCCGCTCGGGTCGCTCCACCTTGTCGGAGAGGTCGGGAATGGAGAGGCAGCCTTCGAGGTCCGAAACCCTCCCCTCCGAGCTCACGATCCGCGGGTTGACGAACACGTGCAGCGCCCCGCTCTCCTTGCCCACGCTCACGTCCACGACCGCCAGTCGCCGGGAGACGCCGACCTGGGGTGCGGCCAGCCCGACACCCGGCGCCGCGTACATCGTCTCGACCATGTTCCCGGCCAGGCGACGCAGGTCCTCGTCGAAGGTCTCGACCGCGTCGCACGGGCGGCGCAGCACGGGATCGGGGACCACCCGGATGGGGAGCAGGGCCATCAGCGTCTCCCTGCCAGCTTGCGCACGGCGAGGGCCACGTTGCCATCGTTGCCCTGGGAGCGCAATCCGTTGATCAGGGCTCGAGGGTCGGGGTTACCGAGGAGCGCCCGTTCCAGCCCTTCCATGTCCAGGAAGAGCACGGTCGACGACTCGACGGCGCGATAGACGGCGGGCCAGTGCCAACGTTCGAGGAGCACCTTCTCGCCCACCAGGTCTCCGACGGTGAACCGGCGGACCTCGGCTTCGGTCCGCCCCTCCCTCCGGACGCTCGCGGAGAGAACGCCCGCCACCACCAGCAGCAGGCGCGGGGTGGAGCTCTCGGGCGACGCGACCTCCTCACCATCCTCGTAACGCTGGATGCGGGTCGCCCCCAGAAAACGACCGAGCTGGCTCGGGTCCAGGGCGTCGACGAGCGGCGTCGTCCGGAACTCCTGCCAGAAGCGCTCGAACTCCAGGCGGCTCGGGCGCTCGCTGCCGAGGGACCCGGACTTCTCGATGATCGAAACGAGCTGCTCGCCGAGCTGACTCAGCCGCCGGACCTCCTCCAGACGCCGGATTCGCGCGGCGACGCCGGGATCGCCGGGCATCCTGCGCTGGAGCTGCCGCAGGACCGCCACGGCCCGGTCGTGGAAGCCGGCCCGGGCGTAGGTCTCCGCCGCCTGCCCGAACTCCTCCTGCCCCTCCTGCGACCGCCCCTGGAGCAGGTACAGCTCCCCCAAGCGCTGGCGGGAGCGCGCGTCCTCGGGATGGATGCGCAGACGCTCCCGGAGGCGGCTCTCCGCCTCGTCGAATCGCTCCAGGACGAAGAGATCCTCGATCTCGAGGCGATCCTCCCCGTCCTTCGAGCCTCCGCCGAACCACTTCTTCAACATCACAGGAGCTCCGGATCGAGGCCTCCGGTCTTGCGACCCGAGGGCCGGTCTTCACAGCCGCCGCCGGCGCGACCCGCGCCGTCCTCCCTCCACCAGGAAAATGTCGGAATCTCGGCACCCGGCCGGGCACCGTGGCGACGCCCGGAGTATAGCGGAGGCTGGCCCTCGGAACCCGTCGCCGATGGCACGGCGCTTGCGATCTTGATCCACTGCCATGACCTCCACGAAACGCACCCCGACCTCCCGCCTCCTGCGCGCATCGTCGTTTGCCGTGCTGTTTGCCGTCGCGGCAGCCTCGGGTGTCCTCGCAAGCGGTCTCGAACCGTCCTCCTACGGCTACGTGCGCGCCCTCGAGGGCGATGTCACGGTCTATCCGGGCGCCAGCGAGGCCGGCGCGCTGCTTCTCCATCAGCCGATCCTCACGGGCGACCACCTGGTGATCGAGACGGGTGCGCTCCTGGAGATCGAGCTGGCCGACGGGCTGGTGCTGCGCGCGGCGGGCCCCACCGAGCTGGTCTTCGATCAGCTCGCCCACTCCGAGGACTCCGACGACCAGCTGACCGTGATCCGTCTGCTCGACGGCGAGCTGCAGGCCGTGCGGCCGCTCGGCTACCGCGCCGGAGACGCACCCCGGATCGATACGGAGAGCGCCAGCCTCTACCTCTTCGAGGACAGCGAGGTGCGGGTCTTCAGCGACGGCGGCGGATCGACCCAGTTCGTGGCGCGGCGCGGTGGCGCCGAGCTCCTGACCCGCGACGGCTCGGTGATCGTCCGCGCCGGCGAGGAGGCCTGGATGTCCGGCGCGTCGTCCAGCGTCGACCTCGGCGCGGCGCCGGCGGCCGACGACCTCGAGCTGTGGGGCCGGGAGCTCGACGCGCGCTGGGCCCGCGGCGACGGTGGGGCCGGCACCTACGAAGAGCCGCTGGACGAGCACGGCGACTGGGTGGAGATCGAGGGCGAGAGAGCCTGGCAACCGGCCGTCTCGTCCGAGTGGAGCCCCTACGTCGTCGGTGATTGGCAGTACACGCCGAGCGGCCTCTTCTGGGTCTCCGGTGAGCCCTGGGGCTGGGTCACCTACCACTACGGGAGCTGGAACTACGATCCCTACTGGGGTTGGGCCTGGTACCCCGGAGCCCGCTTCGCGCCGGCCTGGGTCTACTGGTACTGGGGCCCCAGCTACGTGGGTTGGTGCCCGACCGGATACTACGACCGCTACTACGGATACGGCGGCGGACTCCGCTTCGGCGTCTACGGATGGGCCGGCGGGAGCTTCGGCGCCTTCGCCCACTGGAACTTCGTCTCCCACGACCACTTCGGTCGTCGGGAGCAGCGCCGGCACGTGCGGCGGGGCCGCGACATGGGTCACGCCGGCGACGGCGGCCTCGAGCGGGGCCTCGTGACCACCGACACCCGGGGTCTCGGCCGCGACCGTTGGCGCGAACCCGAGGAGGCCATGCGCGCGCTCCGGAAGGAGCGCCAACCCGGCCGATTCTCGAGGATCGAGGGCGACCTGCCCGACGTCACGCCCTTCGTCGCCCGCCAGTCCGACCTGTCCCGGTCGGTCCGGGAGCGGGTGTTCGCCGGCGACGTGACAGGCCAGGCGTTCGGTCGACCGGGAGTCAGAGTCGGTTCCGACGACACGACGCGGCCCGCCGACGCACCGCGCCGCGACGCGGTCCGGTCGCCCGCGCCGCGGACGTGGGATCGGGACTGGCAGGCCGAGGGCAGGAAGCCGGAGGCGGGCGCCCGAGGGGTGACCTCGCCACTCGATCGGCCTCGGATCGACACCGCCGGCATCCGACGGGATCGCGGGGTCGATCGTCGAGAGACCGCGCCCGGGCGTGAGAGCCGACCCACGGAGCCCGTGGCCCGGGGCGCTCCAGGGTATCGCCGGCCCGAACCGGGAACGCGGCCCTCCCCTCCGGACTCCGGGAGCGGGGAGCAGGTTCGCACCGATCCCCGAGACGGATCCGTGCCCCCCCGTCGGGACCTGCCGGGCGAGACCGTTCGCCCCGAGGCGTCGCCCCGACCGGACAGGCTGAACCGCCCGGAGATCGCCCCACGGCCCGGACGCTTGGAGTCCGACGGAAAACCCGTCGTCCGCCGGGTCGTCGACGGAATCCGCTCCCTGCGGGAGGACACGGCCCGGACGCCCATCCCGGGTCTCGACTCCCGGAGGCCCAGCCCGGTCGCGCCGACGCCGACCCGGCCGTCTCCCGGCTCCGTGCGCACCCCGGAACCGATCGCTCGCCCCAACGCGGTGGCCCCGTCGGCTCCGCGGCGACCCGAACCGGCGAAGCCGCCGGGGAACGCCGGCTCGGTCGGCAGCCGTTCCCGGGACGCGGGCGCCGCACGTTCCCGTGACGCGAGCTCCGCACGTTCCCGTGACGCGAGCTCCGCACGTTCCCGGGACGCGAGCTCCGCACGTTCCCGTGACGCGAGCTCCGCTCGACGCTCGAGCCCGCCTCCACGGCAGAAGCCCGCCAAGGGCAAGAAGGGCGGCGGCGGCGGCTGAGACCGAGGCCGGGGTCGAGGCTGAGGGAGCCCCGCGACACTCCCGAAGCAGCGCGCGTCTCCCGGCCCGGCCGGGAGAAGACTGGACCCCGCCGGGGGCGGGCTACAATCTCCCGGCGATGACGAACCGGTCCGTGATCCGGGTCCTCTTCGTGCTCTACTGCATCGAGGTCGGCGTTCTCCTCGCCCTCGCGCCCTGGAGTGCGAATTGGGACCGAGCCGTGGTGCAGATCCCCGTCGATTCCCTCCGTCTGGCGCTCCTCCACCCCGGCGTCCGCGGCGCGTTCACCGGCTTCGGGCTGGTCCACCTCGTCTGGGGAGCCCACGATCTGGACCTCTGGCTTCTCGAGAGGAGCCGGCGCGGGAATGCGGACGCCTAGGCTGATGGCGATCAGCGACCGTGGCGCTCTCGCGGGCGAGGCTCTGGTCCGCTGGGCCGAACGGGTCTCGCGGGCCGGGGTGGACACCCTGCAGCTGCGCGAGAAGGACCTGTCCGACCGGGCCCTCCTGGACCTGGCCCGGGAGATCGTCCTGCGACTGGCGCCTGGAGCCCGCCTCGTGGTCAACGGTCGCGCCGATATCGCCGTCGCGGCGGGAGCCCACGGCGTCCACCTGCCGGCCACGGGGGTTCCCGCGTCCGTCGTGCGGGAGCGGTTTCCCGAGCTCCTGGTGGGGCGCTCCACCCACGAGGCCGGCGAGGTCGAGAGCGCCAGCCGGGATGGCGCTCACTACGTGACCTTCGGACCCGTCTGGGCCACGCCCAGCAAGGCCGCGTGGGGCGACCCCCCCGGGCTCTCCGCGTTGGCCGAGGCCGCCGGACTCGACTCCGGGATCCCCGTCCTCGCCCTCGGCGGGGTTCGAGCCGATCGTCTCGCCGCCATCGCCCGCGCCGGTGGCGCCAGCGCCGCCGCCATCCGTGCCTTTCTCGACCCGAGCTCGACCCGGGCGATGGTCGATTCGAGCCCGTTCCAGGAGGTTTCCCCTTGAGCAGCCTGCCCACCGTGAAGCTCCGCTACCTGCTGATCTCCCTGGCGGTCCTGGCCGCCGACCAGTGGACCAAGTGGTGGGTCGAGCGGGCGCTTCCCCTGCACGACCCGTTCCCTGTCGTTCCGGGTCTCAACCTGACCCACGTGCGCAACACCGGCGTCGCCTTCGGCCTGTTCGCGGGCGCGGAAGGCGAGATGACCCGAACCCTGCTGCTCACGGCCCTCGGCATCGTGGCCCTCACCATCGTCCTGGTCTACTTCTGGCGCACCCCGGCCGAGGATCGGACCCTGCTCGTCTCGCTGGCGCTCATCCTGGGAGGCGCCGTGGGCAACCTCATGGACCGGATCGCCGCCGGGGCGGTCACGGACTTCATCGACGCCTACGTCGGGACCTACCACTGGCACACCTTCAATGTCGCCGACACCGCGATCACCATCGGGATCGGACTGATGCTCCTCGATGTCCTGGGGCCCGGCCACGAGAGCGGCGACCGGGCCCCCCTCGTCGAAGGAGAGACGGGAGAGGCGTGACGGATCGCTGGAAGGCCACCGGCAGCGCGGTTGGCGAGCGCATCGATCGCCACCTCGCGGAGCGCTACGACGAGGCGCGCAACCAGGTCCGGCGATGGTTCGACGACGGCAGGGTGCTCGTCGACGGGGCGGTCGTGCGCGCCTCCCACCGTCTCCGGAGCGGCGAGACGATCGCCTGCGACCCTCCTCCCCCTCCCGGCGAGACCCGAATCGAGCCCGAGACCGGCGCGCTCGAGGTCGTCTACGAGGACGAGCACCTCGTCGCCGTGGACAAGCCCGCGGGTCTCGTGGTGCATCCGGGGGCCGGCCGCAGCACAGGCACCCTGGTGCACCGCCTCCTGGCCCACTACCCGGAGATGGCGGGCGTCGGCGGCCCGGGGCGCCCCGGAATCGTGCACCGCCTCGACAAGGACACCACCGGCCTGCTCCTCGCCGCCCGAAACGCGAGGACCCACCGCCGCCTGGCCGCGGCCTTCGCCGAGCGACGGGTCGAGAAACGGTACCTGGCCCTCGCGTGGGGGCGTCTGGAGCCGGCGTCCAGGGTCGTCGATCAGCCGGTGGGACGACACCCGACGCGACGCCGGGAGATGGCGGTCCGCCCGGGGGGGCGCCCGGCCCACACCGAGCTGCGCCTCCTCGCCGACGCCGGGCCGGTGAGTCTGCTGGACGTGCTCCTGGGCACCGGCCGCACCCACCAGATCCGCGTTCACCTGAAATGGGCAGGGCACCCGCTCGTGGGCGACCCCGTCTACGGCGAAGACCGGTGGAAGGGGATCCACGGGCGCGAAAGACAGCTGCTCGCGTCCTTCCCTCGCCCGGCGCTCCACGCCTGGAAGCTGAGCCTGGACCATCCCGACACGGGCGAGCCGCTCACCCTGGCGGCCCGGGTGCCGAGGGACCTCCGCGCCCTGTGGCGAGAGCTCTCCGGGCGCGACCTGGACACCGCCTAGCCTGCCTTTCTCACCGGTTGTCGTAGCGAGGGGCCGTAGGTGCTTGGAGATGCAAGGCTTGCGACCGAGGGCGACGCAGGCGTACTGTCAGTACGTCGAGGAGCCCGACAGGAGCGTAACGCCGCAGATTCAGGT
>CAJQNK010000266.1 GCA_905479655.1 uncultured bacterium | reverse complement strand
GCGAGCGAGAGCGCGCAATCTTCTTCGGAATCAAGGCGGGAATCCGCACTCGATTCGGTGAATCGGGGAGGATTCCCAACGAAGAGTCCGGAGAAGAGGGCCGCTCGTAGCGTGTCTCGCCTTTCACCACGGGCTGCTAGCTGCCGACGGAATCAGAACAGCGTCCGCAACGACAACGTCACGTCCCGCCCCGGGAGCGGCACCCGGTCCTTCAGGAAGGAGACGTGGTTGCGGGCCTCCCGGTCGGTCAGGTTGGTGCCCCTCAGCAGCAGGTCGTAGACCTGGTGCTCGGTGAAGAAGCGGTAGCCCACCGAAGCGTTGACCATCGTGTAGCTGTCGGTGGGAGTCTCGTTCTCGGCCAGGCGGTCCTGGCGGTCGATCCAACGGACCTCCGCCATTCCCTGCCAGCGGGGGCCGTGGTAGTGGAACCCTGTGCCCAGGCGGATCGGCGGGATGCGGGGGAGGGGCTCGCCGGTGTCGGCGAGCTCGGCACGCACCCAGTCGCCGGTGACGCGCAGGTGGAGGTGCTGGCCCTCGCCGCCCTGCCACAGCTCGACGCGACCGTCGAGCTCGGCGCCGACGAACTCCGCGTCGTCCTGGTCGAACTGGAGCACCGGCAGCCCGTCTTCTGAGTCACCGGTGAAGGCCTGGTAGATGAAGTCGTTGAAGCGGTTGACGAAGAACGAGAGCTCGCCCGAGAGTCGGCCCTCCCCGCGACGTAGGGAGACGTCGAGGCCGACGCTGGTCTCCTCGCCCAGGTCCGGATCGCCGATCTCGAAGGCCTGGGTGGCGAGGTGGGCGCCGTCGGAGTAGAGCTCCTCGGTGTTGGGGGCCTTGGCGGAGCGGGCCAGCGATGCGGCCAGGGACCAGGAGCCCGGAAGCTGCCGGACGACGCCCACCGACGCGCTGAGACTGTCGAACGAGCGGTCGGGCCGGTCGTCGGCGCGGTTGTCGGTGGTCTCGAGCCGGCCGCCGAACTGGAAGCGCCATTCGTCGCGGGCGATCTCCTGGAAGGTGAAGAGGCCGGCGCTGGTGGTCTGCGAGGGCGGGATGAACGCCTCGTCGCCGATCGCCTGGAGGTCCTGGTCCCGGACCTGGAGCCCGAAGGAGCCCGAGAGGCTGCCCCGCTGGCGTTGCACCAGCTCGAACCGGCCCTCGACGGAGTCGCGCAGGAAGACGGTGCCGACGGCGTCGCCCTCGAGCTCCCGGTGCTCGTAGTCGACGACCCCGACCCGAGCCCGGAAGCCGAAGAAGGGGCCGAACGGCTCAGTGATCTCGCCTCGCAGGTCGAAACGCCGTCGCTCGAGGTCCTGGCGGATGGACTCCTCGCCCCCTCCCCCGACAGCGTCGCCGCCCCCCTCGTGGGCGTGGCCGCCAGGGATGCCGAACTGGGTGTCGAAGGCGCCGAAGGAGACGCCGAGGAACCCCCGGTCGCCGATCCAGGAGAGGCCCGCGGCCCCGGAGCGAGATTCGATGTCGCTATTGGGGACGACGCCGGTGATCTCCTCTTCGTGCTCCCCGTCGGCGTGGCCGTCGAGGCCCGCCACCTCGGCGCGGCCCGGGATCTCGTAGTCGCCGGTCTCGCGCAGGTTGCCGTCGAGATGCCAGGCCCAGCGACCCGAACCGCCGGAGAGCTCCAGGAGGCCGTAACGCTCGTCGGCCACCGTGCCGCCACGCACCTCCGCCATGCCGGCGAAGCCCTCGGGGCGAACCGAGGGGATCGTGTCGTCGATGACGTTCACGACGCCGCCGATGGCGCTCGAGCCGTAGAGCAGCGTCGCCGGGCCGCGCAGGATCTCGATCCGGTCGGCGGCGCCCGGGTCGATGGAGACGGCGTGGTCCGGACTGGTGGAGGAGACGTCCCCGGTTCCCAAGCCGTCCTGGAGCATGCGCACCCGGTCGCCACCGAGCCCACGGATCACGGGCCGGCTGGCTCCCGGGCCGAAGAAGGTGGAGTTGACTCCGGGCTCCTGCGACAGCGTCTCGCCCAGGGAGGGCTGGAGCCGAAGGGAGAGGTCGTCGCCGGTGAGAACGCCCGTCGCCTGGGCCAGATCGAGCCGGCTGCGGGCGGTGGCGCTGCCGGTGACGACGATCTCCGAGCCGTGGACGTGCTTCTCGACGACGATCTCGACCTCGGAGGCCTCGCCGGGCCCGAGCTGCACCCAGCCAACGCCCCGGCCTCCCCGGCCGGAGACGGCCTCGACCATGTAGCCACCGATCGGAAGGGAGGTGAAGGTGATCCGACCGGCGGAGTCGACGGTGGCTCGACGCCTCAGGTCCGAGACCTGCACCTCGGCGTCCGTGGCGGGCTCGCCGTTGGAGTCGACGACGAGGACCGTCAGCTCGGCGGTCGACGGAGGCGGATCGACGGGTTGTGCCTGGGCGGGCGGTGGGGCGGCGAGAGTAGCGATGACAACCATGGCGGCGGCTGTCGCGAACAGGGGAACTGCGTCTCGATGCATCATGGCTCATCCCTCGGCGGCCGGCGGGCACCCTGAGGACCAGCGGATCTGGGGCGCCTGGATTGGGGTCCCTGGATTGGGGTCCCTGCAGGTTCTCCGTTTCGGAGACCCTGGGCGCCCGCGGCCGGGTTCGGCGAATGGTCCGACGTCCGCCCCTGCGGGACGGTCGCCGTCGTTCTCGGAGAGTCGGACGAACGGCTCAGCCGAGGGGAGGAGCGCGGGCGCCCGAACCGCGGACCGCCCGGCCCTGCGGGGCGGCGACGGGCGACGACGGGCCCGCGGCGGTCTCCGGGAAGGCCCCGGCGGTAGCGGCGATCCCCGGCTCGAGGTCGAGCGACCGCGAGCGGAGAAGGCACGCCAAGCACAGGGAGCCCTCGCGACGCGTGGCCGTCTCGAAGTGGGCCGCGGCCTCCGGATGCTCGTGATCGACGACGAAGACGACCCCGTGATCGACCCCGTGGGGACCCTCGATCTCGTGCGCCGGCGCCCACGACCCCAACACCAGCAGCGCCAGCAGGGCGGCTGCGCAGAGGGGGCGGAGGGCGGGGGACGGTCGGGGCATCACCGAGGGATTATACGATGGATCCGACGGAGCCCGGGGCGACCGACCTGAAAGCGGGCCGGACGGGAGGACGCGAGATTCGGAACCTCGCCCCCCCTGCCTGCCTCTCAAGGAGAGTAGACGTCAACCCACCCACCCTGGTACAAGGAGTCGAACCATGGACAAGCTCTTTCCCCGCAACGAGCACAACGTCGAGCGCGGCCTCCGCGTCCTTTTCGGCCTCGGCCTCCTCAGCCTCGTCTTCGTCGGACCTCAGACCGCCTGGGGCTGGGTCGGCCTCGTGCCGCTGATCACCGGGCTGGCGGGGAGCTGCCCCCTCTACACGCTGTTCGGGATCTCCACCTGCTCGATGACCAAGGGTTGAGGGCGAAGGGTCGAGGGCGGAGGGCGCGTCGTCTTCCGCGGCCCGGAGGTCGACGGAGTGGACCTACAGGTAGCGCTCGTCCAGAATCCGCAGGTGGTGGCGCTCGTGACCGGCCAGGATCCACGCCAGGGCCCGAACGGTGACGGGCGCGCCGCTGGCCTCGCCGCGACGCTCGCCCACATCCGGCGGTAGCCCGCGCAGCAGCGTCAGGGTGGCGGCGCGCACGGCCGCCAGCTCGTCGAGCAGCGACGCGAGGTTCCGCTCGCCGAACGAGCCCGCGGGGACGTAGGCGTTCTCGTCGAAGCCGGCGAGCGGCGTCGCGTCGCCCCGCGCCACCCGCAGAAGCCGGTAGGTGAAGATCCGCTCGGCGTCGGCCAGGTGACCCAGCACCTCCTTGACGCTCCACTTGCCCGGCGCGTAGCGGTGGAGCGCCCCCTCGTCGGTCAGCCCTTCGATCCGGCGACGGAGCTTCTCGTGCTGGTCCTCGAGCAGCTCGAGGATGTCGCCATCCGGCATGCCGGCGACGTAACCGGCGTAGAAGGCCCCGTGCTCGGTGGGGTCGGGACGGAGGAGGGACGTCGTCATGGGTTCTCCCGGTCGTGGCGCGGCGGGTGAGATCGCGGTCGAAGGCGAGAGCGCAGTCGAAGGCGAGACCGCGAACCCCCGACTCTCGGCCACCCTCCGCCCCCTGTCAAGATCGACTGGTCCCTGGTGGCCCGGGCCGTCACCCGCCAAGCGGCTCAGAGATCGGTCGTGAGGACCAGGGCGACGGAGGTCTCGTCGGCCTGGAAGAACTCCCCCAGCGGCGGCCGCCCGTCGACGACGGTGAGCCCCATGCGCCAGGTCCGGCCGCCGGACGGCACCGCAACGCCGAACGAGGCCGCGGTGTCCAGCGAGCCGCGCTCCTCCCACCAGGCCAGGTCCACGGCGGCGAACCAGCCCGCCAGGCCGCCCCAGAGGACGCCCGGCCGCTCCCATTCGGCCCCCGCCTGGAGCCGCAGCGGGTCCATGAGCTCCTGGTTCCTCATCAGGTACGCCCAACCGCCCTCGACGTACAGGCGGAGGTGCCCGCGCGGCCGGAAGCCGAAACCCACGAGGATCTCCTCCCGCGTGTAGTTGATCCGCTCGCGTCCGGTGCGCACGATCCACTCGTCGCCCAGGTGCGAGGAGGTGTGGAAGAGGCCGAGCTTCCCCTCCGCCCGACCGCGGGAGGTCGTCAGGCTGACTCCGTAGTTGCCGTCCCAGCCGGTGTTGTCCAGGCCGTTGTGGATGTCGAACTGGGCATCCAGACCCGCGTCCAGCGAGAGCTGCCAGGCGCGACCGCCGGGCGCCCGGGGCCGCCGGCGCACGAGGCCGAATCGGCCGCCCAACTCGAGGTGGTAGCGCAGGTCGCTGGCCTGCTCGACGCCCGTGGAGGAGTAGGCGTGAACCTCGATCGCGGCGCCCGGGGCGTGCGGGTCGGCCACGTAGGGCGCGTACAGGTGGCCACGGGGGAAGAGCTCCAGGCGGCGACCGGAGTCCGGGGCCTCCGCGTCGACCTCCGTCCCGGCCGGCGAGGCGGCCGGCGCGGCAGAGGAGGCACCGAGGAAGGCCGTCACGAGAGCGAACGCGAGGGCGGAACCGGAGCGCGGCCACTTCACCGGTCGTCCCCCGGAGCCCGGGCCTCCCGGGGCGCTCGGGGGCCCCGCGAGGGCGGGTCGTCACCCTCGTACAGCCGCTCCACCCAGCTCTTGAACCAGGGCGGTCGGGTGAGGAGGATCCAGGCCGCCAGGATGGCGGTCAGCGGGACGAACACGGCTACCAGGTCGACGACGACCACGGCCACCGCCAGGACGATTCTCTCGACGGAGCGCACGGGAGACCATCGTAGCGCTCCGGCCGGGGTCTCTGAGCGGCGTCTCCCGCCACCTCCCGTCGATCCGCGGCGGCGGCACCGGCCCACCCCCCCGGGTGGCGGGCCGCACCGCCTTCCGGAGTGTTGAAGAAGGCCTCCCTCCTTGCCACGATCGTCGTGGCCCTCGAAGTGCCCGACTCACCCGCGGGTTCCGTCGACGGAACCCGCTTCCGGGAGGATCTCGAAATGACGACCTTGGACGCGAAGAAGGCGGACCTCGCCGGTCCCGGCATCGGAACCTACGAGGAGGTGGCGAAGGTCTTGCCCACCGACTACCGGCCGCTCCTGGACCGCAAGGAGACGCAGAAGGCACTGTTCGGCGTCAAGCGGATCATCGAGGACGGGCTCGCGCGGGAGCTGAACCTCATGATGGTCACCGTGCCGCTGATCGTCACCAGGGAGAGCGGGGTCAACGACATGCTGGACCGGGACGGCTCGCGGACGCCGGTGGAGTTTCCCTGCGGCCTCGGTCTCGAGAAGCGCCTCAACGCCCAGGTGGTCCAGGCGGCCACCAAGTGGAAGAGGATGGCGCTCGCCCAGTTCGGCTGCACTCCGGGCGAGGGCATCAACACCGACATGCGGGCCGTGCGCAAGGACTACTTCCTGGACCACGACCACAGCTCGTACGTCGACCAGTGGGACTGGGAGCGCACGATCACCGAGAAGGACCGCAACCTCGCCTTCCTCACCGGTGTCGTGCAGCGACTCTGGAAGGTCTTCAAGGAGGCCGAGAACTGGGCTCTGGAGAACTTCCCGGCGCTGGTCGACGACCGCTACCCGCCGCTCCCCGACGAGCTGGAGTTCTTCCACGCCGAGCAGATCCTGGAGATGTACCCGGACCTGCCGCGCAAGCAGCGGGAGACGAGGCTCATCCAGGAGCACCCGGCCGTCTTCATCTACGGCATCGGCTGGCCGCTCGCCGACGGGCTGCCCCACGAGATGCGCGCCGCGGACTACGACGACTGGATCACCGACACCTCCACGGAGACCGGCAGCGACACCCACGGGCTCAACGGCGACATCCTGGTGTGGAACCCGGTGACCCGTCGCCGGCACGAGCTCTCCTCGATGGGCATCCGGGTCAACGCCGAGACGCTGGTGAAGCAGCTCGAGATGGCCGACCTGATGGACAACCTGACCCTGCCCTACCACCAGGCGATCGTCAACCACGAGATCCCGCTCTCGATCGGCGGCGGCATCGGCCAGTCGCGCACCTACATGCTCCTGCTCAAGAAGGCCCACCTCGGCGAGGTGAGCGTGACGCTCTGGCCCGACGAGCTGAAGCGCATCTGCGCCGAGCGGAACATCCACGTGCTGGAGTAGCATCCGCGGACCCGGAGCGCCCCCCCGCGGGGTGCCCCTCAGCTCCGCAGCCAGCGCCGCTCCGCCCACGCCAGGGTCGCGGCGCGGGCGACCATGAACGCCGCCATGGCGCCCCACAGGCCGTGGGCGCTGCCGGTCCGGAGCGCCCACGCCGCCAGCGGCACGAACACGCCGAAGGTGGAGACCACCATGGCGTTGCGCAGCGGCCGACTGGCGGTGAGACCGAGGAAATAACCGTCGAAGACGTAGGCGACGGAGCCGATCAGGAGGACCGGCACGAGCCACGGGGCGAGCTCCGCGGCCGTCTCCAACGTCGGGCCGTGGGAGGTGAGGAGGCGCAGGACCGGACCCGGCAGGACGACGATCGCCACCACGAAGGGCAGGGCGAACGCGACCCCGGTGCCGAGTGCCCCCCGCCGGAGACGCGCCAGGCCCGCCTCGTCGCCCGCGCCGTGAAGACGGCCCGCCAGGCTCTCCGTGGCGAAGGCCACTCCGTCGACCAGGTAGGCCACCAACGTCTGGAGCCTCGAGAGCACCGTGTTGGCCGTCAGCACCACCGTGCCCAGGGCGGCGCTCCAGTTGAGGAACAGCGCGAAGGCGGTGACCAGGGAGACGGTCCGGATCAGGATGTCGCCGTTGAGCCGAACGAGGGCGGCCAGGCTGGGCCGGTCCAGCACCTCGCGCCAGACCCAGCGCCGCGGCCGGTAGCGGCGGACCAGAAGGGCCAGGGCGACGGCCAGCATCACGAACTGGGAGACGGCCGTCGCCACCCCGGCGCCGAAGGCCGCCCAACCCAGGCCCACGATGAGCCACAGGTCGAGGGCGATGTTAGTCAGGTTCGCCACCACGGTGGCGAGAAGCGGGCTCGAGGCATCCTCCCGCCCCAGGAACCAGCCGAGGAGCGCGAAGTTCGCCAGCGCGGCGGGCGCTCCCCAGATCCGCGCCCGGAAGTAGGCCCGGCCGGCGGACTCCACCTCCGGGCTCGCGGTGAGCAGCGAGAAACCCAGCGCCTCGAGGGGGCGCTGCAGAACCAGCAGCGCGAGGCCACAGCCGCCCGCGACGAGCAGCGACCGGTAGAGCACCCGCCAGACCTCGTCGGTCTCCCCACGCCCGACCGCCTGGGCGGTGGTGCCGGTGGTCCCCATGCGCAGGAAGCCGAACGACCAGTAGACGTACTCGAACAGCACGGCGGCGAGGGCGACGCCACCCAGGAACCGGATGTCCGGCAGGTGGCCCAGGATCGCCGTGTCGACCAGCGACGCCACGGGTACCGTGACGTTGGTGAGGATGTTGAGGGCGGCCAGGCGCAGAAAGCGACGCCGGAGCCCGGCCGCCGAGGGGGAGTCCGCCCCGGGGGGCGAGCCCATCATCGGAGAGCACCCATCAGCGGAGAGCCGACCATTGAGAGTCGGTCAAAGGGGAATGCGGCTCGCCGCCGTGACCGCCAGCGGGTCGTCCCGTCGGCCCCGCCGCTCCCTCTGCAACGCGGCCCAGGCGATCATCGCCGCGTTGTCGCCCGAGTAGCGCAGGGGGACGAGGCGCAGGTCGACTCCCTTCTCCTCGGCCCACTCCGGAAGGGCGCGGCGCAACTCCCGGTTGGCGGCCGCGCCACCGGAGACGGCGAGGACCTCGAAGGACCCGCGCCGGTGCATCCGCTCCAGCCGGTCGAGGACCTGGCGCACGGCGGCCCGGCGGAAGGCGGCCAACAGGCTGAGCACCGGCAGGAGCTCCGGTCCCGGTGACGGCTCCGGGCCGGCCACGCCTCCCAGGTCGGTCGGCACGCCGCGTCGCTCGAGCTTCTCGACCTCCTGGATCGCTCGCGTCTTGAGACCGGAGAAGGAAAAATCCAGCGTCTCCCCGCAGCGCGGCACCGGCATGCGAGGTTGCGGCTCGGCGAGCTCGCCCAAGCTGTCGACGACGGGCCCCTGGGGGTAGGGCAACCCCACCCGCTTGCCGAGCTTGTCGAAGGCCTCGCCCATGGCGTCGTCACGGGTCTCGCCCTCGGTCTCGACCTCGCCGTCCTCGACCCGGTACAGCGCCGTGTGGCCGCCGGAGACGACCAGGCCGACGAAGCGCGGGGGCACCTCGTCGGCCGGCAGGCCGTGGGCCGACAGGAACGGCGAGTAGAGATGCCCCTCCAGGTGGTGCACCGCGTGGAACGGCAGCCCCCGCGCCCAGGAGAGGGCGCGGCCGACCGACAGGCCGACCAACAGGGCGCCGATGAGGCCGGGGCCGCGGGTGGCCGCCACGACACCGACGTCGTCCAGGGTCACCCCCGCCCTCTCGAACGCCTCGGCGGAGACCGCCGGCCAGTTCCGCAGGTGCTCACGGGAGGCGATCTCTGGCACCACTCCGCCGAAGGGCCGATGGGCCTCGAGCTGGCTCGAGACGGCGGACGCGAGGACGCGGCCGTCGGCCGCGACGATCGCACACGCGGTGTCGTCGCACGAGGTCTCGATGCCGAGGACGAGGGGTGCGTCGCGGGGGGGCACGGGAAGATGGGGACCGTGGGTCTCGGGCGGGTGGTCGTGGGTCGGTGGTCTCGGAGGATAGCGCGCTCTCCACGACGGTAGAATTCTCCGGCCCCCGGCTCGCGCGCCTCCTTTCTCGCGTCTTCGCGTCCTCGTGTGAGATCCCGCACCCCGACTTGCCCCTTCCAGCCCCGAGACAACCATGCCTACGAGAATCGCCATCAACGGCCTCGGCCGGATCGGCCGGGCGCTCCTGCGGATCGCCGAGGTGCGAGACGACCTCGAGGTCGCGGCCGTCAACGACCTCGTCCCGGGCGCCGTGCTGGCCCGCCTCGTCGCCCGCGACACCCTGCACGGCCCCTTCTCGCGCGAGGTCCGGTGGGACGGCGAGGCGCTCGCGCTCGGAGGACGGAGGGTGCCGGTGTTCGCGAGCGCGGACCCTGGCGAGATTCCCTGGCCCGGGACCGGCGCGACGGTCGTCGTCGAGTGCACCGGGGCGTTTCGCGATCGGACGGCGGTGGCGGGGCATCTTCGCGGCACCGTCGGACGCGTCCTGCTGTCGGCCAACTCGCCGGAAGCGGACGCGACGATCTGCTGGGGCGTCAATCACGCCGACTTCGAGCCGCGGCGGCACCGCGTGGTCTCCGCTGCGTCGTGCACCACGAACTGCCTGGCCGTGGTGGCCTCGGTCCTCGATCGGGAGTTCGGCATCGAGCGCGGCCTGCTCGACACGGTCCACTGCTATAACAACAACCAGCACCTGGTCGACTCGGGCCACACCGACCCGCGACGGGCGCGCTCCGCGACCTTGAACATGATCCCGACCACGACGGGCGCGATCGCGGCCCTCGGGTCGGTGCTGCCCGAGCTCGCGGGTCGGATCCAGGGCCTCGCCGTGCGGGTGCCGGTGCCCGACGTGTCGCTGATCGACCTGGTCGTGGAGCTGCGGGAGCGGCCGTCGCTCGAGGCGGTCGAGTGCGCCTTCCGGTCCGCGGCCGCCGGCCGCCTGGCCGGGGTGCTGGGGGTCTCCGAGGACGAGCCCGTCTCGTCCGACCTCCTCTCGGACCCGCGCTCGGCGGTCGTGGACCTGCCGCTCCTGCAGAGCGTCGACGACCGACTCCACCGTGTCGTCGCCTGGTACGACAACGAGTGGGCCTACGCCAGCCGGCTGGCCGACCTGGCGGCGTGGCTCGACCGCGGCGGATCGTCGGCCCGCTAGACTGACCTCCGTACCGAGACACGATTCGAACCTCCCGGGAGGCCCCACCCCATGACCTCGATTCTCACCCTGGACGACCTGGCGACCGACACCCTCGAGGGGGTTCGCGTCTTCGTCCGGGTCGATTTCAACGTCCCGCTCGAGGACGGGCGTGTCACCGACGCCACCCGTATCGACGCGGCCCTGCCGACGCTGCGGGAGCTGATCGACGCGGGCGCGCGCCTGGTGCTCGCCTCCCACTGCGGTCGGCCCAAGGGCGGGCCGGACCCGCGCTTCAGCCTGCGTCCCGCGGCCGAGGCCCTGGCGGAGCGTCTGGGCCGCCCGGTCGCCTTCGCCGAGGAGTGCATCGGCGCCGTGGCGAGCCGCGCGGTGGAGGCCCTGGAGCCCGGGGGGGTCTGCCTGCTGGAGAACCTCCGTTTCCACGACGGGGAGAAGGCGTCGGACCCCGCCTTCGCCGACGCGCTGGCGAGCCTGGCCGACGCCTACGTCGACGACGCCTTCGGCACCGCCCACCGGGCTCACGCCTCGGTGGTGGGGGTGCCGGAGCGCCTCGTTCGCAAGGCGGCCGGACGCCTCCTCGTGCGCGAGGTCGAGGCGCTGGGGCGCCTCCTCGGCGAGCCCGACCGTCCGTTCGTCGCCGTGGTGGGCGGCGCGAAGATCGAGGGCAAGGTCGACACGCTGGTCAACCTGCTCCCGCGTCTCGACCGACTGCTCCTGGGCGGCGGCATGGCCAACACCTTCCTGGCGGCGGAGGGTTACGAACTCGGCCGCTCCCTGGTGGAGCGCGATCGGCTCGAGATGGCCCGGCAGATCATCGAGTCGGCGCGGACGGGCGGCGTGGAGATCGGGCTGCCGTCGGACCTGGTCGCCACGGACGACCTCGGGAAGCCGAGCGTCGTCGAGACCCTCGCCGCCACCGAGTTTCCAGCGGATCGGATGGCGGTCGACATCGGGGAGCGGAGTCGGGCCGACTACGCGGATCGCCTGGCCGACGCCGGCACCGTCTTCTGGAACGGCCCGATGGGGGTGTTCGAGAAGCCCCCGTTCGACCGGGGCACGGTCGCGGTCGCGGAGGCGGTGGCCGCCTCCGGCGCCTTCAGCGTGATCGGCGGCGGCGAGACGGTCGCGGCGGCCGGCCGGGCCGGCGTGATCGACCAGCTGGGCCACGTCTCGACGGGCGGCGGCGCGTCTCTGGAGTTCCTCGCCGGCAAGGAGCTTCCCGGCGTGATGGTCCTCGGGAGGTCGTCGTGAGCGGGCGGCGCATGCTGGTGGGCGGCAACTGGAAGATGAACCTCCTGGCCGACGAGGTGGCGGGTTGGCTCGACGGCTTCCGCTCGGGCCTGGAGGAGGCCGGAGCCCTGCCGGCCGATGTCATCGTCTTCCCCTCGGCGCTCTGGATACCGCGCGTGGCCGAGTCCCTCGCCGACACGCCGGCAGCCTGCGGCGCCCAGGATCTCCATCCCGCGGCCTCCGGCGCCCACACCGGCGACCTCGCGGGGCCCCAACTGGCCTCCGCGGGCTGCACCTGGACCCTCTGCGGGCACAGCGAACGCCGTCAGAACCACGGCGAGAGCGACGACCTGGTGGGGCGCAAGGCCGCGGCCGCCATCGCCGCCGGACTCCAACCCATGATCTGCGTCGGCGAAACCGGAGACGAGCGCAAGGCGGGTCGGACCTTCGAGGTCCTCGATCGCCAGCTCGCCGCGGCCCTGGCCCGGGAGCCCGAGCCGTTCACGTTGGCCTACGAGCCCGTCTGGGCCATCGGAACCGGCGCCACGGCGAGCCCCGAGCAGGCCCAGGAGGTTCACCGGCACCTCCGCGAGCGACTGGCCGACCGTCTCGGCGACGAGGCCGCGGCCACCCGCAGGATCCTCTACGGAGGCTCGGTCAAGAGCGCCAACGTCGCCGAGCTCGCCGCCCAGCGGGACATCGACGGATTCCTCGTGGGCGGCGCGAGCCTTGACCCCGACGAATTCCTCGCTATCATTGGAGGTTGCGGCTGAGGGATCGGGAGCCATGTCGGCAGCCCGTGTGGCCCCGGCACCGCTCTCCAGTCCAAGACGAATTCCATCGAGTAGAGTCCCCGTCGCTCGCCCCGGGAGGTTTCTCGCAGTGATCTACGTTCTGTACGTCATCCACGTCGTCGTGGCCCTGTTCCTCATCATGGTGGTGCTCTTGCAGCAGGGCAAGGGCGCGGACCTGTCGGTGTTCGGCGGAGGCGCCACCCAGGCGGCCTTCGGCGCTCGCGGCGCCGCCACCCTGTTGCACAAGCTCACCGTCTTCGGCTTCGTGGCCTTCACCCTGACCACCCTCGGCATCGGCATCATCCAGAGCCGGCAGGACGACGGCTCGGTGATGACCGGCGTGGCCGCGGAGGCGGTGGAAGAGGGAGCGGTCGACGAGGCCGCCGCCCCCGCGGAGGCGGCTCCCGAGCCGGCGCCCGCCGAGGCGGAAGAGCCCGCGGCGACGGAGCCCGGCAGCGAGGAAGGGGCCTCCGGCGAGACGGAGCCGGCGGCGACCGAAGAGGGTGGCCCCTCCGGCGGCTGAGGCGGGAGACCCCCGGCTGTCGAAGAGACGGAAAGGGGTCGGGTTGCGTGTTGGCTGCTAGTGTCCCGCTCCGAAAGTGCCGTTCGCCTAGCTCGCGCCGATTCTCGTTCCTGGCAAGGCGCTGCGACGAGCCATATCGGGGATCTGGAGAGGAGCAGCAACGCCGCCGGGGACGAGAAGGGGCCGAGAT
>CAJQNK010000265.1 GCA_905479655.1 uncultured bacterium | reverse complement strand
TGGTCTTCTACGGCTATGCGCGCCAGGGCGCCACCGCCCTGCCGGCGGTCGCGCTGCTGACGGTGCTCGCCGTCGCTCCACGGCTCCCGGAGCTCGACTCCCGCCGCCGGCTGCGCCTGGGCGTTGCGGCCGCCTGCCTGCTGCTCCTGCCCGAGATCGTCCGCTTCGCGGCGCCGCCCGAGGTCCGGCTCGACGGCCGTCCCATCGTGGAAGAGGCCAGCCGTGGCCTTCCGGATCCGTGGCCGCGGCGCTACGAGGAGAGCTGGATGGGGGATCCGGGAGTGGGGATCGGAGGCGTCGCCAACGAGCGGTGAGGGCGGCCCGGCCGGCGGGGAGGCCCATGATACGATTCGCACCTCGGAAGGCCTTCCGGAACCCAACCCCCGCACCATGGAGCACCCGTTCGTTGCGAGATCTGACGACCGCCGATTTCCTCCTCCGCCTACGCCAGCTCGACATCGAGGTCGACCTCGCGGGTGAGCGTCTCAAGGTCAACGCTCCTAAGGGCGCCGTGACCGGCGAGGTGCTCGAGGAGCTCAAGCGCCGCAAGGACCAGCTGGTCGAATTCCTCGCCCAGGCGGGCGTCGCCGGCAGCCCGCAGGCCCCACCCCTGCTGCGAGTGGACCGCGAAGGGGAGATCCCGCTCTCGTTCGCCCAGCAGCGCCTGTGGTTCCTGACCCAGCTCGAGCCGGAGAGTCCCTTCTTCAACGTCCCTGGGGCCATCGATTGTGAGGGACCGCTCGACCGGGCCGCACTCGAGGGCGCTATCGAGGCGATGGAGGGCCGCCACGAAGCTCTGCGAACGCTCTTCCCGAGTCGTGACGGCCGGCCAAGACAGCGGATCGTCGAGCCCGGCCGCTTCCGGCTCGAACACCGGGACCTCTCCGATCTCCCGGACGACGAGCGCCCGGCGGAGCTCGACCGGCTGGCGGCCGAGCTCGTCGAGGCGACGATGGATCTCGAGACCGGTCCCCTGTGGCGGGCGTGCCTGGTCCGTCTGGCGCCGGAGCGGCACCGCATCCTCTTCTCGACCCACCACATCATCTCCGACGACGCCTCATCGGGGATCCTCGTCTCCGAGCTACTGACGGTCTACGGCGCCTTCGCTCGGGGCGCGCCGTTCCCGCTCGCCGAGCTACCCGTCCAGTACGCCGACTTCGCCGTCTGGCAGCGCCGTTGGTTGCGCGGCGAGGTCCTGCGTAGCCAGCTCGACTACTGGAGCCGCCGGCTCGACGGCGGCAAGGTGCCGTTGCTCGCCCTGCCTACGGACCGGCCGCGCCCGAAGATCCAGGGCCACAGGGGGGGCGCCGCCACGCTCCCTTTCCCGCCCGCAACGGCCCAGAGGCTGCGGGAGCTGGCGCGAGCCGAAGGCGTCACGCTGTTCATGGTCCTCGTAGCCGGCCTCGAGGTCCTGCTCCACCGGTATTCGGGGCAGGAGGACTTCACCCTCGGCACGCCGATCACGAGCCGGAGCCGCCAGGAACTCGAGAGCCTCGTCGGCATCTTCACGAACACCCTCGTTCTCCGCGCGGATCCCTCCGGAGACCCGTCGTTTCGCGAGCTTCTCCAGCGCGTCCGCACCGATGCCCTCGGCGCCTATGAGCATCAGGACCTGCCATTCGAGAAGCTGGTCGAGGAGCTCCGGCCGCAGCGCGACCTGAGCCACGCTCCCCTGTTCCAGGTACTGGTCGCCCTGGACACCGCCGCGGGGGAGAGCTGGGAACTCCCCGGTTCCGCGGACGGCGGCGGCCGCAATGTGGTCTTCACCACCGTCGCCGCCCACAAGGAGTTCGCCAACTTCGACCTCTCGCTCTACGTCGCCCAGCGGGACGATTTCCTGACGGGGGCTCTGGAGTACACCGCCGACCTGTTCGATCCGGAGACCGCGGATCGGATGCTCGCGCACTACATCCGCGCTCTCGAGGCGGCGGCGTCCCATCCCCTCCGCCCCATCTCCGAACTCGACCTCTTGTCGGCCACGGAGCGGCGGCAACTGCTGGTGGAGTTGAACGATACGGCAGGGCGTCCCGCGCCCGAGTGTCGGCTGCACGATCTCTTCCGGCGAAGCGCCGCTGCACACCCGGAGCGCATCGCCCTCGTGTGCGAGGGCCGTTCGTCGACCTACGGCGAGCTCGACCAGCGTGTCGGACGGATCGCGGCCCGGCTGCGCGAGCACGGCGTGCGCCGAGGCGACCGGGTCGGCCTCTGCCTGAAACGCTCGGAGAACCTCGTCGCCGCGCTGCTCGCGGTGCTCCAGGTGGGCGCCGCCTACGTGCCCATGGACCCTGCCTTCCCCGCGGATCGCCTGACCCTGATGGCCGAGGACTCCGAGGTCGCGCTCATCGTCACCGAGAAGGCGCTCGAGGCGACTGCTCCCTCCTCGGCCGCACGCCTCTTTCTGGACGCCGAGCCCGACGACCCCGACCCAGAAACGCAGCGAATCGACGGAGGCGCGGGGCCGTCGGACCTCGCCTATGTCATCTACACTTCCGGCTCCACGGGCCGCCCGAAGGGCGTCGCCGTCGAGCACGCCAGCGCCGTCAGCTTCCTGGCGGCCATGGCCCGGGAGCCCGGTCTAACCCCGGACGACCGGTTCCTGGCGGTCACGACGCTCTCCTTCGACATCTCTCTACTGGAGATTTTCCTGCCCCTGTCGGTGGGTGCCCGTGTGGTGATCGCGACCCAGGAGACGGCAACCAGCGGAGCGCTTCTGTTGCGAGAGATCGAGAGCGAAGGCGCCACGGTCATGCAGGCCACCCCCGCCACCTGGCGCATGGTGCTCACCGCACTGGACGACGATCGCCGGCTCCCCTCCAAGCTGCTATGCGGCGGCGAGGCGCTGCCGGGAGAGCTGGCCCGGGAGCTCTTGGCCCGCGGCAGCGAGCTTTGGAACCTCTACGGTCCCACGGAAGCGACCGTCTGGGCTACCTCGCACCGCGTCCGCGAGGCCGACACCGCAGCAACGGTAGTGACGATCGGACGACCCATCGACAGGCTGCGTCTCTACGTGCTGGATCATCGCTACCAGCCATGCCCAACCGGGGTGCCTGGGGACCTGTACTTGGGCGGCGACGGGCTGGCTCGCGGCTACCTCGGCATGCCGTTGTTGACTGCCGAGCGCTTCCTGCCCGACCCTTGGTCGTCGCGGCCTGGCGCTCGGATGTACCAAACCGGAGACCTCGCCCGAGTCCGCACGGACGGCACAGTCGAGTTCCTCGGGCGCACCGACTTTCAGGTCAAGGTGCGCGGCTTTCGCATCGAGCTCGGCGAGATCGAATCGGTGCTCGCCAGCCACCCGAGGGTCGCCCAGGGCGTCGTCGTCGCCCGCGACGACGAGAGGGGCGACCCTCGGCTGGTCGCCTACGTCGTTCCCGACGGAGAAGCCCCCTCCCTGTCCGACGTGCGCGCCTTCCTGGCCCCCAGCCTGCCCGACTACATGGCACCTTCCGCGCTGGTGACGCTCGACGCCCTCCCGCTGACCCCCAACCGGAAGGTGGACCGCAAGGCGCTGCCGAATCCCGAGGGTGAGGTCGCGGCCGCGGTGGAGTACGTGGCGCCTCGCGACCCCCACGAAGCGCTCCTCGCCAGGGTCTGGAGCGAAGCGCTGCAGCGCGAGAAGGTAGGCATCTACGACAACTTCTTCGACATCGGCGGCCACTCGCTGCTCGCCATGGAGGTCGTCGCGAAGCTCGAGCGCATGACCGGGGTGCTGATCCACCCGATGGACGTCTTCACACACACCCTCGCCCAGCTTGCCGCGACATTCGAGGAGCGGGGCGCCCGGTTACCCGAATCCGGCAGCGGCACGTCCGCGGAGCCTGAAACCAGCGACCGGTCGACCTCCCTGGACCGATGAAGGGGCCGGGTCCTCCGCAGCTAGTGTTCTGTCACCGTAATGCGCAGGACACTAGACCAGCGTTTCCGAAGTCCGGTGACAAGGGCCGGACGGGAGGCGCTCGGGGGCCAAGGCGCGCCGACGCAGGCAATGCAGGGACATTGTCGAGGAGGCGGAACGCTGGCAGCCGAGATGCATCGCGGGCGGACTGTCGTCGAAGTTCGGAAACGCTGGACTAGCTCTCCCACTCGTCCAGACGCCGCTCCAGCTCGCGGACGCGCTCTTCCAGCTCGACGACCCGGTCGGCCAGGCCCCGGGTCGGCCCGGGCTGCGCCGGGGCAGGGGGCTGGCTCGGCGCGGTTCCGCCCTCGGGCTCGCCGCTCAGCAGGTCCGTCCAGCGGCTCTCCTTCTGGCCGGGCTGGCGGGGGAGCTCCGCGGCCAGGGGCTCCTTGCCCCCGGCGAGGACGGCCAACGCCTCGTGGACCTCGCTCACGTCCGCGAACTCGTGCAGGCGGCCGCTGCGGCCCCGCAGCTCGCCGGGTGTCTGGGGTCCGCGGAGCAGGAGCAGGGTCAGGAGCGCCTTGCCCTCGGGGCCGGTGTGCCAACGGCGCTCCACGTTGTGGGACCACTTCCGGACCCGCCCGGAGTCGCTACGCCACACCAGGACGTCCGCCAGCAGACGGTCGAGCGCGCCCTGCACCTCGGCCTCGGTGAGCGCCATCACGGGCTCCCGGTTGCTCTTCTGGTTGCAGGCGGCGAACAGGGCGTTGAGCGACAGGGGGTAGTGGTCGGGGGTGGCCTGCTCCTTCTCGAGGAGCGCGCCCAGCACCCGGCGCTCGATCGGATCGAGGGCGCGGGGAACCCTCTTTGCGGGCTCGCCCGAAGGAGAGGGGAAGGAGAACGCCTGATCCGAACTCGTCATGACAAACCCTCCAGCGACGGAAGCCAGCATCCCGGAGCGTGGGCTCGTCACCCTACCGCGGGTGCCGGCTGTCGTCCAGGAGCGCCCGCCGGGGTGACCGGCGCGGTGCCGGGCGAGCCGGGACGCGAACCGTCCGCTTCGGATACCCTGGGTCGTCTCCCCATGAGCTCCACCGTCGCCGTTCCCGTCTGGCTGGTGGTCCTGGGCGGGCTCCTGGCCCTCTGGGCCGTGCTCGACCGGCTGCTGGTGCCGAGTGTCCGCTGGTTTCTGCGGCGGCGCGTGAACCGCGTGTTGGAGGAGATCGACTCCCGTCTGTCGATCCGGGTCCAGTCGTTCAAGCTGACGAAGCGGCAGGTGCTGATCGACCGTCTCGTCTGGGACCGGCAGGTCCAGGAGGCCGCGGAGGCCTACGCTCGGGAGGAGGGGGCGCCGCGGCAGGTGGCGCAGGAGAGGGTGGAGCGCTATGCGCGGGAGATCGTGCCGGCCTTCAACGCGTTGATCTACTTCCGCCTGGGCTACCGGCTGGCGCGTCAAGTCGCGCGCTCCCTGTACCGGGTGCGGCTGGGCTTCTCCGACGACGAGGGCCTGCGGGCGGTCCGGCCGGACTCGACGGTGGTGTTCGTGATGAACCACCGCTCGAACATGGACTACGTGCTGGTCTCCTACCTGGCCGCGGAGCGGACGGCGCTGTCGTACGCGGTCGGCGAGTGGGCCCGCATCTGGCCGCTCGAGTCTCTCCTCCGTTCGATGGGCGCCTACTTCGTCCGCCGCCGCTCCCGCAACACCCTGTACCGCTGTGTCCTGCAGCGCTACGTGCAGATGGCGACGGCCGAAGGCGTCACCCAGGCCGTCTACCCCGAGGGCGGGCTGACGCGCGACGGACGGCTGCAGCCGGCGAAGCTGGGGCTCCTCGACTACATGTTGCGGGACTTCGACCCCGAGGAGGGCCGCGACATCGTCTTCGTGCCGGTGGGGCTCAACTACGACCGGGTTCTCGAGGACCGGACCCTGCTGCTGGACGTGGACACCGGCGGGGCGGGGCCTACGAGACGCCCGGCGTTCACGACGACACTCCGCTTCGTCGCCCGCAACTTCGGTCTCTGGCTCCGGGGCCGTTGGTACCGCTTCGGCTACGCGTGCGTGAACTTCGGGACGCCGATCTCGGCCCGCGACTGGCTCCTGGAGAGGGGGATCGCCCCGCGGAGGATCTCGCGGGAGGAGCGCTTCGCCGCCGTCGCGGAGCTGGGGGCGGAGATCATGGCCTCGATCGGCCGGGTGGTGCCCGTGCTGCCCGCGGCACTGGTCGCGACCGTCCTGCTGGAGAACCCGGACAGGAGCTTCGACGAGCTCGAGCTCAAGGCCGAGGTGCACCGTCGGATCCGGCGTCTCGAGAGCGCCGGGGCCCGGGTCTACGTGCCCCGACGGGACCGCGACTACGCCATCGATGTGGGCCTGAGAGCCTTGACGCTACGGCATCTGGTGGAGGAGCGGGACGGTCTGTTCAGGTGCAACCCGGAGGAGGTGGGGGTACTGCGCTACTATGCCAACTCCATCGCCCACCTAGGGGAAGGGGGAGAGTCGGCGTCGGCTTCGGCGAGCTGATTCCCGCGGAGCTTGATCCGTCAGTGGTCGCCGCGCTCTCGACGTTGGCGCCCGCAGTGCCGTGCCGGTCGGGGTTCGCCCGCAGTCAGTCAGGAGAGAGGGGCTCGAGTTTGATTCGGTGTCGCGGCGTTTTCTTCGATCTGTACGGGACCCTTCTCGAGTACCGTGACATCAAGACGGCCTGGCGCCGGTGGCTCGAGGTCATCCACACGGAGATCCGCGCCTGCGGCGGCCGGGTCGACGAGCGCGACCTCGCCGTCCTGTGCGATCGCTTCTTCGGTCGCGACGAGCCGCAGGACGGACCCGACGGGGCGACCGTCTTCGAGCGTCGCCTCGCGGCTCTCTTCACGGACCTGGATCTGCCGCCCGCGGAGGGGGGGCATCTCCGCAACGTCGCCGACCGCGCGGCCGCGGCCTGGCAAGAGTTCGTGCCGTTGGACCCGGAGGCCGAGGATCTTCTCGAGCTCCTGGCACGCGACTACGTGCTGGGCCTGGTCACCAACTTCGATCACCCGCCCCATGTCCGGAAGACGCTGGAGGACCTCGGGATCGCCCACCGTTTCGCGGTCGTGGCCATCTCCGGGGAGATCGGCGTGAAGAAGCCGGGACCGGCGATCTTCCTGAAGGCCCTCAGGGCCGTCGGTCTGGAGGCGGCGGAGGTCGTCCACGTCGGCGACACCGACGCGGACATCCTCGGCGCCCGGGCGGCCGGGTTGGGGCCGGTCTTCCTGGATCGCAACTCGGGCGAGGCCGAGCTCGACTTCCAGGCCGATCCCCAGCGGGGAGAGTCGATGGCGGCGGCGGGCAGCCGCTGCCTCCGGACCATCCGGAACCTCTCCGACCTGCCCGATCACCTCACGGCGTGGTGAGGGGACCGGGCACGGCGCCGAGCCGCCCAAGACCTTCGCGTCTTCGCGTCGTCGCGTGAGACGAGGTCTTCGTCGGCCCGGCCCCAACGCCGGAGCCTCGACCTCAGACCAGCTTGGCCTCCAGGTGGATCTCCACCCCGGCCAGCGCCTTCGAGACGGGGCAGCCCTTCTTGGCGCCCTCCGCGTGCTCCTGGAAGGCCGCCTCGTCGATCCCGGGGACCGAGGCCTCGGTCGCGAGGTCGATGCGGGTGATCGCGAACCCCCCGTCGACCTTCCCGAGGTGCACCTTCGCCGTCGTCTGCACGCGCTCCGGCGTGAAGCCGGACCGGCCCAGGGCGCCCGAGAGCGCCATGGAGAAGCAGCCGGCGTGGGCGGCGGCGATGAGCTCCTCGGGGTTGGTGCCGGGGTCCTGCTCGAAGCGTGATCCGAAGGAGTACTTCCCCTCGTAGGCTCCGCTCTCCATCTTCATCGTGCCGCGGCCGTCCTTCAGGCCGCCTTCCCAGATCGCTTCGGCTTTGCGAGTCGGCATGCGTTTCTCCTTGTCGATGATGTCTGGCACTGGTGCCGTCGCGAGAGCCCGGACCCGGAGCTGCGGATCCGGGTCGGTCGCGACGGTCGGAATCTTCAAACTAGTCTAGAAGGCCCTGTTCGCGCATCCACCGGTCGTTGATCTTCGACAGGTAGCGCTCGCCCGAGTCGGGGAACAGGGTGACGACTATGGCGTCCTCGCCGGCCTCCCGGGCCACCCGCCGCGCACCCTCCGCCGCGGCGCCGCCGGAGGAGCCGGTGAAGATGGCCTCGCCCCGGGCCAGCTCGAGCGTGGCCCGGTAGGCGGCCTTGTCGTCGACCTTGATGACTTCGTCGATCGAGTCCATCCAGACGCTCTCGGGCAGGAGATCCTCACCGATCCCGTCGATCAGGTACTGGTGGATCTGGTCCTCGGGCGGCAGCTCGCCGTGCTCCTTGTAGTACTTGTAGACGCTGCCGACGGGGTCGACTCCGATGACGCGCACCTCGGGGTTCTGCTCCTTCAGGTAGCGAGCCACCCCGCTGATGGTGCCGCCGGTGCCCACGCCCGCGACCCAGTGGGTGATCCGGCCCTCGGTCTGACGCCAGATCTCCGGCCCGGTCGTGCGGTAGTGGGCCATGGGATTCGCCTGGTTGTAGTACTGGTAGGGCAGGTACGCCCCGCGCTCGTCGCGGATGCGCTCGGCGACCTTGTAGTACGAGCGGGGGTCGTCGGCGGCGACGTGGGTCGGGCAGACGATCACCTCGACGCCGTAGGCCTCGAGCAGGGCGATCTTCTCCGGCGGGATCTTGTCCGCGGTGGTGCAGACCAGGCGGTAGCCCTTCAGGATGGCGGCGATGGCGAGCCCGACCCCGGTGTTGCCCGAGGTCGGCTCGACGATGAGACCGCCGGGCTTCAGGAGACCCTTCTCCTCGGCATCCTCGATCATCGCCACGCCGATCCGGTCCTTCACGCTGGAGCCCGGATTGAAGGACTCCACCTTGGCCGCGAGGACTCCCGGACCGGGGTGGAAGCGGCCGAGGCGCACCAGGGGCGTGTCGCCCAGGGTCTGGAGGATGTCGTCGTAGATCTCCATTGCGTCGCTGTCCCCGCTCACATCTCGACGAGCACGTCGCCGCCGTCGATCTCGACCGCGAAGGCGTCGTTGTCCTCGGCCCAGGCGATATCCTGCTCGACCTTGCCGGTGCGTACGTCGAAGTGCGCCTCGTGCCAGGGGCAGGTCACCATGTACTTGCCCTCGCGGCCCACCTCGCCCTCGTGGAGGCACGCTCCCATGTGGTTGCAGATGTTGTCCATCGCGAACACCTCGCCGTCGATCCGGGCCAGGAGGACCGCGCGTCCCTCGTGGGAACGCTCGATCATCCCGCCCTCGGGGATGTCCGACAGGGTCGCCAGCTTGATCTTGGCCATCTCGTTGCTCTCCCTTGTTTCGACTGCTCTCGCGGTCCGCCGTGGCGGCCGCCGGCCGCCGAGGATACCATCCGGCCGCCGGGGACTCCTGGTGCTCTGCTTCTCGCTTCTCGCGGGGGGGGCCGGTCTCCAGGCGGGCGCTGCGCAGACGGCGGCCGGTTGCCCCGGCGGCGGTCCTGCGGCGTCGGCCGAGATCCGGTTTCGCGAAGCGGTGGAGTGGCTCTCCGATGACCTGCGAGCCGGGCGAGGGGCGCGTGGCGGCGGCCTGGTGTGGGCGGGGGAGTGGATCGAGGAGCGCCTCGCGGAGACCGGCTTGGTCCCCGCCGGGGTCGAGGGTTGGCGACAACCGGTGCCCGCCGGGGGCGCGTCCGACCTCCCGGCCTCCGAGCGACCGGCGCGCGAGGGCTTCAATCTCCTGGGCGTCCTGCCGGCGGCTCCCCGCGTCGGGTCCTCCGGGCGTCCCGGCGAGCGAGCCGGGGGGGGTGATCCGCGGGGCGGGGTCGTGGTGGTCGCGGCCCACTACGACCACCTCGGCTACGGCGGTTGGCTCTCCGAGGAGCCGGGGAACTCGGAGGTGCACAACGGCGCGGACGACAACGCTTCGGGCATCGCCGCACTCCTCGAGGTGGGCCGCTGCCTGGTGGCGGGCGGGCCCCGTCGCCGCCCCGTCCTGCTGGCGGCCGTGACCTACGAGGAGGTGGGACGCCTCGGGTCGCGCGCCCTGCTGGAGTCGCTTCGCCGGGCCGGGACGCCCGTGGTGGCGATGATCGACCTGGACATGGTGGGGCGTCTCGGCGAAGGCTCCCTGGAGGCCCTCGCTGCGAGCTCCTCCCCGGAGTGGGCCGGTCTCCTGGAGGCGTCCTGCGGCGCCGCCGGCGTCTCCTGCGTGCCCCGGCCGGACGACGGCGAGCCCTCCGACCATCGCCCCTTCCTCGAGGCCGGGGTGCCGGCGATGTGGCTGACCACGGGGCGCCACGGGGACTGGCACCGGCCGACCGACGACGCGGACCGCATCGACGCCCGCGGCGGGGTGCGGGTGGCCCGGGTCGCCGCGGCGCTGGCGGCGGCCGTCGCCGACCGGGTCCGGCCCCTAGCCCGGGCCGTCGACGCGCCCGCCACGGGCTCGTCGCCCCGGGGCGCGAGATGAGCCTCCGCGGACACTGGCGGACGCTCGCGCCGTTCGCCCGCCGCTGGTTGCGGCCACCGCGACCCGTGCCCACCGTCGCCTGGAGCACCGTGGCCCGGGACTCCCGGGTGGGACCGGTCCGCCTCACGGGACGCCTCGCTGCGGGGCGTCCCGCGGGGCAGCTCAGCACGGGGCAGCTCAGCACGGGGCACCTCAGCACGGGGCACCTCAGCACGGGGCGACCCGGCGATCGAGGCAACTCCGAGCTCCTCACGATCCTGGTCCACGGCCTCGCCGGCTCGGCCGGGAGCGCCTACCTCGTCCGCGCCCAGGGCGCCCTCGCGTCGGCCGGCGTCGCCTCCCTCGCCCTGAACCTACGCGGGGCCGACCGATCGGGCGAGGACTTCTACCACGCGGGCCTGACGGACGACCTGCACGCGGCGCTGGCCGACCCGTCCCTCGCCCCCTGGCCCCGGGTCGCGATCCTGGGCTTCTCGCTCGGGGGCCATGTGGCCCTGCGCTTCGCGACGGAAGAGGGAGACCCGCGCCTGGTCGCCGTGGCCGCGGCCTGCGCCCCGGTCGACCTGGCCGTGGGCGCGCGTTTTCTCGACCGGCCGGTGGCCGCCGGCTACCGTCGATACCTCCTGGACGGGCTGCGCGAGATGTACGGGGAGGTGGCGCGGCGCCGTCCGGTGCCGACACCGCCGGAGCGCCTGGAACGTGTCCGCACCATCGTCGAGTGGGACGACCTCACCGTGGCCCCGCGCTACGGCTTCGACGACGCCTGGGACTACTACCGACGGGCGAGCGTGGGACCCCGGCTGCCGCTCCTGCGGGTGCCGGCCCTGCTGGTGGCCTCGGAGGCCGATCCCATGGTGCCCGCCCGGGGCGTCCGCCCGTGGCTCCAGGGCGCGTCGCGGCTGGACGTCCGGTGGGCGCCGCGCTCGGGCCACCTCGGCTTCCCGCGGCGACTCGACCTGGGCCTGGACGCCCCCCGGGGCTTCGACTCCCAGGTCGCGGCCTGGCTCCTGGCCCGCGCAGGCTAGACCAGCGTTTCCGAAGTCCGGCGACAAGGGCCGGACGGGAGGCGCTCGGGGGCCAAGGCGCGCCGACGCAGGCAATGCAGGGACATTGTCGAGGAGGCGGAACGCTGGCAGCCGAGATGCATCGCGGGCGGACTG
>CAJQNK010000264.1 GCA_905479655.1 uncultured bacterium | reverse complement strand
CCCCCCCCCCCCCCCCCCCCCCCCCCCCCCCCCCCCCGATCGGTGCTCGGGCAGCGACGACGGGGTGGTCGATCTGCCGGGCCGCGTAGAGCTAGAAACTGACCTATTACCGCGCGCGCGGCGCACTCCACCCCCCGCGCCGCGCGCGCCGCGCTCCTCTGGTTTGACAACGCCGATCCCATTTGCTTCGATGCCGGCAGAGAGGGAGGCCGGAAAGGAGGCGAAAATGCCGAACTCTGTCCGTATCGTCACTATCCTTGCCTTGGGTACGGTCCTCTCTCTCGGCGCAAGTGGGCTTGCGGAGGCGCAGTGTCAGAGCACGACGAGCTTCACGTTCGAGGGCCCCGGCGCCGACGTGACGGCTGCCCTCTCTCGCGCCCTGGGAAAGAGCGTGAGCTTCGTACCGGAGGACGAGTCGTTCTCGAGCTCGACCGTCGTGTTCAAGGAGTTTCCGCTAGCCGGGGTCCTCGATGCGCTGGCCAAGGTCGGCCGGGTCGAGGTCGACGGGGAGCCGCATCTTCGAGTCGAGAGGTCGCCCGAGCAGGCGCTCGAGGAGTTTCTGCGCGCCACGGCCACCCTCGAGATCGACGACTTGGACGGAGAGCAGCTCTCGGGGCTTCTCTCCCGGAAGACCGGCGCGTCGGTCTCGTTCCGGCCGTTCTCGGACGAGAGCATCTCGCTGGAAGTGAGCCAAGTGACGGGTCGACAGCTCCTCGAGCTTCTCGCTGCCCGGGGCCGGCTCGAGATCGACGGCGAGGTCTGGCCCCTCCGGAGGTAGTCACGCCAGCGGCAGCGTCGAGCTCCTCTTGCCATCGGGGTGAACGAGTCGACGTGGATGGACCCGATCCCGTTCGACGAGGGCCGAGACAGGGAGCTGGTCGTGCTGCGCAAGCGGCGCTCGATCTACCGGGCGTCTGTCTCGATCGAGGTGGCTCCCGCGGCCGAGCCCCGAGAGCCCAGCCCGGCTGCCCCCAGGACGGAGGCCTCCACCCAGACGCGGCTCGGCCGGCCGCGCTCGGCCCTCACTCCTCCTCCTGCTCGGCGCGCAGGGCCGCCTCGAGGTAGGCGATGTCCGCCGCGTCGGACGGCCTGACGGTCCGCTTCATCTCGACCAGGAGCCGCTTGCCGGCGAGGCGGACGGGCACGCCCTCGATCTCCACGACCTCGACGTCCCCGGTAGCCTCCGCCTCGTCCAGGTCGATCCCGCAGGCGCTCGCCATGAGGTCGACCACGATCTCGTCGGCCACCCGGACCACCGCGTAGCGCGCCACCTCGTCGTCCTCGAGCTCGAGGACGGCCCGGTCCGGCAGGGCCGAGAGCGCGACCTTGAGCCGACGGACGTTCTCCGGCGAGGGATCGACCAGCAGGTCGACGTCCTTGGTCGCCCGGACGAAGCCGTGGAGGATGACGGCGAAGCCGCCGATCAGGAGGTAGCGGGCGCCCGCCTCCTGAAGGGCCCGGCAGAGGCCGGTCAGGTCCTCGAGCTCCGGCGCGCGTGAAGCCGGGCCATCTGCTCGATCATCCATCGCTCGGCCTCCTCGTGGGTCGCGAAGCGGTGGACGCCCTTCGGGACGAGAGGACTCCGCCGGAGCCGGTTGACCGTCCGTTGCAGGATCGCGGCGTCCTCCAGCGGCGACGAGGAGCCGGATCGGCGTCCGTGGACCTTGGTGACGGGCACGGCGTGCAGGCTAGCACGACGGGGTGACCGGCTACCCCGGCGGGTCCGCCCTGCAGGCGGTGCGCGACGGGCGCCGGGGTCCCGGACCGGGACCGGAGAGCCCGGCCAGCGGAGACGATAGGATGCCCCCTCATGTCCGACACCCCTCGACCCCTCACCTACCGCGACATCGCCGGCGACGGCGGCTCCGACGTCGTCGCCCAGGTCCGGGAGCGGGCCCGGCGCATCGCCGAGGCGCTCTCCGGGGTGCGCCGCAAGGTGGCGATCGCCTCGGGCAAGGGCGGGGTGGGGAAGTCGACGCTGACCCGGGCCCTCGCGGCGGCGCTGGCCGAGCGCGGCTGGCGGGTGGCGATCCTGGACGCCGACCTCAACGGCCCCAGCCAGGCCCGCCTCGGCGGCCTCGCTGCCGCCACCCCGGTTCCCGGCCCCCGGGGTCTGGCGATGCCCCGGAGCGCGGACGGCGTGGGTGTGGTCTCCCTGGGGGCGTTCGTCCCCGAGAGCGAGGCGCTGGAGTTCGACAGCGTCTCGCAGGGCGACTCGTTCACCTGGCGGGCGACCCGGGAGTTCACGACGCTGGCGGAGATCCTGGCGGGCGTCGACTGGGGGGAGCTCGACGCGCTGCTGTTCGACCTGCCGCCGGGGGCCGAGCGCACGGTGCAGTTCGCCGAGTTCCTGGGCACCGACACCGGCGTGGTGCTGGTGACCGTGCCGTCGGCGGTCTCCCGGGGCGTGGTGGCCCGCTCGGCGGCGGCGCTGGCCCGGACGCCGAACCCGGTGCTGGGCCACGTGCTCAACATGGACGGCTACCTGTGCGGCGGCTGCGACGAGGTGCGGCCGCTCTTCCCGGCGGGCCCTGGGGAGGGCGACGACGGGTTGGCCGCCGCGGGGCCGCGGCTGGGCTCGGTGCCCTTCGACCCGGCGCTGGCCGTCGCCTGCGACCGGGGGGACTCTCCCCTCGACTCCGCCCACCCGGCCGCCGCCGACGCCGTCCGCTCCCTGGCCCGCCGCCTGGTCGAGCGGCTGTCCGATGATCCCCCGCACCCCGACGAACCGGAGGCGCCATGAAGTTCCTGTGCATGGAGTGCAACCAGCCGATGAAGCTGTACGAGGTGAGCCCGCCCGAGGACGGCTCGCTGGCGGTGCGCTACGAGTGCCCGGAGTGCCTGCACCAGATCGCCATGCTCACCAACGCCCACGAGACCCAGGTGGTGACGTCGCTCGGGGTCCAGATCGGCCCCGGCAAGGCGGCCGCGGGAGCCGGCGGGGGCGCGGAGGCGCCGCCGGCCGAGGGCTCGGGCTGCCCCTTCGGCGCCATGGTGGCCGAGGCGTCGGCCGGCGCGGAGGCGGCGGGCGACCGGCCGGTGCAGGCCACCGTGGAAGCCCCGGCGGAGGCGGCTCCGGCCGACGGGCCGATGAGCTGGACGGACGAGGCCCGGGCCCGCCTCGACCGCATCCCTTCGTTCGTCCGCCCCATGGCCGTCACCGGCATCGAGCGTTACGCCCGGGAGCAGGGCTACCCTCGGGTGGACGAGGCGGTGCTGGACGAGGCCAAGGACCACTTCGGGATGTAGCGGGAGGACACGGGTGGAGCTCCAGGGCAAGGCGGCGGAGATGGTGCGGGCCCGGTCGGCGGTCCGGTCGCCGGGCGTCGAGCCGGGCGAGGAGGTCCTCTTCCGCCCCTACGTCGTCTCCTGGAACCTCACCTACCGCTGCAACCTGGCCTGCGAGCACTGCTACCTCGACGCCGGCGGCCGGCCGAAGGACCAGCCCAAAGTCACGGACGCCGCCTTCGCCGACAAGTCCGAGCTCCCCACCGAGGGGTGCCTGGGCGTCGTCGACCAGATCGCCTCGGTGGCGCCGGAGGCGTTGACGATCCTCACCGGCGGCGAGCCTCTGCTGCGCCCCGACATCCTCACGATCATCCGCCACGCCCACGCCCGGGAGCTGTGGGTGGTGGTGGGGACCAACGGCGTGCTGGTGACGCCGACGCTGGCCGACACGTTGAAGGAGGCCGGGGTCCGCGGCATGGCCCTCTCCCTCGACTCCCTGGACGCCGACCGCCACGACGCCTTCCGCCGGGTTCGCGGCGCCTTCGACAACACGGTGATGGGGGCGAAGATCCTCACCGAGCGGGAGCTGCCGTTCATCGTCCAGACGACGGTGGGGGCGCACAACCACACCGAGCTCGAGGCGCTGGCGGAGTACGCCTACGAGGAGCTGGGCGCCCGGGTGTGGAACCTCTACTTCCTGGTCCCGTCGGGCCGGGGGACCTTCGTCTCGGAGATCACCCCGGAGCAGTACGACGCGGTCCTCGCCCACCTCCTGACGCTGCAGCGCAAGTACGAGGGACGCATGCTGGTGAACGCCAAGTGCGCCCCCCACCACCTGAGGAACGTGCTGGCGGCCGAGGACCGGCCCGCCTTCGTCAAGTCCTACGCGGGCGGCGCCGGCGGCTGCCCGGCGGGCACCCAGTACCTGGGCATCCGCCCCAACGGCGACGTCACCCCGTGCCCCTACCTGCCCCTCTTCGGCGGCAACCTGACGAGCGAACCCCTGGCGGCGATCTGGAACGACTCGGAGGTCTTCCAGGCGATCCGCCGTCGCGACGAGCTGGGCGGACGCTGCGGCGACTGCGAGCTCTCGGCCCGCTGCGGCGGCTGCCGCGCCCGGGCCTGGACCTCGGCGGGCTCGGTGCTGGCCGAGGACCCGCTGTGTACCCACGAGCCGGGGACGCTGGAAGCCGAGCTGGCTGAGCTCGAGGCGGCGGCCGAGGCGGCGGCGCCGGAGGAGGCGCCGGTGGAGTACGGCCGCGAGGTCGTCCACGAGATCGCCTGGGAGCCCGAGGCCCGGGAGCGCATGAAGCGCATCCCGGCCTTCGTGCGCGGGATGGTGGTGAAGCGCGTCGAGTCGTGGTGCCGGGAGCGGGGGATGGCGACGGTGACGGTGGAGGCGCTGGAGGAGCTGCGCTCGCGGATGCCGACGCCGAAGGTGTTCGGAAGATAGGGGGCGTCCGCCGCGCGTCGTCTCCGCCTCGTAGAGGCTCGACCTGCGCCGCGGCGTCGGATCCGCTCGCCCGCCTGTCGTCCCTGGAGGCACCCACGGCCGACATCGACCAGATGCTGCTGGAGATCGAGGCGGGACGGCGCGAGTGAGGGTCTTCGTCGACTCCAACATCCCCATGTACGTCGCCGGGCGGGAGCACCCCCACCGCGAGCCCTCGCGCCGGTTCCTCGCGCGGGTCCAGTCCGGTGAGGTCGAGGGCCATGCGAGCACCGAGGTCCTGCGGGAGATCCTCTACCGCTACGCGTCTCTGGGTCGAACCGAGTTGGGGCTGGAGGTCTATGACCTGACGGTGCAGATCTGCACCTCCGTTCTCCCCGTCGCCCTGGCGGACACCGACCGGGCCCGCAGCCTCCTCGCCGATCGACCGGGCGTCTCGGTGCGCGACGCCGTGCACGCCGCGGTGATGATGAACCACGGGATCCCGCTGCTGGCGAGCTTCGACCGGGGCTTCGACGCCATCCCGGGGATCGAGCGGCTCGACCTCTGAGCGGGCCGGTCGGCCAGCGGTTCCCGTCGCGATTCCAATCTCGTGCTGACCTCGCCCGGTCCGGCTCGTCCTCGACGCCGAGTTCTCCGTGGTAGCGTTCGGGGGAAGTTCCGACCGTCCGAAGGAGCTGTCCCGAACCCCAGTGCGCCCGACTTCCACCACGGGCCGCCAGGAGAACGGTAGTGAACGAAAAGACCCCTACATCCCGGTCCGTCGGCGCAGGAATCGCGCTCGGTGCCGGCGTGGGAGCCGCCCTGGGTGTGGCGATGGGCAACATCGCGGTCGGCGTCGGCGTCGGTGTCGCCCTGGGCGTCGCTCTGGCGACCTGGCGCAACCGACCGCGTGGCGACGGGGACGAGCGAGAGCCGCCTGATTGACGCCCACGCCCGCGATCGTCCTGACGGCCGTCTTCCTGGCCCTCTCCGCCCTGCATGTCTACTGGGCGCTGGCCGGCTCGACGAGTCTGGACGGCTTTGTGCCGACCCGGGGCGGTAGGCCCCTCTTCGAACCCGGGCGGCTCTCGTGCCTCGCGGTGGCCACCGCCCTGTTCGCTGCCGCCGTCGTCACGGTCTGGCGGGGCGGGTATCCCGACGTCGCTCCGAGCTGGGTACCGAGAGTCGGCATCTGGGTGCTGGCTGTGGTCTTCGCGCTTCGGGCCCTCGGTGACTTCCGAACGATCGGTTTCTTCAAGCGGGTGCGAGGCACCCGGTTCGCTCGCAACGACACGTGGATCTTCTCGCCGCTCTGTGCCGCCATCTCGGCTCTCGCCGTCTGGCTGGCGCTGGGTTATTGAGTGGCACTGGTCTATTGAGTGAGTACTGGTCTATTGAGTGGGTATTGGGCTCTTGACTGACGGGATGGGCTGAGGGAGACAGAATGGCGACGGATCGGAGAATCGACTACCTGGAGCTGCCGGGCGGCGACCTCGACGCCCTCGAGGCCTTCTACTCGGCCGCGTTCGGATGGACGTTCACGGACTACGGCCCGGAGTATCGCTCCTTCAGTGACGGCGCGCTCGCCGGGGGCTTCTACCGCTCGTCGCTGCGCTCGACAACCGACGGTGGCGGGGTCCTGGTCGTCATCTACGGGGACGACCTCGAGGGTGCGCTCGAGAGGGTCACCCAGGCGGGCGGCAGGATCGTCCGCGAGATCTTCTCCTTCCCCGGGGGACGGAGGTTCCACTTCGTGGACCCGCACGGCAACGAGCTGGCGGTCTGGTCGGAGGGCGCACCTCGGGCGTAGCCGAGTCGATCCCATGCGCATCGCCATCGCGGGTAGTCACCGTTCGGGACTAGAGGAGCCTGTTGCGCATAGCCCCGAGGGGCCGATCTCGAGGAGTTCTTCATGGGAGAGGTCGAGTCCCCGGTCGCCCTTGGGGTTATGGTCGGGGAGACCGTGCGCGTCCAGGGTTCGCTTCGCCGGCCTTCGGCCGCCCTGGACCCTCCCGGTCTCCCCGACGTGGAGGAAGAGTGGGCGACGGGGAGGAAGCGGGACTCTGCGAAAGGAAGCGAGGAGGG
>CAJQNK010000263.1 GCA_905479655.1 uncultured bacterium | reverse complement strand
GGGGGGGGGGGGGGGGGGGGGGGGGGGGGGGGGGGGGGGGGGGGGGGGGCGCGCGGGGGGCGCCAGGGGCGGCGGAGCTTACTGCGGAGCGGCGGTCGGGTCAACCGGAGCCCGCTTCTCGCCCGCCTACCGCAACCGCCGCCGCCGGTTCTTGATGTAGTCCGCGAAGATGAACTCGCCCAGGTCGTAGGGCGACGCGAAATACGCGCGGCCGCGGTTGATGCGGGTGAGCTTCTCCACGAACTCGGTCAGTAGCGGGTCCGTGGCGATCATGAAGGTCGTCACCACGATCCGCTGGCGGCGGCACAGGTCGGCCTCCTCCAGGGTCTTGTTGACGATCTTCATGTCGAGGCCGAAGGGGTTCTTGTAGACCTGGCCGCCCTCCGTGAGCGCGGAGGGCTTGCCGTCGGTGATGAGGAAGAACTGCTTGTTGGGCTGGCGGCGACGGGCGAGGAGGCCGCGGGCCATCTGCAGGGCCTCGCGGGTGTTGGTGTGGAACGGGCCCGCCTCGATGTAGGGGAGGTCCGAGAGGGCGACGCGCTCGGCGCGGTCTCCGAAGAGGATCACGGAGAGGTGGTCCTTGGGGTACTTCGTCGTGATGAGCTCGGTGAGGGCCAGCGCCACGGTCTTCGCCGGTGTGATCCGGTCCTCGCCGTAGAGGATCATCGAGTGGCTGACGTCGATGGCCACCACCGTGGCGCACGAGGTCAGGTGCTCCGTCTCGTAGACCTCCAGGTCCTCGCGGGCGAGCTCCAGATCGCCGTGGGTCCGCTTCAGGGTGTTGGCGAGCGAACGCACCGAGTCGATGGCGTGGACCTCGTCGCCGAAGCGCCAGGGCCTCGTCTCGGGCAGACGCTCGACCCCCTCGCCCTCGGCGCGGACCGGGTGGTACCCCGGGCCGCCCTTCCGCAGGCCGGAGAAGACCTCCTCGAAGGCGCCGCGACGGATCGTTCGCTCCCCGCGCCCGGTGAGGCCCAGGTTGCCGTCGTCGTCCCGCCCGACGAGCTGTTGCTCCTCCAGGGCGTCGAAGAAGGCCTCCAGGTCCACCGCCTCGTCGATGTAGCCCTCCTTCTGGAGGTAGCGCATCCACTCCATCGCCTCCTCGATGTCGCCGCCGGAGGCCAGGACGAGCTGGTTGAAGAGGCGCTGCAGCTCCAACCCCGCCAGCAGCGAGCGCAGGAGCTCGGGGTCGAGGTGGCGGTAGCGGTGGCGCATGGCGGGCGTGGGGCGGGTGGACTCAGTTCACGTCCGGGCCTCTGCGGCCGCGCTGCGGTCGCAGGAGCTGGAACTTGACCATCTCCTTGTAGGTCACCGTGGTGTCCAGGTCCTCGCGGGCCAACTTCAGCTTCTGGTGCAGGCCCTCGAGGATGACCTCCGCCCAGAAGGCGGCCGCCTCCGGGGTGTCGCCGCGGGTCCCGGCGAGCTCCAGGAGCCCGGGGATCGCGTCGAGCTCCGCGTGGTACTCGGCGAACGGCTGATCGTCGGAGACCGTGATCGTGTTCCCGTCGGCGAACCAGTGGACGATGCCGGCGTAGGGGCCCGTGTCGTCCTCGCCGCCGCTGCCGACCTCCTTGCCGATCTCGGGGAAGGTCGCCTCGAAGAGGCGCTGCACGCCCTCGCCGACGATCTGCCGGGCCACCACCTCGACGCCCTTCTCCTCGCCCTCGTACACCATCTCGACCTTGCCGGTGATGGCCGGCAGCAGCATCTGGAAGTCGCAGACCCGCGGGTGGACGGGGTCGTCGCCGGTGGTCAGGGTCCGTCGCTCGAGGTTGGAGGCCAACACCTCGAGCGCCGAGATCGAGAGCCTCGCGCTCACGCCGGAGCTGTGGTCCACCAGGTCGCTCTCCCGCGCCGCGAAGGTGATCTCCTCGATCAGCCGGCGCGCCGGGATCGGGATCGGACCCCCACCGCCCTGGCGCTCGGTCCACGCCTCCCGCTCCGTGATCCCCATCGCCACGTCCAGGTCCCGCGGGTAGTGGGTGAGGATCTGGGAGGAGATGCGGTCCTTCAACGGCGTGATGATGTTGCCGCGGTTGGTGTAGTCCTCCGGGTTGGCCGAGAAGACCATGAGGATGTCCAGCGGGATGCGCACGGGGAAACCCCGGATCTGGAGGTCCCGCTCCTCGAGGATGTTGAGCAGGCCCACCTGGATCCGGGGCGGCAGGTCCGGCACCTCGTTGATGCCGAAGATGCCCCGGTTGGTGCGGGCCACGATCCCGTAGTGGACCACCTCGGGGTCGGCGAAGGTCAGCTTGCGGGTGGCGGCTTTGATCGGGTCGATGTCGCCCAGCAGATCCGCGATGGAGACGTCGGGGGTGGCCAGCTTCTCGTTGTAGCGCGCCTCGCGAGAGAGCCACTCGACGGGCGCGTCGTCCCCGGCCTCGTCGATCAGGCGGCGGCCCCAGGTGGAGATGGGCGCCAGGGGGTCCTCGTTGAGCTCACTGCCGGCGAGAACCGGGATCGCGTCGTCCAGGAGTCCCACCAGGGAGCGCAGGATGCGGGTCTTCGCCTGGCCTCTCAGGCCCAGGAGGATGAAGTCGTGGCGCGCCAGCAACGCGTTGACGATCTCCGGCACGACCGTGCGCTCGTAGCCCATGACGCCCTCGAACAGGGGCTGGTCGTCCGCGAGGCGACGGCGCAGGTTGGCGCGCACCTCGTCCTTCACGGTCCGGCTCGACCACCCGCTCTCCTTCAACGCGCCCAGGGTCTCGGGCCTCGAACGGCTCACTCCCGCGTCTCCAGCCAGCGTTCGGCGTCGATCGCGGCCACGCAGCCTGTGCCGGCGGCGGTCACTGCCTGCCGGTACGACGGATCCATGGCGTCACCGCAGGCGAACACCCCCTCGACAGCCGTCCTCGACGTGGGCGATTCGACCCGCACGTAGCCGGGGCCATCCAGCTCGAGCTGCCCTTCGAAGATCTTCGTGTTGGGCTGGTGGCCGATGGCGACGAAGACCCCCTGGCAGGGGAACTCGCTCTCCTCGCCGGTCTTCACGTTGCGCACCCGGGCCCCGTGCACGCCCTTCTCCCGGCTGCCGAGGATCTCCTCGACGACCGTGTCCCACAGGAACTCGACCTTCGGATTGGCGATCGCGCGCTCCTGCATGATCTTCGACGCTCTGAGCTCGTCGCGCCGGTGGGCGACCGTCACCTTGCTCGCGAACTTGGTCAGGTAGGTCGCCTCCTCGATGGCCGTGTCGCCGCCCCCCACCACCAGGATCTCCTTGTCGCGGAAGAAGAAGCCGTCGCAGGTGGCGCAGGCCGAGACGCCGTAGCCCATGAGGTGCATCTCGGATTCGAGGCCGAGCTGCTTGGCGCTCGCTCCGGTGGCGATGATCAGCGCGTCGGAGGTGTAGGTCGCCTCGTCGGTGCGGATCTCGATCGGTCGAGCGGAGAGGTCCACACCCGAGGCCTGCTGGAACAGGCTGGTGGCGCCGAAACGCCGCGCCTGCTCCCGCATCCGATCCATGAGCTCGGGTCCGAGAATGCCCTCGGGAAAGCCCGGGTAGTTCTCGACGTCGGTGGTGATCGTGAGCTGGCCGCCCGGCTGGAGGCCCTCGAGGACCAGGGGCTCGAGGTCGGCGCGGGCCAGGTACAGCGCCGCGGTCAGGCCAGCGGGTCCGGAGCCGAGAACGACGACCTGGTGGTGCTGACTCTCTACGTTCGACACGGGAAGAAGCTCTCCTTCGGGGGTGTCCGGCGAAGGAGGGGGACTCTGGAGAGGCCCCGGCCGGACCAGGACGGAGTATAGCGGGCGGGGCCAACCCGGCCTCCTTGTCGGCGCCCCCTTCACCGCTTCGAGCTCACGGAACGGATCGCGCGAACGTCAGCGTTCGGCTCGACCGCGGCGAGAGCCGACGGCCCCAACCGACCTGCGGCTGGTGGTGTCATACCGGTATGAGCGGAGGTCGGCGTAGCGGTGGCGGCGCAGGCGCCTTCCGCATGGTAACCACGTGGAGATTCAATCTGGTAAACTCGGCTTTCCTTTCTCTCTAGAGTCCTCGAGAGGGTACGACCATGCCGCGTCGGCAGAACGAGAGCGATCAGATAGAGACGACCGACGAGCTCCTTCTCCATCGGAGCCGACAAGGTGACGAAGCTGCGCGAGCCGGCGCAGCCTACGAGAGCTCGCTCCGCAGGCAATGGCTCCTTGACCTGAAGGGCACCGAAGACAGCCTGTCGATCACTTCTACGACCGACCCTGAGACCGGAGAGGATATTACGCTCAAGACGGCCGACGGCACCCTGATCCACCGACAGGCCAAGATGAGCTCGGTGAAATGGGTACAATCACGCCCTGAGCTTAAAAAGTTCCTCGCTCGTGCGCTCGCGCGATGGAGACAGGACCCCTCGGTGCTCCATGAGTTCTACACGAACGCCTCCATCGTAGACGACCTTCTCGCACCCGCTCCGAGGGGCACCCACAAAACGCTTCGATCGGCGAGCCTCCTCGCGGAGATGCTACCCGTGAAGGGTCGGGAGCTACGGGACTTCTGTGACTCCGTAACGTTTTTGCCCTCCACAGGATTGACAGAGGTACGTTTCCTCCGGGGAGTTCTTGGCCAGAAGCTTGTACAGATTATCGATGCATTGTCGGAGGGTGTCGACACTTACCGCCTACTTCACGTCGCGCAGGTAGATCGGGTCATCAACCGGCTCGCTGCGTTGGACGACAGCCTGAGTCCCTCATCTACTGTGACCTGGCCGATCGTCAGTCGGAAGATCGGCTTGACGGAGCTCATCGCGCAGTTGCAAGGGCAGAGCTTCCTTCTGAAACGGGCCGTGCCTCTCACCAAACTGCTCGATTCGCCTGAGAGCTACCTCACGGGAGAGGCGCTCTCGGCCTTTTCCGACCTCCTCGAAGGTCGGCTGGTCGAACGAGAGGCGATCGAGGCCGCGGTCCTCGGTCTGGCGCAAGAGGCGATCTCGGAGGGCGATGAAGGCATTGCCACGAAGGGCGCAGGAATCAGGGCCATCATGATTCTCGGAAAGCACGGCTCCGGGAAGAGCTGCCTCGCAGCAAGGCTCGGGGCAGGACTTGCTCGCCTGGCAAATGCCGAAACCCTGGTCATATTCGGACCCCCACCCGACGACCTGACGGAGCTGGCTTCACCCTCGGCCACCACACCGACCGTGTATCTGGTCGACGACATTCTCGACGACTGGGACGTTCTCCTCAAACTGCCATCCGAGTTCCTCGGGCGCCGGGTGCTCCTCATCGGAACATCGGCGCTGCACAGGCAGTCGCCGGAGGTCGAGAGGCTCGCCACCGATCTCGGCGCCGCGATCCGATTCCACGACCTTCGATCGCAGCCGTCGGAGGCGGAGTTTTCTGAGCTCGTCACCGCTGTGTACGGCGACGATGCGATCTCACCATCGAATCGGCAGAGGGCCTTCGCGCCGAATGTAAATTTCCGCGCGGCGGTGAGGAGGCTCGAGGAACGTGAGATTACGGACTCTTTCGCGGATCTTGCCGATCTTCTCGATAGCGATCCACTGGCGCGAAGCGTACTTCTTCCAGTCATCTTCTGTACTCAGATTGTCATCGGATTGCCGCAGCAATTACTTGAAAGGCATCTCCGTCGTTCGTTGCCGATGAGGCTCGCGCCGTGGATCCATATCCGTCAGGGCCGCGGCTCCACCTGCCTGAATTTCGAGGATCAGGATGCCGCTGAGACTATCGTCCGTAGGTATGCCGGTTCGGATCCCGAGATTCGACGAATCCTCGCGGCGGACAGCCTTGGAGGCCTCGTTCATGCTTCGCGGATAGAGGACGGTATCGAGAGGTCGTTCCTCCGCCGCCTCTTCACGCGGCTGTCGAGGCACGACGCAGTGCTCGGTCGTGAGCTTGCCACTGCGGCGAAGAGGAAGCTCGATAGAGCGATTCGGGAGCAAGAGACGACGTGGGCGGTCGCGTTCCACTGGCTGCCGGTCGCGGAACGGCTCGATCTGCCGGAGCTGTTGGAGGCCTGTCTGTCGCGCTTGCCGAAGCGTCTGGAATGTCTTGCGGATTCGATTCTCTGGATGCACGCACTCGGGCACGAGGCCCTGGCGGCGGAGCTGCGACGACAGCTTAACAACCTCGGAGAGGTCGAGCCGTGGATCGTGGAGAGACTCGGACAGATGGTGCGCCGGCTCGATCAGGCCCCGCAGCGTGAGCTCGGTCGGTCGTTGTGCCATCTGCTGCTGTCCGGGAGGTCTCAACGCCTGGTTCCGGTTTTGACCCATCAGAATGCGTTCGGACTCATCTCGGCCATCATTGCAGAACATGGGAGCGCCTTCCACCGGCGCAAGGCGAACCAGGTCATCAGGAGTTTCCTGCTCTTTCGACTCGAGGCTGGCGAGAGCGTGCCGGCGAACTGGATCGAGAGCTTCCTGGCGCTTTCGGACAGGCTTCACAAGCAGGCTCGGCACTGGCTGAGTATCGAGCTGTCGCGGGTCATCCTGACCGGCAGCTCCACGAGCCTGCCGCAGATCGAGGTGGACTACAATCGAGTGCGCTCGCAGGAGCGCAAGTGGCGCCTCGAGAGGCTCCCCGCGCTGTTGTCGCGCCTGGTGGACGACGCCGGTTCGTCAGGACTCTTTCAGGCCGTGCACGAGGGGCAGTTGCCGCCCAAGATCTTTCAGTTCATCGAGAGATGGGGGCGATCGGATGTTTGGAATTCGGCCCGTGAGTCGTACCTGTCTGGAATCGAAGCACTGCAGTCGGAGAACATTCCTTTCTCCAGGGTCTCGGCGTTGGTCATTCCGTTCCTCATCTCGGCGTGGCGCCGGGACGCGAGATCGGTTGGGCGACGTGTCCTCCGCTTGGCTCTCCGGTGGCTTCCTGCCGCGTGCTCCAAGAGTACCCCAGAGAGCTCGAGGCTCCTACTGCAGATCTTGCACAGCACCTGCAGGGAGAGTTCGTTTCCACCGGAGTTTGGAGTTTCCGCTCGTCATGCTCTAGGTCGGCTGTTGACGGACGATGACGAGTCTCGTGCGCTTCTTTCCGGGACCTTGGCGATGGTCGCCGCGGAGTTGGATCTGTCGGAAATCGAGTTTAATTCGGAGTCCGGGCTGCTGGCGGACTGGCAAGACAAGTCGTCGCTGGTTGTGGAGTATCTTGCGCGGATTCGTTTCGTAGGCTGGGCGGCTCAGGAGAAGGGCGAGTTCGGCGAGCGGTTGTTCAGGAGGTGGTGTGATGTCGATTTTGCTCAGTTTCGACTTGCGTGGACTCTCTTCTTCCTTGGAGAGTTTTCGTTGGCCGTTGAGACGGTGGACAAGATCGAGACGAAACACGAGGGGGATCGGACGGGGCTCGTGGGCCTGCGGGCGCTGATCGACCTGAAGCAGGGGGCGCCGGAGTTGGCATTGGAGAAGTGGCGGGAAGTCATGAGGAGGCAGAGGATCGACCGTGTCGGGTTCAGCCCCGCCGTGGCGCGGCGTCTCCACCTGGGCTGTTCGACGTGTTGCGGCCCGGAGTTGCGCGTTCTGCATCGGGTCTGTGCGGAGTTGGCCAGCCGCGGACCTCTTCGAGAGTGGTCGGAGGTCGTTGGCGAGTGATACCCTGACCCGTGGCGTGCTGGAGTGGTGATCGACCCGCTGCGTTCGGCGCTCGGCCCCGGGCACGCCTACGACAAGTCGCGCGATCGCTGGCCCCGGAAGCCTCCGGGGCAGAGAGGAACGAGCCATGATCCACAGCGAGTCCCTGATGGCCGCCATGAACCGCCAGGTGGGCTACGAGATGGGCGCCTCGATGCAGTACATCTCCGTCGCCTCGTACTTCGCGACCGAGAGTCTCGACGAGCTCGCCAGGTTCTTCTACCGCCAGGCGGACGAGGAGCGGGATCACGCCATGAAGTTCGTGCACTTCCTGGCGGATGCGGGCGCCACCCTCGAGATCCCCGAGGTCCCGGCCCCCAGGACGGGACTCGGGAGCGCCGAGGAGTGCGTCGCCCTGGCGTTGGCCCACGAGGAGAAGGTCACCCGCCAGATCTACGACCTGGTCGAGATCGCACGTGAGGACAAGAACTACATCGCGCTCCGGTTCCTGGACTGGTTCGTCGACGAGCAGTTCGAGGAGGTGACGCTCATGGGCAGCCTCCTCCAGGTGGTCCGCCGGGCCGGCGAGGAGAACCTGCTGGCGGTGGAGGAGTACATCAGCCGGGAGGGACTGGGCGTGGAGGGCGCCGAGGAGGGGTAGGCGCGGCGGGACAGGGAAGGCCCTCAGAGGGCCCGGACGGCCTCGGAGAGCGCGACGGCATGGTGCGCTCCGACGCCGGTGAGGTTGTCCGCAACGGCCCAGAGCCAGTAGGTCCCGGGCTGCCCCGGTTGCGGCACCACGTCGCCCACCAACACCGTGGAGCGTGAGGCCACCTCGATCGGACCGAGGCGCTCGGGCTCTTGGGCCACCTCGAGCCCGGAGCTGTCCGCGAGGGCCTCGCGCAGCGCCTCCGAGCCCGGGTCCTCGGCGAACCTCACCGCGGCCGAGATCGACAGGCCGTGAAATGCGTTGCCCTGGAGGGACTGGACCGTGACCCGGCCGGGCAGGCCCAGGAGCTCGCTGACGAGGGGCCCGGCTTCCGGGCCCGCGGTGGGAGCCGGCAGGAGGTTGAACGCGAGCTGGCTGCCGAAGACCTCCGCCGGCGGGCTCTTCTCGAAGGCGAGAAGGGCCTGCGTCTGGGCGAACAGCTCGTCCATCGCCTCGCGGCCCCGGTTCGATGCCGGGAGGATGACCGTGGCGCTGGCGTCGAAGTCACCCAGCTCAGCGAGGGGCTCCAGGAGTCGGGAGAGGCTCACCACCAGCGGTTCCGGCGAAGTCCACCAGCGACGGGCCGCCGCCGGGGGTGTCGCCCTCCAGGCCAAGGTCGGACGCGCATCGCCGGGAGCCTCGGGGCCGAGGAAGATGACGGCGGCGCCAGCGGGCAAGATCTCCTTCGCGTCGACGAGGCTCGCCGGGCGGCACACGAAGACGAGATCAGCGGAGTGGAGCCCCTCCGCGTCGCACCGCGCCACGAGGCGGGCGGACCGCGCGAACTCGCTGATGGTGCCGACCTGCTCCTCGTCGGTGGTCAGCAGAAGGACTTCGCTCCAGGCGCCGGAGCGTCGCTCCAGCTCCTCGCGGACCTCCTGCCCCAGGAGGTCCAGGGGGTCGACCAGGGCGAGGGTGGTCACGATCGGGTCTCCTCGAACGGAGAGTCGACGCTCTCCTCGGTCGGTTCGGCGCCGCTGGAGGGGATCGACCGCCGTCGGAGGCGACCCCAGACCCAGGCGCCCGGACCGGAGACCGCGTAGGCGGAGGCCAGGGCGATCAGGGACAGCCGGGGACGGTACGCGAGCAGCAGGAGCACGGCCGCGGCCACGATCGCGGCGCGGTAGCTCCAGCGCTGCCGGAGGTGGAGCTTCTTGACGCTGACGTAGCGGAAGGTCGAGACCATGAGGACGCCCAGCGCCAGCAGGGCGACCATCAGCGCGACCGACACGACGTCCGGCGCCAGGTACGGCGAGAGCAGGAAGACCGCGCCGATCGCGCCGGCCGCGGCCGGCGTGGGGAGCCCGACGAACCAGCGCGAGTCCACCGTCCCGGACTGCACGTTGTAACGAGCCAGGCGGGTGGCGCAGGCGAGCAGATAGAACAGGGGGACGAGCCAGCCGGGCCGGCCGAACTCGCCGCCGAACCAGAGGACCGCCAGCAGCGCCGGCGCCGCGCCGAACGTCAGCACGTCGGCCAGCGAGTCGAACTCGCGCCCGAAGTCGGTCTCCGTGCCGGTCAGACGCGCGACGTAGCCGTCGAGCCCGTCGAGGATGCCGGCCGCGAACAGGAAGATGGCGGCGACGGCGAACTCCTCCCGCAGGCCGCGCACCACGGCGTAGAACCCGAGCAGGGTGTTGCCCATCGTGAACAGGCTCGGGACGAGGTAGGCCCCCCGTCGCAGCGGGCGGCGACGGGCCGTCGTCATCGTGAGGAGAGCTCGGCGACGGCGGACCGCCCGGTGGCGATCCGGTCTCCCCGTGCGACCCGGACGAGGTCGCCCGGCGGCAGCAGGAGGTCGACGCGCGAGCCGAACTTGATCAGGCCGATCAGTTGCCCGCGCTCGAGACGGTCGCCGATCCGCGGGTAGCTCACGACCCGCCGAGCCACGAGGCCGGCGATCTGCCGGACACCGACCCGCTGCCCGTCCTCTCGGCGGATCACTACGAGGTGGCGCTCGTTGACCTCCGCGGCGTCCTGGCGGAAGGCCGCGACCTTGCGTCCCGGGGTGTAGCGGGAGTCGACCACCTCACCGCTGACGGGAGCTCGCTGCACGTGCACGTCGAAGACCGAGAGGAAGGTCGAGATCCGCACGAAGGTGCCGGGTCCGACCTCGGGGTCCTCGACCTCCTCGACGCCAGTGACGAGTCCGTCGGCGGACGCCATGATCGACGAGTCTCCGCCCTCGAAGTCGCGCTCCGGGATGCGGAAGAAGAGGGCTACGCCCGCGCCCAGGGCGAGGCTGGCACTGGCGAGGCGAGGTCGACCGGTCAACGCCGCGAGGGCGCCGACGGCCGCGAAGGGGGCGACGAAAGGCAGGGACTCCGGAGCGAAGCGCACGATGCGAAGGGGCGCGAGCGCCTCAGGCCGGCACGCCCGAGGACCGGTGCTCGCGGAGGATCTGCTCGGCGCGGTCCTTGATCGCCAGCTTGCGGAGCTTGATTCGCTTCTGCTCGGACTCGTCGTCCTGGGCGAGGTTCTGATGCCCGACCAGGGCCTCGAGCCGCCTCTCGCACTCCAGGTGCTCCTCGTGGAGGCGTCGGAACTCCTCGTGGCCTGCGAGCAGATCCTCCTTCAGGGCATCATCGTTGGACATTCGAACTCCTTTTTCGCCGGCCGCGGGCCGTCGGGCGCTGTCGGGGTCGGACGGCGAACCGGGACGGCGCCTCGCTGCCGTGGCTCCGGCCCGCGTCTCGGGGGGCGGAACCGCGCTGGCGGTGGGGGTCATGGAAGATCATGACGAGCGGAGAAGAACGATAGCACCGGGTCGGGGACCGATCAAGGAAGGGGAGGGAGGGAAGGGCGCGGGCTCCCGACACCCCCTTCCGAGGCGGGATCCTCCCGCCGCGGCGTCCGGGAGGTCAGGCCGGACGCGAAACGGCCGGCTGCCGCAGATACAGGGGATCCAGGAGGTCGGCGGGGCGCCACTCGAGTGGGCGCCACGCGGCGAGGCGGACGATGGCGGGGGCCAGCGTGTCGACCGGTCGGGCGTCGACTCCGGGGCCGCCCAGGGCGCCGACCCCGAAGCCGACGACGCGGCACGGAGCCAGCTCGTCGATGGCCCGGGCGGCCACGCAGCGGGGCGCACCCGTGGCGCGCGGGGGCTCCCCGTCCTCGAAGGTCTGGACGAACCACTCTCCACGCAGGGCGTCGACGGCAGCGACGATCGTGCCCGCCGCTCCTTCCGCGGTCCAGGCGGCGAGGATCTCGAGCGTCGGGACGGCGGCGGCCGGAACCGCGAGGGCCTGGTGCAGGCCCAGGAGAGTCGCCAGGCCCACCCGCAGACCCGTGAAGCTGCCGGGTCCCCGGGCTCCCACGACGCCCGACAGGTCTCGCGCCACGAGTCGATGCTCGGCCAGGAGCTCGTCGACGAGGCCCAGGAGCGCCTCGCTGGAGCTGGCCTGGGCCACGGAGCGCGAGCCCCAGACGTCGCCCGCCGTCCCCAGGGCGACGCTCACGACGGGCGATCCGCTGTCGAGGGCGAGAATCGGTCCGTCGACCGGCGGCTCCGTCGGGGGCGCGCCGGCCAGGTTCGAGGGTGTGTCGGTCACGGCGGAAGTATAGAGAGCGGTGGGGCGGTCGCCGCTATACTCCTTCGCCATGGCGCGTCAGGGCGAGCTCACTCCGATGCTCCGCCACTATCTCGAGGTCAAGGCCGAGCATCCTGACGCCGTCCTCATCTACCGCATGGGGGACTTCTTCGAGATGTTCTTCGAGGACGCGGTGCGGGCCGCGCCGATCCTCGAGGTGACGCTCACCGCCCGGCACAAGGGCACGGCGAACGAGACGCCCATGTGCGGCGTCCCGCACCACGCCGTCAACTCCTACCTCGGCAAGCTCCTCAAGGCGGGGCTCAAGGTCGCCATCTGCGATCAGGTCGAGGATCCCGCCGAGGCCAAGGGGCTGGTCAAGAGGGAGGTCACGCGGGTCGTCACGCCGGGAACGGTGAGCGACCCCGACCTGCTCGAGGGCAAGGAGGAGCACCTCCTCGCGAGCCTGGCCTGGCGCGGCGAGGAGGGGGCGGGGGCCTTCCTCGAGGTCTCGACCGGGCGCTTCTTCGTCCGCCGCTGGCGCAGTGTCGAGGAGGGGATCGACGACCTGCGGGTTCTCTCCCCACGCGAGGTCCTGGTGCCGGACGACGGCCTGCCCGCGGGGCTGGAGGCGTGGATCGAGCGCTCGGAGGTCTGCGCGACCTCGCTCGAGGGCGAGCGCTACCTCGCCGCCGGAAGCGCCGCGGAGGAGGTGAGGCGCCAGCTCGGCGTCGCCACGCTGAAGGGCCTGGGGCTGGACGACGGCGAGCCCGCGGTCGAGGCGGCCGGCGCGGCGCTGGCGTACGGCCGGGCGACGCAGCACAGCGAGCTCGAGCACGTCCGCCAGCTGAGCGTGAGCCGGCGGGCCGACGCGATGATCCTGGACCCCACGACGGTCGCCAACCTCGAGCTGTTCCGCAACCAGCGCCAGGGGGGCCGGCGGGGGACCCTGCTGTCGGTCGTCGATCGCACCGTGACCGCCACCGGGGGGCGCCGGCTGCGGGAGTGGCTCCGTCGTCCCCTCCGCGACCCCGAGGAGATCGCCGACCGGTTGGACGCCGTCGCCGAGCTGGTGGAGAAGGCGCGCTGCCGCGATCGTCTCCGGGAGCTCCTGGGCGGTGTCGGAGATCCCGAGCGGCTCCTGTCGCGGGCGGTCCTCGGGACGATCTCCCCCCGGGAGGCGGCCGCCCTGCGGGACGGTCTGACGCTGCTGCCGGAGATCCTGGCCGAGCTGGCCGACCTCAGCGCCTCGCGGTTCGCCGTGCTGGGCCGCATCGACCCCCTCCACGACCTGGCGGAGCGGCTCCGGTCCACGCTGGAGGAGGAGCCGGCGGCCCAGCTCCAGCGCGGCGGCGTGATCGCGGAGGGCGTCGACGAGGAGCTCGACCGCGCCCGCTCCCTGGCCCGGGACTCCAAGCGACACATCCTCGGGATGGAGACCGCCGAGCGGGAGGCGACGGGGATCCCGTCGCTGAAGATCCGCTTCAACAAGGTCTTCGGCTACTACCTCGAGGTGACCAAGGCGCACCAGGATCGCGTGCCGGAGCACTACGTCCGCAAGCAGACCCTGGTCAACGCCGAGCGCTACGTCACCGACGGAATCAAGGAGCTGGAGGAGCGCATCCTCGACGCCGAGCAACGCCAGATCGCCCTGGAGGAGGAGCACTTCGTGGCCCTCGTGGCGCAGATCGTCGCCGCGGGCGAGGGGCTGACGGAGCTGGGCGCGGCGCTGGGGGAGCTCGATGCCCTGGCGAACTTCGCGGAGATCGCCGTGCGCCACGACTACCGCCGGCCGCGCGTGACCGGTCCCGGGCATCCCATCGTGATTCGTGAGGGACGCCACCCCGTGGTCGAGCGCGCGGGTGGCGACCGGTTCGTCCCCAACGACTGCACGCTCGACGGGGAGGGGGCCCAGGTCGTCCTCCTGACGGGACCCAACATGGGCGGCAAGTCGACCTACCTCCGCCAGGTGGCCCTGATCGTCCTCCTGGCGCAGGCCGGGAGCTTCGTGCCCGCGCGCTCGGCGGAGATCGGCGCGGTGGATCGGATCTTCACGCGGGTGGGCGCGAGCGACGACCTGTCCCGTGGCGAATCGACCTTCATGG
>CAJQNK010000262.1 GCA_905479655.1 uncultured bacterium | reverse complement strand
ACGTCCGGTTTGATGAGCGGGAGGTGGAAACGGAGCTATGGCACGAAGTGAGGCACCGGCGCACGGCGAAAGCCGCCGGCAACAGCTACCCTCGATGCCTAATGCCGCCGCGCCACCTCTCGACTCCACCCGGGTGTCGTTGCGAGAGGCCGTAGGTGCCTGGAGATGCAAGCGCCTGGAGATGCAAGGCTTGCGACCGAGGGCGACGCAGTCGTACTGTTTGTACGTCGAGGAGCCCGACGGGAGCGTAACGCCGCAGATTCAGGTACATACGGTCTCGTAGTAGACAGTGGGTGAGAAGGTCAGGCTAGACCCTCACGCCCTAGCAGCCCGTGGTGAAAGGCGAGACACGCTACGAGCGGCCCTCTTCTCCGGACTCTTCGTTGGGAATCCCCCCCGATTCACCGAATCGAGTGCGGATTCCCGCCTTGATTCCGAAGAAGATTGCGCGCTCTCGCTCGCGCCCGGCTTCCACCACGGGCTGCTAGAGCCGTCACGCCTTGGCGTCTTCGCGCCTTGGCGTGATCGTCCGTTTCGCCCGGCGCAGACTCCGCGGGACACACCCGGCCTCAGCCACCCCCCCGCAACGCCTCCAGCACCTTCGCGGGATGGTCCGCGGCGCGCCCCACCCGCTTCCAGTGCTTCACCACCTTCCCGTCGGGCCCCACCCACACGGTCGAGCGGATCACTCCCACCACCGTCTTGCCGTACAGGCTCTTCTCGCCCCACGCGCCCCACTCGCTCATGACCTGCTTGTCGGGGTCCGAGAGCAGGGTGAAGGGCAACTCGTGGTTGGCGACGAACTCCCGGTGCGAGGCGCCGTCGTCGGGGGAGATGCCCAGCACCTCGGCGCCCTCGTCCCGGATCTCCGCGTGCAGGTCGCGGAAGGCGCAAGCCTGCTTGGTGCAGCCCGGGGTCTCGTCCTTCGGGTAGAAGTAGACGATCACGTCGCGGCCCCTGAGATCGGACAGGGTGACATCGTTGCCGTCGGCGTCGGGGAGGGTGAAGTTGGGGGCGGGCTTTCCGGTCTCGATGGGCATGGGGTGTCTCCTGGGCGCGGCGCGCCCGTCGCGGTTCATGGGGTCGTCACTCTTTCAGGGAGAAACGATATCCGGCGCGCGGTCCGAGTCCGCCCGGAACTGGGACGCGGCCGTCTCCTCGCGCTATCTTTCGGCCCATGGACCTCGAAGCCGCCCGCGCCCGAGTCGACGAGCTCCGGGAGGAGATCCGGCGTCACCAGCGCCTGTACTACGTCGAGGACGCCCCGGAGATCTCGGACGAGCGGTTCGACGAGCTCTTCCGGGAGCTCCAGGAGTTGGAGGAGGAGCACGCCGACCTCGTCACCGACGACTCGCCGACCCGGCGGGTCGGAGGCCAGCCGGTGGAGGGCTTCCCCACGGTGGAGCACGCGGCGCCGATGCTGTCGCTCGACTCCTCGGTCGACGAGGCGGCGCTCCGCCGCTTCGACGAACGGCTGCGCAAGGCCCTGGGCGACGAGGGCGTCGTCTACATGGTGGAGCCCAAGCTCGACGGCGCGTCCGTGGAGCTGGTCTACGAACAGGGGCGCCTGGTTCGCGGCTCCACCCGGGGCGACGGGGTGCGCGGCGAGGGGGTGACCGAGAATCTCCGGACGATCGCCTCCATCCCCCTGCGTCTGCGGGACGATGAGACGCCGGTGCCGCCCTTTCTGGCGGTGCGCGGCGAGGTCCTGATCAACATCGGAGCCTTCGAGGCCCTGAACGAGCGGCTGCTGAACGAGGGCAAGACCCCGTTCGCCAACCCGCGCAACGCGGCGGCGGGCGCGCTCCGTCAGCTCGACCCGCAGATGACGGCCTCCCGGCCGCTGGAGATCTTCTTCTACGACGTCCTGGCCGCCGAGGGTCTCGAGGTGTCGCGGCAGCGGGACGTGCTGGAGCTCTTCCGCCGCTGGGGGATGCGGGTGAGCGATCTCTCGCGGCCCGCGGCCTCCGTGGAGGAGGTGCTGGAGGCCTACCGCGACCTGGCCGAGCGGCGCGACGACCTGGGCGTGGAGCTCGACGGGGTGGTGGTCAAGCTGGACGAGCTGGCGGGTCGCGAGGCGGTGGGCTCCACGTCCCACCATCCGCGCTGGGCCTTCGCGATCAAGTTCCCGCCGCGCAAGGAGATCACCCGGGTGATCTCCATCTTCCCCAGCGTGGGCCGCACCGGCGTCATCACCCCGGTGGCCATGCTGCGGCCCGTGGAGATCGGCGGCGTCACCGTCAGCCGGGCGACGCTGCACAACCGCGAGGAGGTGGCGCGCAAGGACATCCGGGAGGGCGACCGCGTCCGCATCCAGCGCGCCGGCGACGTCATCCCCCAGGTGGTCGAGCGGGTCGCGGAGGACGACCGCGAGCGCCAGCCCCCGTTCGCCATGCCCGAGCGCTGCCCCTCCTGCGATACGCCGGTGATCGAGCGCGGTCCGCGCACCGTCTGCCCCAACGCCCTGGGTTGCCAGGCTCAGCTCGAGGGCCGCCTCGTCCACTTCGGCTCGCGCCACGCCCTGGACATCGAGGGCCTGGGCGAGGAGACGGTCAAGCTCCTGGTGGAGAGGGAGCTGGTGGGCGGGCTGCCGGATCTCTTCGAGCTCACGAAGGAGCAGGTCGAGGGCTTGCCCCGCTTCGCGGAGATCTCGGCCGCGAACCTGGTCGAGGCCATCGACCGCTCGTCCAGGACGGAGCTCGCGCGCTTCCTCCACGGCCTCGGCATCCCCGAGGTCGGCGTCACCGTCGCCCGGGACCTGGCGCGTCACTTCGGCTCCGCGCAGGCTCTGCTGGCGGCCTCCCGGGAGGCGCTCGAGGAGGTCCGGGGTGTCGGGCCGAAGATGGCGGACCGGATCGTCGAGTTCCTCGCCGAACCGCACAATCGCGAGGTGGTCGAGAGCCTCCTGGGACGGATGGAGCTCGAAGCCCCGCAGGCTCCCGCGGACGGTGAGGCGGGCGAGCTTCCCCTCGCAGGGTTGAAGTTCGTCTTCACCGGTGGCCTCGACTCCCACACCCGCGGCGAGGCGAAGGCGGTCGTGGAGCGGGCCGGCGGCCGGGTCACCTCGGCGGTCAGCCGCGGCACCGACTACGTCGTGGCCGGCGAGGACCCCGGCTCGAAGCTGGAGAAGGCCCGGCAGCTGGGGGTCGAGGTGCTGGACGAGACGGGCTGGAACGAGCTCCTGCGGGAGCGGGGGCTGGCCGGCGCCTGAGTCCGCGGCAGGTCCGAGGCACATGCGACCTTGCAGTAGGGACTTGATGAGAAGGTCAGGCTAGGATCGTGCCCATGAAGATCATCCGACCCCGACCCCGACCCCGACCCCGACTCCACGAATCGGTCCTCCTCCTGGTGCTCCTCGGGAGCCTCCCGGGTTGTGGGCAGCGCGCCGCGGACCACGAGGCGCACGACGCCGGGTCTTCCCAGGCTGAGTCGATTCAGGCCGGGTCGTCCCACGCCGAGGAGGCGCGAACAACCGAGATCGAGCTGCAGCTCGACGAGGGCCGGCGGTGGCCGCTCGACGAGCCCACCCGAGCCCACGTGGCGCGGATGACCGAGCGGATCGAGGATCTCGACCCGGCGACCGCCGACGCCGAGACCCTCCGGCGGACGGGCGGGGAGCTGAGCGACGACCTCGACAGCCTGATCCGCGGCTGCACGATGACCGGCGAGGCCCACCAGCAGCTCCACCTGTACCTGACGGCGCTGATCCCGGCCGTGGACGGCTTCGCCGCCGGCGACGCGGAGGCCGCGAGCCGGGTCGCCGAGCTCCTCCGGATGGCTCCGACCTACTTCGAGTGACACGGCCGTAACGCCATCTCGCGCCTCCTTCGCGCCTTGGTGTGACACTCCGCACCGGACGAGACCACTCGATATACCCCGGGGGGTAGGTGTACAGGCACCGCCCCTTTGGGTGGCGCAATCGTAGTTCCAATAGCCCATCATGGATCTCGAGACGAGCCCAGTGGACCACATACTGGGCGGGGTATCGGAAAAGAGGGATCCAGAATGGCACCACGCGTCCAACTCAGCCGACGACGCTTCCTGAAGATCTCCGCCGGGGCCGCCGGAGCGGCGGCCGGGTTCTCGGCCAGTGGCCTGCCCGCCTCCCTCCTGGGCTCCGATGGGGAGGCCGGGATCCGCACCGTGCCGACCTTCTGCGATGTCTGCTTCTGGAAGTGCAACGCCGTCGCCACGGTGCGCGACGGCCGTCTGTGGAAGATCGAGGGCAACCCGGACGACCCGCTGAGCCACGGCCGCCTCTGCCCCCGGGGCACGGGCGGGGTCGGCGCCCACTTCGACACGAGCCGGCTCACGGCCCCCCTGGTCCGGCGCGAGAAGCGCGGCGAGGAGGAGTGGACGGCGGTGACCTGGGACCAGGCGCTGGACGAGGTGGCGGAGCGCATGCTCACGATCCGCGAGCGCTACGGCCCCGAGGCGATGGCGCTGTTCAGCCACGGCATCGGCGGCACCTTCCTGAAGCACGCCTTCAAGGCCTTCGGCACGCCGAATCTGGTGGCGCCCTCCTACGCCCAGTGTCGCGGCCCCCGGGACGTCGGCTTCGAGCTCACCTTCGGCGAGGGCGTCAGCACCCCGGAGCGGACGGACATCGAGAACGCCCGTTGCCTGGTCCTGCTCGGCTCCCACCTGGGCGAGAACATGCACAACACCCAGGTCCAGGAGTTCGCCGAGGCGGTGGGTCGGGGCGCGACGATCATCGTGGCCGACCCTCGGTTCTCGGTGGCGGCGAGCAAGGCGCAGCACTACCTGCCGATCCAGCCCGGAACCGACATCGCCCTGCTGCTCTCGTGGATGCACGTCCTCGTCACCGAGGAGCTCTACGACAAGGAGTACGTGGCGGCGCACGGCTTCGGGTTCGAGGCCTTCGCCGCTGAGGTGCGGCGCTACACCCCCGAGTGGGCCTGGCCCCGGTGCGGGATCGACCCGCAGACGATCCGTGAGACCGCCCGCGAGATGGCCCGCCAGAGCCCGGCGACCCTGGTGCACCCGGGACGCCACGTCACCTGGTACGGCAACGACGCCCAGCGCAGCCGCGCCATCGCCCTGCTCAACGCGCTGCTCGGGAGCTGGGGCCGCAAGGGCGGCTTCTACGCGCCCTCGGCGATGGACATCCCCGAGTACCCGGTCCCGCCCTACCCGAAGTCGGAGCGGGGCAAGGCCGACAATCCGGGGCACAGGTACCCGTTCGCCAGCGGCACCATCACCAACGGCATCCGCGAGGCGACGATCAGCGGCGAGCCCTACCCGGTCAAGGGCTGGATGGTCTACGCCACCAACCTGCTGCAGGCGCTGCCGAACCAGGCGGAGACGATCCGGGCCATCGAGGCCCTCGACCTCCTCGTGGTGGTCGACGTCATCCCCAGCGAGATCGCCGGCTGGGCCGACGTCGTGCTGCCCGAGTCGGTCTACCTCGAGCGCTACGACGAGCTCAACGTCGAGTGGTTCAAGCAGCCCTTCGTCGCGCTGCGCCAGCCCGTCGTGGAGAGCCCGGCGGACCAGAAGCCCAACTGGTGGATCGCGCGGGAGCTGGGGCTGCGCCTGGGCCTCGAGCCGTTCTTCCCCTGGGAGAACGTGGAGGAGTACCTGGAGACGCGTCTCCAGGGCGCCGGCCTGAGTCTGGCGGAGATGAAGGAGAAGGGGGTCGTGAAGGGACCCAAGCCGCCGATCTACTACGAGGAGGGGCTCCCCGCCGAGTTCTTCACGCCGTCGGGGAAGATCGAGTTCTACTCGACGCAGCTCGCCGAGAAGGGCTTCGATCCCATCCCGCGCTTCGAGCCGCCGGAGGAGCCGCCTCCGGGCGCCTTCCGGCTGCTCTACGGGCGTGCCCCGGTGCACTCCTTCAGCCGCACCCAGACCAACCCGATCCTCTCCGAGATGATGGACGAGAACGAGGTCTGGCTGAACGCCGACGTGGGGCGGCGCCTGGGCCTCCGGCCGAGAGACAGGGTGCGGCTGCGCAACCAGGACGACGTCGTCTCGCAGCCGGTGGCGGTGAAGCTCACCGAGCGCATCCGCGGCGACTGCGTGTACATGGTCCACGGCTTCGGGCAGAGCGCGCGCGGCATCCCGGCGCACCACCGCAAGGGGGCCAGCGACTCGCACCTCATTACCCGCTACGCGGTCGACCCCCTGATGGGAGGCACCGGCATGAGCGTCAACTTCGTCACCCTCGAGGCGGTCTGAGGCCATGGCACGCTTCGCGATGGCCATCGACACCACCCGGTGCGTGGGCTGCATGGACTGCGTGGTGGCCTGCAAGACCGAGAACGACGTCCCGGAGGGGCTGTGCCGCGACTGGATCGTCCAGGAGGCGCGCGGCGCCTTCCCCGACCTGCGTCTCGAGATCCGCAGCGAGCGCTGCAACCACTGCGACCATCCGCCGTGCGTCCACTGCTGCCCGACCGGGGCGAGCCACGTCGAGTCGTTCGGCAGCCTGGTCGAGATCGACCCGAAGTTGTGCATCGGCTGCAAGGCGTGTCTGGCGGCCTGCCCCTACGACGCCCGGACCATCCACCCCGACGGCTACGCGGACAAGTGCACCTTCTGCATCCACCGGCTGAAGGAGGGGCTCGAGCCGGCCTGCGTCGCCGTCTGCCCCACCCACTGCATGCACTTCGGCGACCTGGACGACCCGGCGAGCGAGGTCTCGCGTCTGGTCGCGGCGCGCAGGAACCACAGCCTGATCCCGGAGGCCGGGACCGGCCCGCGGATCTTCTTCCTCACCTGAGAGTCGAACGTCGCCGGAAGGCCACGCCATGATCGAGCTCACCACCACCCGCGCCAACGAGTTGGTCGATCCCCTGCTCCACGTCTGGGGCTGGGAGATCCCCGTCTACCTCTTCCTCGGCGGCTGGGTCGCCGGGATCATGATCCTGTCGGGTTGGTTCCTGCTGACGGACCGCTCGCGCAGCGTCCGCTGCTCGTGCTACCTGATGCCGTCCGTCGCCATCGGGCTCCTGAGCCTGGGCATGGGGGCCCTCTTCCTCGACCTGGAGCACAAGCTCTACGTCTGGCGGCTGTACACGACCTTCGAGGCCACCTCCCCGATGTCGTGGGGCTCGTGGATCCTGCTCCTGGTCTACCCGGCGCTCGTGTTCACGGTGCTGCTGCGGGTGCCGGCGCCGGTGGCCGAGCGGTTCCCGGCCCTGGATCGGCTCTCCGAACGGCTCCTGTCGCGCCCCCGGTGGCTCTGGGTCGCCGGCGGCGCCAACATCGCGCTGGGCATCCTCCTCGGGATCTACACCGGCATCCTGCTCTCCGCCCTCGGGGCGCGGCCGCTGTGGAACAGCTCGGTGCTCGGGCCGCTGTTTCTCGCCTCGGGGCTGTCGACGGCCGCCGCGTTCGGCCACATGGTGTCCCGGGAGGTGGAGGAGCGGGAGATCCTGGCCCGGGTCGACAACTTCCTTCTCGGCGGGGAACTGGCCCTCTTCGGCCTGTTGCTGGTCGGGCTCGCGACCTCCGGGGAGGTCGCCCAGGCCGCGGCCCGGCTCGTCCTGGGCGGCCCGTACACCGCCGTCTTCTGGGTGCTGGTGATCGGCCTGGGCATCGTCCTGCCGCTCGTCGTCCAGTCGCTGGCGGTGCGGCACGTCATCCGTCACACGGTCGTGGCGCCCCTCCTGGTGATGGCCGGGGGCGTGGCGCTGCGTTTCGTCATCGTCGCCGCGGGGCAGGCCAGCCAGTGGCCGGTCCTGTGAGGCAGGAGGCTCCCATGGCGTCCGCCGAATCGTCACGTCCGTCGATCCCCGCCGGGGACCCGCCGTCGCCCCGCTCCTACTCCAACCCCTACCTCATGGGCGTCGGCCTGGGGCTCGTCCTGCTGACCGCCTTCGTCGTCATGGGGCGTGGTCTGGGCGCCTCCGGGGCCTTCTCCTCGCTGGTGGCCTGGGGGCTCGACTCGGCGGCGAGCGGCCACGCCCGGGCGAACCCCTTCTACGTCGGCTATCTCGAGAGCGGCGTGGGCCATCCGCTGAAGAGCTGGCTGGTCTTCGAGGTGCTGGGGCTGGCGGCCGGCGGCCTCCTCTCCGGGGCGCTCGCCGGGCGGATCCGGCGCCGGGTCGAGCGCGGACCCCGGTTCTCGACCCCCGGACGGCTCGCCATGGCGCTCCTCGGCGGCGTGCTGATGGGCGTCGGCTCCAAGCTCGCCCGCGGCTGCACCAGCGGGCAGGCGCTGTCGGGCGGGGCGCTCCTCGGGCTCGGGAGCTGGTCCTTCATGATCATGGTCTTCGTCGGCGCCTACGCGACGGCCTGGTTCGTCAGGAGGCAGTGGACATGAGCGCTCCGCTCTACAAGTTCGGCCTGTTCGGCGACGAGCTCTCCCTCGTCGTCGCCTTCGTCATCGGCCTGGGCTTCGGCTTCTTCCTGGAGCGCGCGGGGTTCGGCTCCGCCAGGAAGCTCACCGGGCAGTTCTACCTGACCGATCTCGCCGTCTTCAAGGTGATGTTCAGCGCCATCGTCACCGCCATGCTGGGGGTCTTCTACCTCGGCTGGGTCGGCTGGCTCGACCTGTCGCTGATCTACGTCGGACCCACCTGGCTGCCGTCGCAGATCGTGGGCGGCCTGCTCCTGGGTATCGGCTTCGTGGTGGGCGGCTATTGTCCCGGCACGTCCGTCGTGGCGGTCGCCACCGGAGCCCTGGACGCGGTCGTCTTCCTCTTCGGCCTGACCCTGGGGATCTTCGGCTTCGGCGAGGCCTACGACGCCCTGGCCGGCTTCGTCCAGGCGGGGGCGATGGGCACCGTGGTCCTCCCCGACGTCCTCGGGGTACCCTATGGTCAGGTCGTCCTGGGTGTGGTGCTGTTGGCCCTGGCGGGGTTCGTCGGGGCCGAGGCGGTGGAGCGCTGGAGCGCACGGCGGTCGGAGAGGAGCTGACGATGGGAAGCGCGAAGCGGTGGATGGGCCGGATGGAGGTGAAGCTGGGCCTCCTGGCCCTGGTGCTCGGGGTGGCCGCGCTCGTGGGCGATCCGAGGGGGGGCGGCTCGGTGCCCGTGGACCCCCGGGCGCTCGCCCGTGAGGTGGAGGCGGGCGCCGGCCGTCTGGCTCCGGAGGAGCTCGCCGCCTGGATCGTCGAGGGGCGGAGCGACTACCGGCTGCTCGACCTGCGCGGCGACGCGGCCGTCGACACCTACCGCATCCCCACCGCGGAGGTGGTCCGGCCCACCGAGCTCGACGAGTACCCGGTCTACCGCAACGAGCGGATCGTCCTCTACGCCGACGACGACCTGGCCGCGGCCGAGCTCTGGCTGCTGCTGCGCGCCCGCGGCTACCGCGGCGCCACGGTCCTCGACGGCGGCCTCGACGCCTGGAAGGAGCGCGTGCTCTTTCCGCGCTTCCCGGAGGGGCTCACCGGCGAGGCGGCGCTCGCCGCCCAGCGCGCCCTCTCGGTGGCCGAGGCCCTGGGCGGCCAGGCCACGATCGGCGGCGAGGCCCTGCAGGAGGCGGAGTTCGCCTTGCCCGAACCGCCGCCGGTCGTCGCCGCGGCGCCGGTGGCGAAGAAGCGAAAGAAGAAGGAGGGCTGCTGAGAGCCACGGAGGGGCCTGAGGTACGCTTCGGCGCGAAACGGCGGAACTTCCAGGAGGATCCATGAGCCGGAGCGCCCGTAGCGTGTTCGTGTTCGCCCTCTACCTCTTCGCCCTCGGGGCCGCCCTGCTGCTCGTCCCGAACCGGCTCCTCTCCCCGTTCGGATTCGCGGAGACCGGGGAGGTGTGGATCCGCGTGGTCGGGATGCTGGCGCTGATCCTCGGCTACTACTACCGGGGGGCCGCGCGCCACGAGGCGGCCGCGATCTTCCGGCTGACCGTCCACGCCCGGGGTTCGGTGCTCGTCTTCTTCAGCGCGTTCGTCCTCCTGGGCCTGGCGCCGCCCGCGTTGGTCCTCTTTGGTGCAGTCGACGCCCTGGGGGCGTTGTGGACGTGGCGCTGCCTCGCGGCCGAGCCGTCGGCGGACTCCTGACCGTGCCGGAGGGTCTGACGGTGCGCTCCGCGCGGCCGACGGACGCCGCGTCGTGGGAGCGGATGCGCGAGGCGCTCTGGCCGTCGGAGAGCGGGGAGCATGGCGTGGAGATCGCGGAGTACTTCCGGGGGGATCGTCGCAGGGTTGCGGAGGTGCTCCTGGCCGTGGACGCCGACGATCGCCCCATCGGTCTCGCCGAGGTCTCGATTCGCTCCGTCGCCGAGGGGTGCGCGACCGGCCAGGTGGCCTACCTCGAGGGCTGGTACGTGGACGAGGAGGTCCGTCGAACGGGCGTCGGCGCGGCCCTGATGCGTGCGGTCGAAGGTTGGGCGAGGGCCGAGGGCTGCCGTGAACTGGCATCGGACACCGGGATCGACAACCTGGAGAGTGTCGCGGCGCACCGTGCGCTGGGCTTCGAGGAGACCGAGCGCATCGTCTGCTTCCGCAAGGATCTCTGAGAGGCCCCGCGCCCCGCCGGTCTTGCGGCGGCAGCCGTCACCATCGACATCAGCGCCCGACTGTGACAGGATGCGCGCTCGTAGCGATGTGCCGGATCAGCCGGCGGGGCCCTGGCGGGCTCCATTCGCACGCCAGGTTCCCCTCGGGAGCCGCAACGGCGGCCCTCACCGGCAGTTCCTCCGTTCCCAAAGACACGCCTCGCCGGGAAACTACCCGCGGGCCGTGCGGCCTTCGCGCCCCGGCCTCGCTACTGGAGTATCCATGTCCTTTGCCCATCTCGGGCTCGATCGGCGTCTGCTCGACGCCGTCTCGAAGCTCGGTTTCGAACAGCCCACCCCGATCCAGTCCGATTCCATCCCGCCGGCTCTCGCCGGCCGGGACCTCCTCGCCTGTGCCGAGACCGGCAGCGGCAAGAGTGCGGCCTTCCTGCTGCCGATGGCCCACCGTCTCCTGGGCGGTCGGTCCGGCCGGATCCGCGCCCTGATCCTCACCCCGACCCGCGAGCTCGCCGCGCAGATCGACGAGCACCGCCGTGACCTGACGCGCTCGTGCGGCACGACCGGCGCGACCGTCTTCGGTGGCGTCGCCATGGGGCCGCAGGAGAAGGCCCTGCGCCGCGGCGTCGACATTCTCGTGGCGACGCCGGGTCGTCTCCTGGACCACATGGGTCGGGGGACGGCTCGTCTCGACGCGGTCGAGATCCTCGTCCTGGACGAGGCGGACCGGATGCTCGACATGGGCTTCCTGCCCGACGTCCGACGCATCCTCGCCCAGATCCCCAAGAAGCGCCAGACGATGATGTTCTCGGCCACCATGCCGAGGGAGATCGGCCGGTTGGCGAGCGAGACCATGGTCGACCCGGTGACCTTCAACCTGGAGCGGCGCTCCGAGCCGGCCGCGGGCATCACCCAGGCGGCCTGGCCGGTGGAGCAGGAGATCAAGACCTCGCTCCTCCTGGAGCTGTTGCAGCGCGGGGAGCTCGAGAACGCCCTGGTGTTCACGCGCACCAAGCACCGGGCCAACCGGGTCGCCGAGTGGCTGGGCAAGCGCGGCATCGCCGCCGAGCGCATCCACGGCAACCGCAGCCAGCCGCAGCGCACGAAGGCGCTCGAGGGGTTCAAGAGCGGCAGGTTCCGGGTGCTGGTGGCCACCGACGTGGCGGCCCGCGGCATCGACATCGCCGCCCTGCCCCATGTGGTGAACTTCGACGTCCCCGCCCAGCCCGACGACTACATCCACCGGGTGGGTCGCACCGCCCGCGCGGAGCTCCAGGGTGACGCCTGGTCGTTCGTCTCGCCGGGCGAGGAGTCGGATCTCCGGGCGATCGAGCGGGCCGTGGGCCAGCGGATCCCCCGCCGCCGTCTCGAGGACTTCGACTACAGGAAGTGGAACGACGAGAAGCTCGAGATCCCGATCGGTGACCGGATCGCGGCCATCCGCGCGCGCAAGGCCGAGGACCGTCGGCGAGCCGCCGCCAAGCGGGAAACCAAGGCGCCCTCGCCGGTCGCGGGCTCCGACTCCGGCCGGAACGGCGCGAAGCGGAAGGCCGCGGGAGACACGAAACCGCCGTCCCGGAGCAACCGTCGTCGTCGCGGGCGCCCCGGGCGCCAGGTCGCCGAGCGGTAGACGCGACGCCTCGGTCCTCGACGCCTCGGTCCTCGGATCTCCGGGTTGCCCTCTGCGGCGGCACCGCCCATAATCGACTCGTCTTCCAGTGGCGAGTCGATTGGCGGTTCCTTTGTGAGGAGGAGTGATGCGGTCTTCGGGTGAGGTGGCGCGAGCAGGGGCCGACGCGTTCAACGGCGCGGACGTCGAGGCTCGCGGCTCGCTCGACGGGGAGGGCGCTCAGAACCCCTCGGCCGGGCGACCGCAGCGGGCCCTCCGGGTCTCCGATGTCCGGGGCATCCTCCGGCTCCTCTCCCAGGGGACCGCGGGCATGACCCGGGTGGTCGAGGCGGTCCACCGCTCCGTCTGGGGCGCCCTGGGAATCCCCGGCGGGAGCCGGCCGGGTCGCACCCGCGGGATCACGGGCCTGGTCTACGCCGCCGTCCACGAGATCGCTCTCCTGACGGGATGGGCGCTGGACGCGGGGCTGTCCAGGTTGCAGCCGCTCCTCGAGGACGTGGGGCGAGAGCCGCCCGACTCGGTCCGCCGCGAGGCGCTCCTGGCGGTCCTCAACGGTGTGATGGGCGACCACCTGCTGGCCAGCGACAGCCCCCTCGCCGTGCCGATGACCCTGCGCTATCGCGGGGAGGCTCTCGACTGGCGATGCGGCCCGCGCCTCCCGGGCGCGACCCGCAAGGTGCTGGTGCTGATCCACGGTCTGTGCGGCAGCGACCTGCGACGAAGCGCCGAGCTCCATGGGCGGTCGACCGACCACGGTGAGGCCCTGGCCGAGGCCCTGGGCTACACCCCCGTCTACCTGCGCTACAACTCGGGTCTCCACACCTCGGAGAACGCCCGGTGGCTGGCCTCGCTCCTCGAACGGCTGGCGGAGCGCTGGCCCACGCCGATCGAGGAGATCAGCGTCGTCGCGTACAGCATGGGCGGCCTGGTGATCCGCGGTGCGGTCCACCAGGCGCGAAGCGACGCGCTCTCCTGGCCCGACCACCTGAAGAGAATCGTCTTCCTGGGCACGCCGCACCACGGGGCGCCGCTGGAGCGGGTCGGCCACTGGCTGGACCGGCTCCTGGGGAGCACCCCCTTCACCGCCCCCCTCGGCCGGCTCGGCCAGGTGCGGAGCCGGGGGATCACGGACCTGCGCCACGGCCATGTGCTGGAGGAGGACTGGCGTGACCGACCCCGGTTCCAGAACGGGTCCGACGGTCGGCGTCCACTGCCCCTGCCCGCGGGGGTACGTTGCTTCGCAGTGGCGGCGAGCCTGGCGGCCGAGCCGGCCGGCATCGCGGACCGTCTCCTGGGCGACGGCCTGGTGCCCGTCGACAGCGCTCTGGGTCTCCACGCTGACCCGCGTCGACGGCTCGGATTCCCGACGGAGTCGCGGCGGGTCGTTCGCGGTACGAAGCACCTCGAGCTCCTCAGCAGCTCCGCCGTCGCGGAGCAGCTGGTCCGGTGGCTGACGCCGGCGCGTGGGACCTCCCGGGCCGCGGATTAGCCTGCCGTTCTCACCGGGTGTCGTAGCGAGAGGCAGTAGGTGGTGGGTGAGAAGGGCAGGTTGGCTGTCGTTCTGAACGGAGCGCGGAGCGCGGAGTCGAAGGACCCCGCGCCCGGTGGCTCGATCGGAAGTTGAGCGTTCGGCGCCATCGCGTTCACCGGACGCCTCCGATGGGCTTCCGGGATCGGGGTCCTTCGACTCCGCTCCCTTCGGTCGCTCCGCTCAGGCCGACAGGGGTTGGCGGGAGCCGTCCTCAGAAGCCGCCGCCGCCCTTCTTGCCCTTGCCGCGGCCGCGCTTCCAGGTCTTCTTGTTCTTGCCGTCGTCGTCCTTCCGGCCGACGCCCCAGGCCTTGCCGCCGTCGCCGTCGCGCTTGCCGATCTTGCGGAACTTCGTGTCGGCCTTGTCGCGGCCCTTCACGCGGATGCCGCCGCCGTTGCCGTCGTTGCGCCCCGCTGCACGGCGGGAGACGCCGTCACCCGTCTCGACGCCCGCCTTGCGCACGCCGGGTCCACCGTCGGACCGGTTGCGGCCCTTGATGCGCCACTTGTCCCCGTCGGCGTTGTTGCCTCCGCCGGCGCGGTAGGCGTCGCCGTTCGCCGGGTTGCCGGCGAGGCGTCGACCCTTGGAGCCGTCCGTGCGATTCACGCCCTTGGCCCGGGCCTGGCGGCCGTCGTCACGCTGGGCTCGGCCGGACTTGAGGTCACCGTCGGCATCCCGGCGGTCGCGGCGGGCGCGACCGTCGCCGGCGGCGTCCGTGCGGATCAGGGTGCGGGTCCAGTTGCCGTTCGCGTCCTTCTCGTAGCGCACGTGGGCCTGCGAGCCGTCGTCCCGGGCCACGGTCTTCTCCCCGCTCTGGGCCAGGCCGGCGGCCGGGGCCAGGAGCAGGAGGGCCAGGGCTGGGACCCAGAGGTTCGAGGTCCGGGCGAATCTCGTCGTTCTCATCTTCGGTCTCCCCGTGTTGGTTCTCGTTTTGCGCTCACCCGGTTGAACTGCAGGGCGCGTGCCAGGGAGGGACGAGACGCGGAAAGCGCCGTGTGGACGGGGGATTCACCGTGGGGGCCCCGCGTCCCGGCACCGACTTCCGACCGGCGGGATTCCCGAGAGAGAGGCCGGAGTGTCCTCCGGCGAGGACGGCCCGGCCCGGTCCCGTCCATGCCCCTGTGGACTCCCCGACCCTGATGGGTCGGGCCCACGCCCCTGGCCTGACCTCGGTGAGAAGGTCAGGCTAGGGAGCCACTCGGTGGGGTGGCTGTGGCTGCCCCGCGACCCGGCGGGTCAGCCACTCCTCAACGTACCGGCGGTGCAACTCCGTGTCGGGGAAGGACTCGTCCGGTCCGTACGGATAGCCGCTCATGGCGCGGAAGGGGAGCGGGCCGACCTGCAGGCCTTCGCCGGTGTTGCGGTCGGCGTCCTTGTCCCAGCCATGGCTCTCGAGGAAGACGGTGCGGCGCCAGCCCGGTGCGACCGGCGGCAGGCCCTCCGCGTCGAAGGTCAGGGCGATCTCGTCGCCTGGCGCCAGGATCACGGAGCGGTCGTCGGGGCTGCTCAGCAGCTCGCGCACGTCGCCGTAGCGCGTGTAGCGCCCGGGGAAGGGCAGCCAGGGCGACTCGGCCGTCGTGCGGGCGTAGTCGTAGGCGTGGGGCGCGTTGGGGGCGTGGCGCACGAGCCCCGAGAAGCCCCGGAAGCGCAGGTCGGCCGTGGCGGGGGCGAGCTGGGCGACCACCACCGGCTCGTCGTCGGCCGGTGCCGCGGACCAGACGATCCGGTCCCAGGAGAGCCACTGGCCCGACACGATCCGCAGGCGGGAGACCCCGGGCGGCAGGGGCGGCGTGTCGAACACCATCGTCTTCGTCTTGCCGGCGGGGAAGCCCATTTCGGCCACGAGGGTCGTCCAGCCGTCGGCGGTCTCCATCTCGAGACGCGACGGTCTGGCCGCCAGGTCGCCGCGCTGGGCGACGGCCAGGTTCAGGCTGGCGTCGGCCGGGAAGATCCAGCCGTCGAGGAGGAGGCGCACGGGCTTCGCGGGCGAGGCGCCGAGGTCGAGGGTGAAGCTCCACGGCTCCTCGGCGACCCCCTGGTAGCGGCTCGGTCGCCAGCCGTCGGCGTAGACCTCGTCGCGTCGCGCCACACGCTCCGTGACGTTGCGGCCGGAGGCGTCGAGCGCGGCGGCGAGCGGCCGGAGGTCGCGCGTGCCGTGCACCTCCTCCGGCAGGGAGCGGCCCGGCAGCACGCGCAGGTTGCTCGCCACCTCGACCTCGGCCGGGTGGTCCACCACCCACAGGCGCACGTGGTCGAAGAAGGCGGCCTCCCACAGTTCCTCGGTCACGCGCAGGTCGTAGATGCCGTTCCGAGTCTCGGCGCCGGTGACGAGCACCAGCTCCGACGGATCGGCGCCGGCGAAGACCCCCGGCGCCACCGGCAGGCCGAGGGGCGCGTTCCACAGCAGGTCCGTGACGAAGGCGACCTCCCGGCCGTTCCAGGTGTAGACGAACGGGCAGCTCCCCTTGAGCACCTGCTCCTCGACGATCCGCTCGGTAGCGCGCGCGTCGAAGCGATTCTGGGGCACTCCGTTGGTCCAGACGACCCGCAGCATCTCGGCGCTCGGCCGCTTGCCGAGTCCGAAGTGGGTGACGTCGCCGCGCGCCTCGCGGAACTGGTAGGCGGAGCCGTCGATCAGCTCGAGGGTGGAGCCGAGGCCGAAGATGTTGTTCTTGCTGTTGCCCTTGGCCAGGCCGCGCAGGCTCACGGTGAGGGCACGGTTGGCGTCACCGCCGCGGTTCTCGAGACGCACGACGCCGCCCGGTCCGGCGACGACCAGATCCAGGTCGCCGTCGCCGTCCAGGTCGCCGGCGGCGAGGCCCGTCGCATCGCCTCCGCCCTCGACGGTCAGACTCTCGAAGCCGTCGCCCCGTCGGCGCAGGACCCGGACTCCGTCGCCCCCGGTCCCGGCCAGGTCCAGGCGGCCGTCGTTGTCCACGTCGAACGCGATCACCCGCTCGACCCCTCCCGCGGCGTCGAGCCCGTCGACCGCCCAAGAGGAGAAGGTCCCGCCGTCGTTGCGCAGCAGGGAGAGTCCGCCGTCGGCCACCGCCAGGTCCGGCCATCCGTCGCCGTCCAGGTCCGCGCTCTCCACGCCGCGCGCGGAGCCGATCCGACCCAGTCCGCCGGCGACCGTCCGGTCCGCCATCTCGCCCTGCCGCAGGTTGTCGAACCACGCGAGACCGTCGCCGTGCGCGACGAGCATGTCGAGGTCGCCGTCGCGGTCGAGATCGCTCGCCACCGCCTGGCGCGGAGCCCGGAGGTCGACCTCGGCTAGCACCCGCTCGCCCACCGACTCGAGCGGTCCCGCCAGCGCGTTGCGCCACAGGGCGCCGGAGCCGCTCTCGCCCCCGGCCAGGAAGAGGTCGAGATCCCCCTCGATGTCGAAGTCCAGAGCCGCCCCGGCCGTCGCGCCGGTCCCCGCGAGGCCGAAGGCCTCGGCGGCCGGCTCGAAAGCGCCGCCGCCGGTGCCGCTCCAGACAGCGACGCTCGAGGCGCCCCAGGCGACCAGGTCCAACAGGCCGTCGTTGTTTAGGTCGAAGCTGGTCAGCTCCACGAGGCCCGTGGGCGCGGGGCTGGCCGCCGGCTCGCCCCCGCCGAGGGCGACGCGCAGCCCGCCCGCGACCAACCAGGCGACGTCCGGCGTCTCGTCGCCGTCCAGATCGGCCACGACGGGACCGGCGGTGGCCGCGGCCTCGTCGATCGTCGAGCCGTGGAACGTGACCGGCACCGGGTCCCCGAAGGCCTTGCGCTCCGGCTCGTCGACGAAGCGGGTCACGGGCACGCCCTGGATCCCCAGGGTCAGCTCGCGCAACCCCTGCTGGAACATGGGCGTGACCTTGAGGACGTTCTCCAGGCGCAGCGCCGGCACTCTCGCCTTCTCCAGGTCGCCGGCCTCCAGGGCCTCGATCAGCGGCTCCAGGACCCGCTCGGTGATGGGCGGCGCCTGCCAGGAGAGCTCCCGCACCCGCAGGAAGGCCTCGCTCGCCGTCTCCCGGTCGCCTTGGGCGATCGCCCGCTGCCCCCGGCGCAGCAGCACGACGAGGTTGTCGGGTCGCAGCTTCGCGAGGCGGTCGATTGCCTCGCCCTGCGCCGCCTCGTCTCCGGCCGTCGTCGCCTGCCGCAGGAGGGTGTACTGCGCCTCCAGGTCCCGCGGCGCGGCCTCCGCGGCCCCGCGCAACACCGCCAGGGACTCCTGGGGCTTCCCCGCCCACTGCAGGATCTCGCCCCGGATCAGCAGCAGGTCGGAGCGATCGGGCGCCCGCTTCAGCGCCTCGCCGATCGAAGCCAGGGCCTCCTCGTTCCGCTGCTGTCGGAGCTGCGTCACCGCCAGGTTCGCCCACGCCAGCGGGTCGCCCGGCACTTTCGTCGTCAGCTCCCGGAAGAGCGGCTCGGCCTCCGCCGGCTGCTCGTTCTCCAGCAACGCGACCCCCCGGTCCCGCAGCTCGACGGCGTCCGGCGACACCGCTCCGGCCGGTGCGGCGGCGAGGGAGACGAAGAAGAGGGGTGCGACGAGGATCGTGGGCAGGCGGCGTCGTGACATGCCGGCATTCTACGGGACACGAGTGTCCCGCGACCGACAGCCTTCGGCCTCGTTCCTCCTCGGGCCGGCCGGTTTCCCAGGAGCTGTCCGACTATCGACGACCCACGCCCTGCGGGTCGCAGCTACGCGCCGCGGTCTCGCCGGAGGACCAGACCACCGTCACCACGTAGGCGCCGTCCCGCAGCCACCCACCGGGGTGGGCCGACCGAAGGTCGCCGTCGACCACGGTGCTCAGTCCGTCCCAGCCGGGCCGCCCGCCGGCTCCTTGCGTGTCTGCCAGGCGCACCTCCACAGACCGGGTGTCGCGCCGCAGCCCCTCGCGCAGGAGCTTGAGGGCGCTCTCCTTGGCGCTCCACAGGAGGTTGGCCAGGAGGTCACGGTCCGCCATCGGCGCTCCGGAGACCCGGGCCCGCTCGGCCTCGGTCAGGTAGTCGGCGACGAAGGCGTCGCTCCTCGGCTCGATGAGCTCGAGGTCGCAGCCGAGGCGGACCCCCCGTCGGGCGACGGCCACCAGCGCCTCGCCCGCGCGGTGGCTGAGCGAGATCGACGGGCCGGCAGCGCCGTCGACGAAGGCCTCGGGGGCGCCGTCGTTCGCGGCGTGGATCTCGATCCGGTCGAGATCGGGTTCCCGGTCTCCGGCGAGCGCCCCGTCCACTTCGAGCTCCAGCCAGGCGGCCACGGCTCGCTTCGCCGCCCAGCGTCCCAGGAGCCAGTCACTCCTCCGGCGCTCGAAGCGGAGGCCGGAGAGGACCGCGCGCTCCCGATCCGACAGCCAGGCCTCTCCCTCCCGAACCTGGTCGCGTCGCGCCCGCCACAGCCAGATCTCCGTCGAGGGAGGGCCTGGCTGGAGGGTGTCCGGCACCGCCCCGGTCGGCACGCTCCCGGTCGGCACGGTCCTGGTCGGCATGGGCCGGCCGCCTCCACCCGAGCCGCCGGAGCGGCTCAGGCCTCCCCCGGGGCCGGCACGTCTTCGCCCCGCGCCCGAGCCATGCCGCGCTCGACGGCGGCCACCAGCCAGGGCCGGAGCTGGCCCGCCGGGAGGATCGTGTGGACGGAGCCCACCTCGCGGGCACGCTCGACGCTGTGAACGTGGTCGAACTCGTCGGCGACCTCGCCGAGCTTCTCCGAACGGACGTTGGCGTGGAGGTCGTCGAGTTGGGTTCTCAGCCGGGCCTTCTCCGAGGCCTTGACGGTCTCGATCTGCTCGCGGAGCTCCACGATCCTGCGGTCGGCCTGCGTGCGCCGATCCACCTCGCGGGCGAAGACCACCGCGGCGGCGGGGGCGCCGCCGATCACCGAGGCGTAGCTCCCCTCCAGGGCGGCAACCTCCATGTTGTCGGCCAGGGCGTTGGAGAACACGACGAAGGCGCCGCCGTGGTAGCGCGAGATGTCGACGAACAGGATCGGCCCTCGGAAGTTGACCACCGCCCTGCCGATCTCGGCGCCGTATTCGAGCTGGAGGTTGCGCAGCGACTCGGGTGAACCGTCGAAGCCCGAGAGGTTCGCGAGGACCACGACCGGCCGGTTGCCGCTGGCGGCGTTGATGGCTCGGGCCAACTTCTTGGACGAGGCCGGGAACAGCGTGCCTCCCGTCCAGTGATCGGGGCCGTCGGCCGGCACGAACCCGAAGCGGGGCAGGGGCTTGGACTCGAGCCCGAGCAGGGTCACCGGGTGCCCGCCCAGGTGGGTATCCCAGGCGACGGCGATCTCGGCGTGCTTCCAGCCGTACCAGCGCTCGAGGTATCCGAGATCCTGGTCGATCACCGACATCATCACCTTGCGGATGTCGAACGGCTTCTTCCGGGCCGCGTTGGTGTCCCGGGAGAAGATGTCGCCCACGAACTCGAACTCGCCGCCGTGGGGGTAGGAGCAGACGTCCCGCTCGACGGGGTCGGTGGTCTCGGCACGCCGCGGGAACCTCTCGCCGGGGGCGCGATAGGCGTGCTCGTAGTACCGCAGCAGGACTCCGCAGGCCTCGTGCAGGTCGGACGCGAAGTACTGGGCCTGTCCGTTGGGCCCCATGATCCCCTCGTAGCCGCCGATACCCTGGTTGTCCTCCGCCGAGACGCCGCCGGAGTAGTCGAGGGCCTCCTTGCCGGTGAGCACCATCGCCGACTCGGGGAGCATCACGAGGATGCCCCGGGTGTGCATCAGCATGGTGGCCTCGGCGTTCCAGTACGGCTGGGCGCCCACGTTGACGCCGGTGATCACCAGGTTGACCTCGCGGCCCCCCTGGGTGAACTCGATCAGGCGTCGCAGCACGCGGGCGATCCAGTCCATGTTCTCCGTGCCGCTGTCCATGGCGATCCGCGCCCCCGCGGAGATGGCGAACCACTCCAGCGGGACGTCCATCTCCTCGGCGAGGTCGAGAGCGGCGCAGATCCGGTTGCACTCGGCCTTCGCCAGATTGCCCATGCCGCGGGACGGGTCGCCGACGATGACGACGCGAGCCATGCCCTCCGGGTGCTTGGCGGTGAAGTTGCGGATGACACCCACCACCACGTTGGCCTCGTTGTTGCCGCGCTTGCGCTCCACCGGCACGAGTCGCCCGTCCCCCCCGAGGTCGTGCTCGACGAACTCGCCGGCCGGGATCTCCGAGGCCGCCGCCTGCCTCGGTGGAGCCAGCATGCCCAGCAGCTCGTAGGGGTTGGGCAGTCCGCGGCGGCGCAGCCGCACGACCTGCTGGGTGTACTCGTCCAGCGAACGGATCGGTTCCTTGGAGGGCTCGCGGTAGCGCAGCAGACGGCCGCGGCCCGCCGGTCTCGAGATGTCGAGGATGGTGGGCACGATGCGGCCGGTCTTGGCGTCGGTCGTGCGTCCGGTCACGACCACCTTCTCGATTCCGAGGCCGTCGGTGGCCACCTCGAGGCGCCGGACCAGGGCGTGGATCTCCCGCTGGCTCATGTCGATCACCGGCCAGACGTGGAGCACGACGCGGTTCCAGTGCAGACGGTCGCGAGCGGCGAGCCGGGACTGGTAGCGGCGGATCGAGGCCATGATCTCCATGAACACCCGCTCGAGCTCCGGTCGGCGCGGCTCCGCCTCGCCCGCTGCGGTGCTGGCGGTGATGTCCCGCACCTCCGCGGTGGCGAACAGACGGACATCCTTGGGGTTGTCGCGCGCCACGCCGTGGAAGAGGTAGACGTCCTCCGTGAACGGCAGCCGCTGGATCTCGAAGTTTGCCATGCGCCAGAGCTGCAGACGCTTGCCCATCATGGGGTGGAGGCCGCGCCACGGGAGCTCCTCCCGGTAGCCGTCCCCGTCGGGCCGCATCGTCAGGTACTGCACGCTGCGGCTGTTGGGCCCGTCCTCGGGACCGACCACGGAGACCACCAGACGACGGAGGGGACGGGGCAGATCGGCTTCCGAGAGGCGGTCACGGATCTGGGCCGAGAGCTCCTCTCCGTCCGGGATCGGCGCCTCGGGACGCCAGAGGAAGACGTCCAGCACCACGTCGGCCTCGTCGGGCACCTCCTCCAGCACCCCCCGCACGGCGGCGAGGGCCGCCCTCAGGCTGTCCGCCCGGGTTGCCACGACGTGGACCCGGTTGTCCTCGTGGTCGTACTCTCCGACGGCGAACGGGATCCGGGAGCTCTCCCCGGTGTGTAGGTTCTCGAGCGGCCGGGATCGGTACAGGCGGCGCAGCAGAACCTCGAGCAGGGTCTGGCGGAGCCTGCGATTGGCCTTCTCGAACCGGCCCATGAGGAGGCCGTAAAGTGGCTGCGAGCAGTCCACGAGCGCCTCGATGCGGCCCTCGCGGTCGTCCTTGCGCAGTCGCTTGCGCAGCGCTTCGACGTGCTCCTCGGCCTCGGTCAGGACCCGGCGGCGAACCTGGGCCAGGAAGGGCTCATCGACCAGCCGGTACTGCATCTCGAGCGCCAGGTCGTGGATCGCCTGGTAGCGGCCCTGGGTCTCCGCGACCAGGCGTCGCAGCAGAATGCGGAACGACTCGTCGGCCACGACCTCGAGGTGGTGGCGGTGCCGCAGGCGTCGCTCGAGGAGCGTGAGGATGGCCGCCGTCGGGGCGTCCGGCCGGCGGTGGGCCTTGCACAGCCGGACCAGTGTCTCCTCCAGCTCGGGCGTGCGATGCAGGTCGGCGATGCCGTAGTGAGAGAGGGCGCGGAGAAGCTTCCCGCGGAAGCTCGCGGGCTGCTCCTTGGCCTCGGCGTCGAGGTTGCGGAGGTAGTCCCAGAGGTACTCACGGCTCGTGCGCCGCGCCGCGTCGGCTTCGTCGCGCGACGGCTGACGGTGGAAGACGGAGATGAGGTCGACGAAAGTGCGGAGGATCTCGTCCTCGAGCTCGAGGGCCTCGGAAACCGGCTCGCCTTCGCACAGCCAGGACTCGCGCGCCACCCGCTCCTGGACCTCGATCGGTGAGACGTCGAACCCGAGGACCATCCGGCGCAGCTGCTCGAGCGCCGCGAAGCACCGCGCCTTCGGGTCGCCCTCCCGCTCGTCTCCCCTGGCGACGAGTTGGTCGAAGTCGACGGTGGCCGCGCCGGCCCCGGCGCCGCCCTCGCTCGGCTCGATCTCGAGGAGTGCCGCTCCGGCGGTGACCTGCTGGTTCGGGCGGGCCCGCAGCTCCCGCACGATGCCGGCGAACTCCGCCACCACCGAGGTCTCCATCTTCATGGCCTCGAGGACGGCGAGACGGTCCCCGGGCTGGACCCGGTCGCCCGGCGACACCTCGAAGGAGACGACGACGGCGGGCGCGGGCGACCGAACCGTGCCGGCCTGCTCCAGCGAGATGCGGTGGCTCTCCCCCTCGATCTCGACCAGGTGGTCGGGGCCGTGGGTGGAGGAGTGGGTGCGATACGGGCGGCCGGAGATCGTCAGTCGCTCTCCGGAGCGGCCGAGGGACTCCGTCTCCACCTCGACCCGCTGCCCGTCGATCTCGAGGCGGTACCGGCGATTGTCGATCTGCTGAACCAGGAACCGGTAGGGCGTCCCCCGGTAGCCCAGGGAGATGTCGCGGGACGGTGTGGCCTCGACCTGGGGCCTCCCCCGTCGGGCGGAGGCGAGGAAGCGGATCAGCTCGCGGCGGCTCTCGGCACGGAACGCCGCGATCGCGGCCTCGACGAGCGCCACGGCGGTGTGGCGGTAGGAGAGGTGCTCGCCGGCCGCGACACGGCGGTCGAGCCAGCCGACGTCGAGCTTGCTGTCGATGACGGCGGGATGGTCCAGGATCCTGCGCAGGAAGGCCCGGTTCGTCGTGCCGCCGCGCACCGTGACCCGGATCTGGTCGAGGGCTCGCCGCAGGCGGTCCAGCGCCTCGTTCCGATCGCGTCCGACCGCGAGGATCTTGGCGATCATGGAGTCGAAATCGGGCGGGATCTGGTCGCCCTCCTCGACGCCCGTGTCGACACGGATCCCGGGGCCGGTGGGGAGTCGGAACAGCTCGACGGCGCCCGGCGCGGGGGCGAAGCCGTTCTCGGGGTCCTCGGCGTTGAGGCGCAGCTCGGCGGCGTGGCCCCGGGGCTCCGGCTGCTCGGCGGGCAGCTTCTCGCCCGCGGCGACCCGGAGCTGCCACTTCACGAGGTCGAAGCCGGTGACCAGCTCCGTGACCGGATGCTCGACCTGCAGGCGGGTGTTGACCTCCATGAAGGCGAACTCCCGCTCGGCTGGTTGGAACAGGAACTCGACGGTGCCCGCGTTGAAGTAGCCGGCCGCCTTGCCGATGCGAACGGCGGCACGGCGGACCTTCCGATCCTCCTTCTCGGTGAGGACCGGCGAGGGCGACTCCTCCAGGACCTTCTGGTTGCGTCGCTGCAGCGTGCAGTCGCGAACGCCCAGAGCCCAGAGCGTTCCGTGCTGGTCACCCAGGATCTGGACCTCGACGTGTCGCGCGCCGTCGACGGCCTTCTCCAGGAACACTCCGGGGTCGCCGAAGGCCTTCAGGGCCTCGGCGCGGGTGCTGTCGAACACCTTGCGCAGTGCCGTTTCGTCCGCGACCCGACGGATCCCCCGGCCGCCGCCGCCGGCCGTCGCCTTGAGCATGAGGGGGTAGCCGAGTCTCTCCGCGTGGTCGACCGCCTGATCGATGGTCTCGACCTCGCCGTCGCTCCACCCGGCCATGGGGACACGGGACCTGGCCGCCAGCTTCTTGGAGGCGATCTTGTCGCCGAGCCGGCGCATCACGTCGCCGCTCGGCCCCACGAAGACGACGCCGAGCCGGTCGCACAGGTCCACGAAGTCGGCGCGCTCCGCGACGAATCCCCAGCCGACCCAAACGGCCTCGGCGCGGGTCTCGGTCAGGGCGCGCTCGAGCCGACCGTAGTCGAGGTAGGCGCTCTTCACCTGGCCGTCCCGCGGGTCGGTCCACAGCGCCGGACCGAGGTCGAACGACTCGTCGGCCTCGCGCATGAACATCGCTCCCCGGTCCGCCTCGGTGTGGAGGGCGATGGTGACGAGCGGCTCGCCCCACTCCCGGCTGAGCTCCCGGGCCGCGTGGATGAGGCGCATGGCCGGCTCCCCACGGTTGACGATGGCGATCCTGCGAAACGCTCGCGGCTTCGACTGCATCGGTTTGCTCCCGTCCCGCGCGCGGACGCGGTCCCCCTACCCGTTTCTCGAACTCCTCCGCTCCAGTGGAGTGTAATGGTCCGACGGCAAGCGCCCGAGCGGGCGATCGCTCGCTCACCCGTTCACCCGCTCCACCGGTTCACCGTACCCGCCTGCCGGCGTCCACCTGCGGATTCGCCCGATTCTACCCGGGGTCGATGGCCTTCCTCACCGGTTCCAGGTCCCCGTCGTCGATCCGGCCCGGCAGCTCCACGGTGCGGTAGGCCTCGAGCGTGACGGCGACCCGGCCCGAGTCGTCGAGGACCCGTGCCGCGAAGGCTCCCTCACCGGCTGGCTCGGCGACCGCCGTCAGCGGTCCCCCGTCCAGCACGAGGTCCGTTCTCCGGACCCGGCTCAGACTCGCCGGGAGCCCCATCGTGCCCTGGGTGCCCATCTGCAGGAGGCCCGCGGTCTGGAAGCACAGCTCGATGAGGCGGGGGTCCATCAGGCTCGGCCGATCCTCCGGCCGGTGGTTCGCGGGTAGATCTCCCGCGAGCCGGCCGGCCACCCGGCCGTCGTCCCTCCACGCCCGCTCCATCACCTGGTAGGCGGGCCCGTGGAAGTACAGACGGTAGATCGCGGCGGCGTCCACCGCCTCGCCGCCGTCCGCGGGGAGCTCCTCGACCGAGGTCTCCGTGCGGTGGGCGGCGAGTCTCACGCGGCCGGTGAAGTGGGTCGTGACGACCGGTTCGTCCCGACCCGGGAGGCTGCGCGAGCCCTCGAGCCGGGCGTCGGCGACGATCTCGTCCCCCTCCTGACGGAAGACGAGGCGAACCGTCACGACCCGCGGTTCGTCGCGGAAGAACTTGAACGGAGCCAGGAAGGTGACGTCCTCGATCCCGGCCACGTGGAGCCCGGGCCAGGCGAGGCGGGCCGCCGTGGCGAAGGCCTCGATCCCCATGACGCCGGGCAGGACGGGTGTGCCGTCGATGCGGTGGTCGTTCAGGAACGGCTGCTCCGTGGGGTCGAGACGTGTCTCGACGACCAGCCCCCGGTGCTGCCCGAAGGTGGCCACCGAGCCGGCCATCACGCCGGCGCCCTTCAGGCGCTCGGCCCAGGGCCCCCCGGCTCCCAGGTCGATGCCACCGTCGTCGGTCTTCTCGGCCACGAGGATGCCCAGGGCCAGGCCGACGACCATCTCGCCGGAGAACGAGCCGCCGGTGATCTCCCGGCGGATCAGGGGGATGCCCGCCTCGGGAGGCAGCATCTCGATGCCGGCCTCGCGCATCACGGTGGGGATCGACCCCCGGGTCGCCATGCCGATGCCGCCCCAGGCCGTCCAGTCGAGAGCCAGGCCCCGGGTTCCGGGCCGGGTGCCCCGGAAGGAGGACACGGCCTTGCACAGCAGGTCGTTGGCGGCGCTGTAGTCCGCCTGGCCGGTGTTGCCGAAGCGTCCCGCGACCGACGAGAAGACCACCGCCGCTCCCAGGGGCATGGTGCCGATGGCGCGCATCAGGTGGTACCAGCCGTCCGCCTTGACGTCGAAGACCAGGTCGAACTCCTCGGGCTTCTTGTCGGGCAGGAGACGGCTGATCTCGACGCCCCCCGCGTGCAGCAGGAGGTCGATCCTGCCGTGGCGCTCCCGGATCTCGTCGACCACGGCGGCGATGGCCTCGCCATCGCGCAGGTCGAGCCGCCGGTAGTGGGCCTCGCCGCCGGCGTCGCGGACGGCCTGGATGCCCGCCAGGGCGCTCGCCGCCCGCTCGAAGCCGGCGAGCTGGCGCTCGACCTTGGCCGGGGTGGGCCGCTCGCCCGCGTCCTTCATGCGCTGGAAGAGCCTCATCTTGAGGGTGTCGCGGTTGTTCACGAAGGCCGCGAGGTCCGGATCCTCCGGGTCGGGCTCCGCGGCCAGGTCGAGCAGGTAGAAGGTGGCGCCCGAGTGACCGGCGAGGTCCGCGGTGATCGCCGAGACGATGCTCCCCGCCGCTCCCGTCACGACGACCACGCCGTCGGCGCCGAGCTCGAGGCCCGCGGCCTCCTCGAAGGGCGTCTCCTCCAGACCGACGGTCCAGCGCCGGCCGCCGGAGCGGCCGATCTCGACCGCTCCCGGGTCGGCGAGAGTCTCGTCGATGAGCACGTCCGCGAGCGCAGCGGTCTTGCGGCTCGGAGCGAAGTCGACGGCCTTGGCCAGCGTGTCGGGGCGCTCCCGCTGGAACGTCTTGGTGAGGCCGACGACGGCGCCGCCCAGGGGGGCCACCGCGCCGTGGGCGTCGTAGCCGTGCTGCCCGCCGAGGCGGGTCGCCGTGACCAGGAACGAGCCGGGTCGGTCGAGATCCTCGTAGAGGGAGCGCTCGAGGGCGTACAGGTTCTTGACCCGCGAGCGCACGGCCGCGCTCCAGGCCTCGGGATCGAGGGCGTACGGGTCGCCCTCGGAGTCCAGCGCGGGCAGCCAGTAGACGCCGTCGATCGGGTCGCGGCCGCGGAAGGCGGAGACGGCTTCGGCCAGCCCGTCGTCGGACGGGACGGCCAGGACCGCCACGCCCCTCTTCTCGAGACGCTGCGCCAGGGACCTGCCCACGCCGCCATCGTCGAGGACGACGACGACCCGGGAGCCCGCGCCGAGCTCCACGCCGGTGGCGCGGCAGAGGTCGAGGTCGGGTCTCAGCAGGGGCGTCGCGAGCCGCCGTGGGATCCTGGCCGTGGCCGCGAGGTCGCCGGTCGGGACCGTCGGCCGCGGCCCTGCGATCGCCTGGCCGGCAGCCACCGCGGGCGGGGCCTCGTGGCTCGTCGGGGTCGCGCCCGCCGCCGCGGTCGGACCGGCTGCGGTCGTCCCGGCGCCTGCCAGGTCGGGTCGTCGCTCACGGACGAAGCGGACGGCGTCGGCCAGGGTCGGGAAGTCGCGCAACTGGAGGTCGTCCTCGCGGGGGATGTCCCACTCGGTGCGGATGGCGGCGAACATCTCGGCCTGCTTGACCGTGTCGATGCCCAGGTCGGCCTCGAGGTCGAGCTCGGGGTCGAGCATGTCGGGGGGGTAGCCGGTCTGCTCGGCGACGATGGCCAGGACCTTCTCCTGGACCGGGTCGCCCGCAGCCGGGTCTCCGGCGGTCGGCGCCGCCGTTGGCTGCGCGGGTCCCGCCGGTGAGGAAGCCGGTGACGGGGCCACGGTCGGGGTGGCCGCCACGACCGGAGCGGGCGCCGCGGCGAGGTCGGGTCGTCGCTCGCGGACGAAGCGGACGGCGTCGGCCAGGGTCGGGAAGTCGCGCAACTGGAGGTCGTCCTCGCGGGGGATGTCC
>CAJQNK010000261.1 GCA_905479655.1 uncultured bacterium | reverse complement strand
GTACGGCGAGGACATCGTCTGGGCCGACGGCTTCTTCGTCCGCTACCCCTCCGGCGCCCAGGTCCAGTAGACCGGCTCCAGAGACCCCGCCAAGATGCGGAATCCACGGCGCTCGCCCCAACGGGTGGGCGCCGTTTCGTTTCTTCCGGGCATCGCGTCGCCCCGCCGCAGGGCCGGTCGTATACTCCGAACGTGTCTGCCCCTAGCAGCCCGTGGTGGAAGCCGGGCGCGAGCGAGAGCGCGCAATCTTCTTCGGAATCAAGGCGGGAATCCGCACTCGATTCGGTGAATCGGGGAGGATTCCCAACGAAGAGCCCGGAGAAGAGGGCCGCTCGTAGCGTGTCTCGCCTTTCACCACGGGCTGCTAGCTGGCTTCCGCGGGTCCTGGCCGCTCTCCTGACCCTTCTGGCCACCTTCCCGGTCCCGGCGGCCGGCGAGTCCGAGCCGACAACCTGGTTGCGCCAGTACCTGCAGCTGGATACCTCGAATCCCCCTGGGAACGAGCACAGGAGCGCCGGTTTCCTCGCCTCGATCCTCCACAGCGAGGGGATCTCGACACGCCTGATCGTCTCGCCCGAAGGGCGCCCGAACCTGATGGCAAGGCTCGAGGGCGACGACAGCGGGCCCGGTGCCCTCGTCCTCCTCCACCACATGGACGTCGTGCCGCCGGGACCGGACTGGAGCTTCGACCCCTTCTCGGGACGAATCGAACAGGGTCGTTTGCAGGGCCGGGGTGCCATCGACGACAAGAGTCTCGGCATCGCCCACCTCGCGGCCTTCGTGGACCTGGCCCGCTCCGGCGCTCGACTGGAGCGAGACGTGCTCCTGCTGGCGGTGGCCGACGAGGAGGCGGGCGGCCCGCGAGGGACCGGCTGGCTCCTGGAGCACCACGCCGCGGAGCTCGGTGAGATCGACATGGTGCTCGGCGAGGGCGGAACCAACCGGGTTCTGGGCGGAGCCGTTCGCTGGTGGGGGGTGGAGGTGGCGCAGAAGCGCCCTCTGTGGCTGCGGGTGACAGCGCAGGGCCGCCGTGGTCACGGCTCGAACGTCGACCTGCACAGCGCGCCCCATCGGTTGGTGCGGTCCCTGGCGGGCATCGTCGACCGACCCCTGGAGTTCCGGCTGACCCCCGCCGCCCGCCGGTACTTCGAGGCGTTGGCGAACCTGGAGAGTGGTCCGATCGGCTCCGTCCTCCGGCGCATGGACGAGATCCTCGCGGGCCCGGAGCCCGAGCGGTCTCTGCCGCCCGGGCTCCCCAACCTGCTCATGGACTCCGTGCAGGTCAACGTCCTCGCCGCCGGCGAACGGATCAACGTCACGCCGGGGTACGCGGAAGCCCTCGTGGATGTCCGTCTGCTGCCCGACACCGACGCCGACGCCTTCCTGGCGGATCTGCGGCGCCGGCTGGGCGACGCGGTGGAGATCGAGGTCGTCCTGGCCGCCCCCCGGAGCGCGGCGTCACCGACGGACTCGCGGGACTGGAACCGGCTCGACGAGATCCTCGAGGCCGAGGCGCCGGTGGTCCCCGCCTTCATCCCGGGTGTCACCGACTCGCGCTACTTCCGCGAGCTCGGCGTCCCGGCCTACGGCCTTTCGCCGTTCGTGCTCGAAGGCGTCCAGATGAGAGGGATCCACGGCCCGGACGAGACCATACCGATCTCGGCCTTCGAGACCGGAGTCGACCGGATGACCCGGATCGTCCGAGCCCTCGCCGTCCGGGAGACCGACTGACCACCCTCCGAGGCCTCGGCCTACATCTTCTTCAGATAGAGCTTCAGCGCCGCCTTGCGCACCGGCTCGCGGGCGCCACCGGCCCGTGCGAGGCGTCCCAGGTCCTGCTTCGAGAGGGTCGGGAGGAAGCGGATCGCCTGCGGCGTCGGCGTCCTCGGGTGGCTCGCCAGCGCCTTGCGGATCTCGTAGTTCGCCGTCCACCGCGACTCCTTCGCCACCCTCTCCAGCACTCCCGTCGAGGATCCGACCCGGACCAGCTCCAGTACCTCGGCCTCCTCCAGCCGCGGGTTGGCGAGGAGCGCCATCGCGACCTGGGGCGTACCGTCCCGCAGCAGGATCTGCCGCTCCGTGCGGTCGGCCCGCATGGCCAAGCGGATCCGCTCCGGAACCGCGAGCTCACGGATCCGGAACGCCGGCGAAGCGCCCACCGTCTCCGACTCCTCCGACGACGAGCGGCGAGCCAGGCGCTCCAGGCCCGACCGACCGCCCAACACCTCCAGGGCGACTGCCGATCGTCCACCCCCTCGGTCGAACACCTGGACGGAGCGGGCCCGCGCCTGCGCCCGCGACCGGCCTTGCACGGCCACCTCGACCTCGACCTCGTCGTGCACGCCCGGGCCGTCCGCCAGCTCGACCAGAAAGGCCCCTCGGGCCAAGGCCTCGGAGGCGAACCCGGCCACCGCCTCGTCGTCGGGCAGGTCGAGGCGGAGAAGAGATCGGGCGCGGTCGTAGGTGGCGTCCATGGCGTCGTCGTCCGGTCGCGACAGGGTAGCCGATCCCGACGCCACCCACGACGGTCGTCCCGGGCGGACCTCCGACTCCCGTAGAATCGACCCGGTGATCTCCCCTGTTCTCATCGACGCTTATGCCCTGGCCGTCGGGCTGGTCGTGGGAAGTTACCTGAACGTGGTCGCCTACCGTCTTCCACGCGGGCTCTCCACGGTCAGGCCGAGGTCGCGCTGCCCGTGGTGCGCCGGCTCCATCCGGGCACGCGACAACATCCCGGTCGTCAGCTGGGTCGCGCTCCACGGTCGGTGCCGGCGATGCGCCGCACCGATCTCCTGGCGCTACCCGACGGTCGAGGCGGCGACGGGCCTGCTGTTCCTCGCCTGCGCCCTGCGCTTCGGCGCGAGCCCGCAGGCGGCGACCGGCGCGCTGTTCTGCGCGCTGCTGACGGCCCTGGCCCTGATCGACCTGGACCACTACCTCCTGCCGGACCGGCTGACGCTGCCGGGGGTCGCGGCCGGCGTCGTGCTCTCCCCGTGGCTCCCCGCCTCGGGGCCTCTGGAGTCCTTGACCGGCGCGGTCATCGGGGCGGGGATCCTCATCCTGGTCATCAACGTCTGGTACTGGCTGCGTGGCGAAGAGGGCATGGGCCTGGGCGACGTCAACATGCTCGCCATGATCGGGGCCTTCCTCGGCTGGCGCGGAGCGCTCCAGACCCTGATGGTCGGCGCCGTCCTCGGGGCGGTCACGGGCCTGGCCCTGGTCGCCACCGGCCGACTCCAACTGCGGTCGCGACTGCCGTTCGGTCTCTTCCTGGCGGCCGGCGGGGTCGTCGTCCTGCTCCTCGGAGACCTGACCCGGGGACTGTTCGTCGGACCGTGACACGCACCCGCTCCAGGATCGGATTCCGTCGCGAGGTGGCCATCGTGCTGCCGCTCACGATCCTGGTCCTGGTCGTGCTCTCCGTCTTCAACGCGTTCGCGCACCGCCAGGGCGTCGAGCGGCTCGCGGAGGCGCGGCGCGCAGAGGCACGGCGCAGCGCGCGGGTTGCCGCGGAGGCCCTGGCGAGGGGGCCGCAGCCCACCTCGGCCGGTCTGGCCAGGCTGTTGTCGGGGGCGGTCAGCGGCTCCCTGATCTCCCCCGAGGGCCGGACCCTCTTGTCGGCCGGGCGGCCGATCGAGGGCCGGCCCCTGGCGCCGCTCGGGGGCGTGATGCCCACCGAGGCGCTGGCCCTGGGACCCGATGAAGGAAGCCCCGGCCGGATCCTGGCCTTCGCGTCCCTCGCGCGCGATGAACGGCTCCTCGTCGTGCGCCTCGACCTGGAAGTCCCCGGCCTGGCCGGCCAGCTGTCGACCTCCCGACTGCTGGCCCGGATCACCGTGGTCGTCGGACTGGCCGCCTCCCTCTTCATGCTGGTCTTCCTCCGATACCTCCTCGCACCCTACGACAAGCTCCTCTCCAGGGCGCGGAGCCTCTCCCGCGCCACGGACGGCGCCGCCGAGGAGGGCGACGAGATCGCCTTCCTCGTGGAGAGCTTCGAACGAGCCGTGGGGAGCTCCGAGCGGCGCAGCGAAGAGGAGGACCTCGCCGGCGTGGGACGCGCCCTCGTCGCCAGCCTCGGGAGTGGACTGCTGCTGGTGGACCGCGCTGGCCTGCTCCTGGCGTTCAATCCCAGGGCCGAGGAGCTGCTGGGTGTCGGCGAGCCAGACGTGGGGAACGAGATCGACGAGGTCCTGGAGCACCATCCCGCCCTGGCCGCCACGATCGTCTCGGCCGCCGGAGGCAGCGATCCGGTGTTGCGCCGCGAGCTCGACCTACGCGGCGCCGACGGGCCGCGCACCCTCGGAGTCTCGGTCCATCCCCTCAAGCGCGACGACGGGGAGGTTCGCGGTCACATCGTCCTGTTCGCCGACCTGACGGCCAGCCACCGCCGCCAGGTGGAACAGCGGCTGACCGACGGCCTGGCTCACCTCGGCGGCATGGCCGCCGGCATCGCCCACGAGCTGCGCAACGGCCTAGCCACCGTGCGAGGCTATCTCGCTCTCATCGAACGTCGGCCGACCGAGGAGGCGGTCACCGACTACCTGACCGAGCTGAAGAGGGAGAGCGACCACCTGGAACGGGTCCTCGACGACTTCCTCACCTTCGCCCGTCCCGAGAGCCGCCGCATCGAGCCTGTCGACATCGAGGACCTCCTGCGGCGCGCGGCCGCCGATCCCGCGCTCGGTCCGGGGCCGGTGACGATCGTCGTGCCGCCTCAGGGCCTGAGCCCGCTCTCGGCCGACCCGCAGCTCCTCGAGCGTGCGCTGCGGAACCTCCTTCTGAACGCCGTTCAGGCCCAGGCCGACCGGCCCGGTGCCGGGCCGGTCGAGGCCTCGGCGACGCAAGAGCCCGGCGGCGTCACCTTGAAGATCGCCGACCGGGGCGGAGGGGTGCCCGCGGCTCTCCGTGAGAACCTCTTCCAACCCTTCGCCACCGGCCGACCCGACGGGGTCGGCCTCGGCCTGGCCCTATCCCATCGGATCGCGACCCTGCACGGCGGACAGCTCCGCCTCGAGGACCGTCCCGGTGGCGGCACCGTCGCCATCCTCTCGTTGCCGAGTGACCAGAATGGCACCTTCGGTAACAGCCGTCTCGAGACGCACACCTCAGAGGAGACCGCCCGAGCCGTCGATGCGCCCGCGAAACAAGGCGGTTCGTGAGGCCGGAGTACACCAGTGCCTGCTGGCACTCGGCTTGCTTATCTACTAGCTTCGAGATGCGTGACGTGCGACATCCGAGAAGGACAAGAGCGACGTGGACTCACCGATCCCGCGGCTTCACGCTGATCGAGCTGATCGTCGTCTTGCTGGTCGTGGGTCTCGTCCTCGGCCTGGGCCTCCCGGCTCTGCAGCAGCTGATCCATCGCGGCAAGCTCGAGGGCTTCGCCCGCCAGACCAGCGTGATGATGCAGGCGGCCCGCTTCGAGGCGATCAAACGGAGCCGGCAGGTGGTCGTGCAGATCGACACCACCACGGAACAGGTCGTCTCCTGGGTCGACGACAACGGCGATGCCGTGCAGGACCCGGGCGAGCTCCAGCTCGGGCTCATGACCCTGCCCAGCGGCGTCGACTTCGCGGCACCCGGCGGCCAGGCGGTCATCGAGGGCTTCACCACCGCCGGAACGACCGGCTGGGTGATCTACGGGACGGACGGCGCCACCGACCTCGCCGGCGCCTTCCGTCTCGGCGACCAGCGGGGCAACTTCATCGAGGTGCGGGTCGCGACGACGGCAGCCGCCCGCTCGACGGTGCTGAAGTGGCAGGACGCGCAGTGGCTCGAACTCGGCGAGGGCGGAGGAGGCTGGGAATGGACCTGATGAACCGGCGCCGCCGCAGGGGCCCCGGAGGATTCTCGCTCATCGAGGCGCTGGTGGCGGCCGCCATTTTCCTCATCATCGCCCTGGGTCTGGTGCCACTGTTCACCCGCTCCATGATCTCCAACGCGGCCGGAGCCGAGTCGACCGACGTCAGCAACTTCGGGCGCTCCCGCCTCGAGCAGTTCTACCAACTGCCGTTCAACTCCGCGGACCTGACCATCGATGCCGGCACGGAGAAACAGTTCGACGACTATTTCTCGTTCGCCGATCACACCTGGAAGACCGGCGCCGCCCCGGTGGGTGACCCGGCCTCCTTCGAACGCACGACCATCATCCGCCAGTACGGCATCGGGGCGCTGACCGACGGTGTTCTCGACCCGGACGAGGCGCTGCCGGCGGGCGAGGATGCGACCTTCATCCACCTCAAGGAGATCGAGGTGAACATCGTGGCGAGCCGGGCCAGCGGCGTGATGGGGCCGGCCAAGCAGATCAACCTACGGGTCCTGAAGTTCAAATGAACGGACATCGAACCCCACGTACCGCCCGGCGGCGAGTCGCAGGCTTCACCCTGCTCGAGGTCATGGTCTCACTCCTCATCGTCATCCTGGTCCTGTTCGCTGTCCTGTCGCTCTTCGACCTGAACAGTCGGGTGGCCCGCTCCCAGACCCAGATCTCCGAGATGCAACAGGCGTTGCGAATCGGCCAGTACACGCTCCTGCGCGACACCCGCATGGCGGGGCGCGGCGGGCTGCCTCGAGGCCCGATGCCGGGCGGTTTCGCCGTCGCCGTGAACAACGAGGCCGCGGACGGAGACACCATCGACGCCGATGACGCCGGCTCGCCGCGGGTCTTGGCGGAGACGGATGTCCTGACGATCCGCGGCGTCTTCTCGAGCCCCATCTACCAGGTCGACCCGACCGGCAGCCTCATCCTGGATGACCCGGTCAACCCCACCTCCGGCTCGGTCACGATCGAGAATCCCAACACGACGACGGGGGTGCCGCAGGATCTGGAGCCCCTCCTCCAGGTGCTCGACGACGACCTGCCCGACGCGCTGATCCTCGTGAGCCCGGTGGACGACGCGATCTACGCCGTCGTCCAGATCACGCCGGGGGCCTGCCCCGGCCGAGCCTGCCTGGTCGACGACGGGATCACCCAGACCGTCACGGTCGACTTCACGGTCTCGGGCGGCACCCACACCGCGGCCTACCTCGCCCTGTCCGACGCCGGCGCGTTCCCCGCCGGCCTCACGAGCGCGGCCCACGTCGGCATCCTGGAGGAGCATCGCTTCTACATCCGCGAGGAGTTCTCGATCCCGGGCGACGACACGAGCGATCCGGCGCCCCGGCTCTCTCGGGCGCGCTTCTACCCCAACACACAGGAGCCCTATGGCGGCGACCCGGTCAATCTCCGGAACGATGTCGCCGACAACATCATGGACCTCCAGGTGGCGCTCGCGATGGACACCGACGGCGACGGAGCGGTTCTCGACGACGGCACCTCGGCGGACGAGTGGCTCTACAACGCCCCGGACGACGACGACACCGACGCCAAGTGGAACCCCGGGATCGGCAACCGCCCCTCGCTGTTCTATGTGCGGATCTCCGCCCTCGCCCGCACCGATCGACGGCAGACCGGCTTTATCGCGCCCGCCATCGCCGGGATCGAGGACCGGGACTACACCGAGACCGACCCGCCGGGCAGCGACGGGGAGCGCCAGGGCCGCATGTACCACCGGCGGCTCCTGGAAACCGTAGTGGACCTGAGGAACGTCTCTTGACCCCGAACCGCCCGGCAGCCAGGTCGCAGAGGATCTTCGCGCTGGTCCTCGTGCTCCTGGCGTTCGCCGCGCCCGCCGTCTCCGACGTGCTGGTGACCCAAGACGACGGGAGGATCACGACCCAGGGGCCCTGGCGGGTCGAGGGCGCGCTCGTGGTCTTCCGGCTCGAGGACGGCTCTCTCGGCTCGATGCGCCTCTCCGCAATCGACCTGGACGCATCGCGGGAAGCCACCGAGGAGGCCACCCGGCCGGCGCCTCCGCCCGCGGTCGCGCCTGCCCGGGAGTCCGTCACGACCGTCACCGATCGCGATGTCAGGCGCGCGATCCCGGCCCCTGCCGAGGCGACCGAGCCGGAGGCCGCGGCTGCCACGACGGCCGGCGACCGTCTCCGCGTGACGGAGTGGCGGCAGGAAGACCTCCCCGACGGCAGCGGCACCGCCATCGTCGGGACGGTCGAGAACACCGGGCCGGATGCGTTGGGACGCATCCGGATCCAGGCAGATCTATACAACGACGAGGGAACCTCCTTCGCCTCCCACGAGGTCCTCGTCCACCACGCGACGCTGATGCCAGGGCAGAAGACGGAGTTCCGGGTAGCCCTCCCGGACCTCTTCGCCTTCACCGGCGTCCGCTTCACAACGGAGGCCCTGCCGTTGGCGGTGAGCGTCCCCGGAGAGGAAACCGGGGAGTCGGCGACCGACGACGAAGGGCCGGACGGCGCCCCAGAATGACGCCGCAGGGAGGTTAGGCTCATGGCAAGACGACCCCGACTGTTTCAGCGCACCCGTGCCCAGAGGGGCTCGGCCTACCTGATCACCCTCCTCGCACTGGTCGTCCTGACCATCCTGGCGCTGTCGCTGTCGCTGGTGACGCAGACCGAGATGCGGATCGGCGCCAACGAGCTCAGCATCCAACGGGTCTTCTACGCCGCGGACTCGGGCATCGCCGCCTCGACGGCTCGCGCGCTGGTGGGCAGCGACCACAGCTCGATGACCTTCACCGTGGACGACGCCATCACGGGACCCCTGGGCATCGAGCAGCGGGTGGACGTCTCGCCGTTCCTGCCCATCGGTTCGGGCTACTGCAACCTCTGCTCCATCAACCAGGGCAGTGACTTCTACCAGATCAACCACGCGGTCACCGCGGGAGCCACCCGCGAAGGCCTCGACCTCGGCGGCAACCCGGTCTCTCTGGCCGCGAAGACCGTCACGGTCATGGTGGAGGTCCAACCCTGGGAACGACAGATCGTCAGCCTGTCCCTCGAAGAGATCGCCAAGGTCAAGTTCTGAAGCCAGGACCGACCGGAACGACTTCGGGAGACACGATTTGCGATCCTGGGTTCCAACAGCCCCCGGTGAAGGGCCGGACACGCTACGAGCGGGGTCTGGTCCCCGGCCCCATGGGGTTTGGACGGGCAGGGCTCCGTTTCGCGACGTCGCTCCCCGCTTCCCCATCCCATCGAATCAGCAACATCTGGCGGACGCGCTCGACGACGTTCGCCGTGACCCTCAGGGCCGAGGTTCGCGCCTCCCGACGGCCCTGAGACATCCGAAGGCGAGCCGAGAGCCGCTCGCCGGGGATCCATCGCCGAGGACTCGAATCGAGCTCCGGCGGGTATCGACACCTTCGGGAGGTGCAGCATGCGATCGACGGCGGCCGCCAGACGGCTCCTCGTCCCCCTCGTCCCCCTCGTCCTGACCGTCGGCCTGACGAGTCCGGTCGTCCGCGCGGACGACCGCTTCCTGCTGGGGACGACGGGCTCCGACCCGTACGTCTTCATCCTGTTCGACATCTCGGGCTCGATGAACTGGCGGCCAGGAGGCGACTTCTGGGCCCCGGCCAACGGCGACGACGCCACGTCGAAGCTGTACAACGCCAAGTCGGCCCTGTTCGAGGTGCTCTCCGACCCGGACCTCGCGGACACCCGCTGGGGGTTCGCGACCTACAACCAGGACCAGGTGCAGGCGTTCCGCAAGCACTGGGTCTACCGGCCGGCGGTGGATCCGTTCTGGGTCGGATTCGGAGTCGACTACCCGGTGACCGGCGAACCGAAGATGTTCGGCGACGACTGCTTCTGGAACCCGAACCGCTCACAGTGCGACCTGGACCGGGAGGACGACGACGTCCACGCCACCTGCACCCAGCCCTTCGACCTCGCCGATCCCTTCGAGCGAGGCCAGCTCCTGAGCTTTCCGGTGACGGGCGACCAGGGCGACGAGATCTCCGACGAGTGGTTCGTCAACAACGGGACGACCTATCGGGTCCGATGGGAGCTCGAGAGCGGCAACCTGGGCGACGACGAGATCGACGTCCGGATCAAGCTGGCGCCGAGGAGCTTCTTCAGCGGTTGCCCCAACGTCGGCCGCCAGTTGTCCGACACCATCCGGATGGTCCGGCTGCAGGACACCGACCTGCAGGGGAACCCGATCGAGGGCGCGACGGACACCCTCTTCTGGCAGGACACGCAGGTCTCGGACATCCTCGGGATGCCCAACGGCTTTCTGGACCCCGACGACCTCCGCGCCTCGGCCACCTGTGACGGCTGGGAGGCCAACGACGACACCGTTCGGGACAACGGCTCGGATGTCGCTCTCAAGTACGTCACGCTGACCGACCCCGCGAATCGCGGCACACCCTACGACCGGGGCGACGTCGTCCCCCTGGACTGGCAGGACGAGTCGATCTGGGGCCTGAGCAACCGCGACGCCATCCTGCAGCGCCTGGCGCCCAGCTACGACCCGGCGGACCTCTGTCCGCCCGGGGACGACCAGTGCGTGGACGTCCAGCCAGACTTCCGCGTCGCCCCCTACTTCGAGGATCATCCCGACACCCTCTTCGGAGGCCGGCTCGCGCTCCGTAGCGAGTTCACCGACAAACCGCCGCTCCTGCCCTCCGGCGCCACGCCCCTGGGCAACTCGATGATCGACTTCCTCGACTGGTACGACCAGTGGGAACCCGTCGCCGCCGCCGAAGAGACGGGCGATCCCCTGTTCGGCTGTCGCTCCGTCACCCTGGTCATCCTCACGGACGGCGACGAGACCTGCTACGTGGACGACGACGGCAACCCGGACACGGGTCAGCTCGACCCCGGCGGCAACGCCAACCCGTGCTGGATGGCCGACCGTCTCCTGAACGAGAACGGACGCGACATCAAGACCTACGTCATCGGCTTCGGGCTCCAGGGCTCCGACGCCAACTTCCTCTCGTGCATGGCCGACAACGGCGGGACCTCCGTCGCGGACGGCGGGCCCGGCGTGATCCTGCCCCAGGATCGCGACGAGCTGGTCGCCGCGCTGAAGCAGGTCTTCCTGGAGATCCAGTCCCAGACCGCGAGCTTCGCCTCCGCCGCCGTGCCGACCGTGCAGGTGGGGGTGGACGACAAGATCTTCCTGTCGAGCTTCCGGCCCGTACCGATCGCCGACGTGGTCGCGGGCGACGAGCCGCCCCCCCCCGACGGCGGCGCCTGCGACCAGCCTCCCGTCACCCCCTCGTCGATCTGGGAGGGGCATCTCAACGCGTACCTCAGGCCCCTGCCGGTCGACGAGGAGGGGCGTCCGGACGACTCGATCGCCTGCGATCCGGACTCCGGCATCGGCGCGTCCTGCCACCTCTGGGACGCGGGCGAGGCGATCCTCTCCCAGGCGCCGAACGAGACGGAGATCGCGGGATGCACGCCAGATTCGGACGACGCCGCCTGCTGGCTGGGCACCGCGGACAACCAGCGGCGCATCTACTACCCGTGGGGGCCCATCGCCGAGGCCGGCGCGGTGCCCCACGTCCGCGAGTACTTCCGGCCCCGGATCGACGACGGGGCGCTCCTCGCTGACATGGGCCTCCTCGGGGACGCCTGCGGCCAGGAGAAGGCCGACCAGGCCATCCGGTTCCTGCTGCGGGAGAAGGAGGCGACCCTGGACACTCCGGACGGGCCGGAGGACACCGTGTACGCGCTGGGCGACATCTTCCACTCCCGGCCGGTCCTCTTCGGCGCACCGGGCCGGATCGACTATTCCGGGGGGCTCGTCAACACCGGCGCCACCTGCCCGGAGAGCGGCGAGCCCATCAGCGACTACGCCTGCTTCTTCAACGAGCACCGGGATCGACGGAAGCTGGTCCTGGTCGGCACCAACGACAGCCTGGTCCACGCCTTCGACGCTGGCCGGGTCGACACCGACGGCGCCTTCTCGAACGGGACCGGCAAGGAGGTCTTCGGCTTCCTGCCCAGGAGCCTCCTGCCCAAGGTGGCGTCCCTCGCCGAGACGCCCCAGCACCGCTGGGGCATGGACGGCACCATCGTCGTCGACGACTTCCTCGTCGATCCGGAGCAGTCCTCCGGGGTCGTCGAGGACGAGCGCGAGTGGCGCACTGTCGCGATCGGAGGGCTCCGGCGCGGCGGCTCGAGCTACTTCGCGCTCGACGTGACCCAGCCCGATTCGGACAGCCGACCCGGGACCGATGCCGTGGCCGGGTGCGCCGACGCCGAACCGGGATCGGACTGCGGAACTCTCCCCTTCCCTTCGATCCTCTGGGAGTTCCGGGACCTCGTCGACGAGGACGGCAACGCGGATGCCGGCGATCCGGGCTACGACCTGGCCCAGACGTGGTCGACACCCAACACCGGCAGGATCCGGGTGTGCGCGCCCAACACGGGCTGCGAGGAGACGGAGGAGCGGTATGTCGTCATCTTCGGTGGTGGCCTGGACCCCGACTTCTGGGTCAAGCGCAACGACCCCCCCAATCTGGCGGAGCCCAACGGCAACTGGCTGTACATGGTCGATGTCGAGACCGGCGGGATCCTCTACAAGCGGCTGCTCCAAGGCTCCGTCCCGAGCGAGCCCGCCGCGGTGGACACCGCTTTCGACAGCTATCTCGACACCATCTACATCGGCACGACCGACGGTCTTCTCTACAAGGCCGACATCAGCCAGCCGGTCGAGGTCGACGAGACGTCGGGCCGCATCGAGGACGAGGCGTGGGAGCCGTTCCCGGTGTTCCAAAGCGTCGACACCAACGGTGCGGGCCGGCCCCTCTTCTTCCCTCCCTCCGTCATCTTCGTCGCGAAGCTCGGACGCTACGCCGTGGCGTTCGGCACCGGAGACCGGGAGGATCTGTGGGAGGAGAGGAACCAGGACGGGCGCTTCTACCTGATCCTCGACGACAACTACTCCCCGGACAATCCCCTGGTCGAGCTGCCGCTGACCGACGCCGACTTCATCGCCATCGATCCGACGGACGAAGACACCGGCACCGACTACCTGCTCAGTCCGGAGGCCGGCTTCCTCCCTGGATGGCAGATGGTCCTGGAGACCGAGGAGCGGATGATCACCAAGCCCTTCGCCCTGGGCGGCATCACGGTCTTCACCGCCTACGTGCCGGACGTCTTCGTGCAGGCCGACGGCGAGGAGCCCGAGATCAGCTGCGCGCAGCGGGGAAAGAGCCGGATCTTCACCGTCTTCACCACGAGCGGCGACGGCGTCATCTCCGGCGTGGACGGAGACACGAGCCGCCGGAAGTTCTGGGAGGTGGACGACTTTGTCACGGACCCTTACACTGAGCTCTCCGTAACCAAGAACGAGGATCCGGGCGGGGTCAGCGGGGACGGGCTCACCGCCGACCTCCAGGAGGTCATGGAGACGCTCAAGTCCCTCTACCCCTCGGACTGCCAGTTCGCCAACTACACGATCAATCTCAAGACCCTGCGCTCGGACACCGGCATCTTCTTCATCGCACCGATTCCGGTCTGTCTGATCGAGAAGAACTGGAGGGAGTTCTGATCCGCCATCGCCCAGTCCGCTGCCAAGGGGCTCCCACGCAGACAGGTCGGGCCTACTCCGGGGAGGTGCAAAGCCGACTGCGGGCGGGAGAGTCCGAGAGCTCGGCGACGTACTCCCGGCGCAGGACACTGGGAGAGCGCATCGCTTGCTGGCGCAGCCGCATCCGCGCGGCGACGAGGCCCGGCGCCCCTCGCGCGCGGAGGTTCCAGGTCGCTCTCGTCCTGTCGCTCGTGGTGACGGCGCCCGGGCCCGCGAGGTCGGACTGGCTGGTCTTCGAGGACGACACCCGCCTCGAGACCGAGGGCTCCTGGGAGGTGAGGGGCGTCCTCGTGGTCTTCCGAACCGCGGCCGGTGGATCCCTCTCGTCGGTCCGCCTGGACACCGTGGATCTCGAGGCCTCGAGACGCCTCACCGAGCGAACCTCCCGACCGCCCGCCGCCGAGCGGACCGGAGACGACGACGTCTCCACCGGGGCCGGGGAGAGCCAGTCGGCCTTCGTGATCACGGACTCCGACGTGCGCCATGTCGGGGACGAGGACGAGACCTCCGAGGCGGGGGACGACCCGGAATCCGGTGACGACCGGGACCCGGCGGCCGACACCGCCGTGCCCGCCGACCCCGGGGAGGCGGTCGCGAACGACCCGGCGAAGATGCTGACGGTCGTGGGCTGGCGCGCCGTCCCCGCCAGCGACGGACAGGGAGTCGAGATCTTCGGCGTCCTGCGCAACGACGGCAAGACGACCGTGCGGGAGATCAGCCTGACGGTCCGCCTCCTGGCCGAAGACGATGCCGAGCTGGCGGACTCTCCGGCGACCCTCTCCACGCGGATCCTCGGCCCCGCGGGACAGACCAACTTCCGGGCCTCGTTCCCGGGGCTCCTCGAGGCCCCCGGCGCCCGCTTCGAAGTCTCGGGCGCTCCGGTGCCGTAGCCGTTACGCGGAGAACGGTCGGTTCAGCTCCGGTACTCGGGGAAGCCACCGAGGTCGTGCTCGCGGATTCGCCGGAGCAGGGTTCGGTAGCTCACTCCGAGGATCGCCGCCGCTCGGTGGCGATCGCCCTGCGCTTCGACCAGCGCAGCCCGTAGCCGCGAGAGTTCTCCTCCCCCCGAGACCGACAGCAGGGGCTCCAGGTCGGAACGGCCGATCCGCCCCCGGTCGCTCAGGATCACCGCCCTCTCCAGGAGGTTCGAGAGCTCCCGGACGTTGCCCGGCCAGTCCTGCTGGCGCAGGAGCTCGTCCGCGGACGGATCGAGCGTGACCGGCGGCTCGGCGCCGTTCCGCCGGGCGATCTCGGCGAGCAGGTGGTGGGAGAGCGCGGGAATGTCGCTCGCCCGGTCCCGCAACGGCGGCAGGTGGATCGGGAAGACCTCCAGGCGGAAGTACAGGTCCCGGCGGAACTCCCCCTCCTCCACCATCCGCTGCAGGTCGCGATTGGTGGCGGCGACGAGCCGGACCTCCGCTTTCAAGGTCCGACCACTGCCGACCCGCTCGAAGCTCCGCTCCTCGATCACCCGCAGCACCTTGCCCTGGACCGCTGGCGAGAGCTCGCCGATCTCGTCGAGGAGCAGGGTTCCCCCGCCGGCCTCCTCGAACCGACCCGCCTGGCGTTGGTGGGCCCCGGTGAACGCCCCCTTCTCGTGTCCGAAGAGCTCGTTCTCGATCAGCGTCTCCGGAATCGCGGCGCAGTTGACCGCGACGAAGGGTCCACCGTGGCGTCGGGACAGGGCATGGAGCGCCCGGGCGAAGAGCTCCTTGCCCGTCCCGCTCTCGCCGGTGAGGAGGACCGTGCTCTCCGTGGGAGCAACGCGCTGGAGCAGCCGGGCAGCGGATCGCATTCTCGGATGACACCCCACGATGGTCGGCCCCTTGGGCAGGAGCGGCTCGCCTTCGCCGTCGGGTTCCACGACCGATGTCACCCGCCGGAACAGCTCCTCGATATCGACCGGTTTCTCGAGAAAGTCCAGGGCGCCCAGCTTCATCGCCTCCACGGCCGTCGCCACCGTGCCGTAGCCCGTGAGCACGATAACCGGCGGCGGCGGTGCCTGGCGCCGGCTCGCCCGCAGCACCTCCAGACCGTCGATGCCCGGGAGCTTCAGGTCGGTGAGCACGAGGTCGAAGCCCTCGCCGAGCTTCGCGACCGCCTCCTCGCCCGTGGCGACGGCCACGACCTCATGCCCCTCGGAGGCGAGGGCGGTCGCGAGCATCCGCCGGAGGGAGTCCCGATCCTCCACCACCAGGATGTCCGTCACGGCCGTCTACCGCCTGGCGGCCCTGACAGCCGCGATCAACGTGGTGTCGTCGATCGGATCGACGGTCCGCAGGTCGAGGATCAGCCGCCCCTCCCGCAGATAGCCGACGACCGGCGGCTCGCCCACACGGAGTCGGCGGAGCAGCCCGTCGTCGTCCGGCAACGCCAGGGCCCGACCCGGGATCGGCTCTTCGGGCGCCGCGCCTCCGCCGAGGAACGCGTCCGCCTGGACGATCTCCGCCCCCAGGGCCGCTGCCACCGACTCGAGGCGTCGTCCGTCGGGCCGATCGGACTCCGGCCACATGCGATCGAGCGGCAGCCGCTCCCCGGTAGCGTGCAGCCCCAGCACGGCCTCGAGCGCCGCGAAGACGACCCGGTCCGGGCGCAGGACCCGGTACAGGGGGTGCCTCGCACAGCGCTCCACGAGGTCCGCGCGCCCGACCAGCAATCCCGACTGCGGACCGCCGAGGAGCTTGTCCCCCGAGCCGCAGACCAGGTCGCAACCCTGCGCCACCAGCTCCTGGAAGCTCGCGTGGTCACGAAGCTGAGGGGCTCGGTGGGGACGCAGCAGGCCGCTCCCCTCGTCGACCAGCAGGGGCACGCCACGCTGGCGACCCAGGCGGGCCAGCTGCGCGGCCGTCGCCTCCTCCACGAAGCCGGAGATCCGGTAGTTGCTCGGATGGACCTTCAGGAGGAGCGCTGTCTCCGGACCGATCGCCCGCTCGTAGTCCGCCACCCGGGTCCGGTTCGTCGTGCCGACCTCCACGAGTCGGGCTCCGGCGGTCTCCAGGATGTCCGGAATGCGGAAGGAGCCGCCGATCTCGACCAGCTCGCCCCGCGAGATGATCACGTCCCGGCCTCGGGCGAGCGCCGACAGCACCAGGAAGACGGCGGCGGCGTTGTTGTTGACCACCAGGCCGGCCGCTGCCCCGCTCGCCGCGGCGAGCAGCCCCGAGGCGCGGGTGCTGCGCCGGCCCCGCCGGCCGCTCGCGAGGTCGTACTCCAGGTCGCAGTAGGCGTCCGTGAGCTCCGGCAGGAGGTCGGTCACCGCCCTCGGCAGGGGGCTCCGGCCGAGGTTGGTGTGGAGAAAGATGCCCGTGGCGTTCAGGACGCGGCGAAGGCTGGAGCCCAGCCGGTCGACCAGACTCCTCGAGAGCCTCTCCGGCAGGTCGCGGATCTCCGCCTGCAGGTCGACCCCGGGTTCCGCCTCGAGCGCTCGCCGCAGAAGATCGAGCTCCGCGCGAGCCTGGACCCGGACGACCTCCCGTCCGTATAGACTGCTGAGACGTTGAACCGCGGGTTCGTCGAGGAGACGATCCATCGCGGGAAGGCGGCGGCGGGCGTCGGTCGCTCCCGAACTGCCAAGAGGCTGGCTCTCCATGGGCAACCGACATTCTACCTGCCAAGGGGCATGACGATGATCGACCGGCGGGACGACATGGACCGACTCGAGTTCGGCATCAAGCGGTTGCGAATCGACTTCGAGCGCTTCTTCAACGGAGCGCTGGCCACCCCCCCCGAGGAGCTTCGGGGTCGCTTGCAGCGCCAGATCCGCGATCTCCGCGGCGAACCGCTGATGACCTCGGCGGACCGGTTCCGGCTCGGCAACCTGGAAGCCCGCTTCAACACCTTCAACGAGAGGTTCCGGCGTCGCCTGCTCAGGATCGAGCGGGGAGTCGACCCCCCCCGACCCAACCTCAACGACCCGACCACGCAGCCGCGGGGACCCGTGATCCTGGACCCCACCCTGGCACCGAGCTCCGTCGAGCGCCTGTGGCGCCAGCTCGCCGACCGCCGTACCGGCCGACCGGCGATCCGCGCGGACCTGGACACCTTCCGCGGCTACCTGGCTCGCCAGCTCGAGCAGATCCACTCGAAGACCGGCTGCGAGCGGGTGGAGATGCGGGTCGAAGCGGACGGCGACCGCCTGAAGTTGAAGGCCCGACCCATGACCCCACGCCGGACCGATCGGCCCAAGCCCACCGGAGGGACACAGTGAACCACCCAGCCCATGGTGAGAATCGAGACCCGCGGCGACCGGCCCGGGAGTGGTGGCGTCTCGGCCTCCTGACGCTCGTCACCACGCTCCTGTGCACCGGCGCGCCCTCCGCGGCCGTGGTGAATCCCGGGATCCAGGAGGCCCTGCAGGCGCAGCGGGCCCGGGTCTCGGAGTCACCGGACGACCCGGCGCTGCTCAACGACCTCGCCAACCTGCAGGCCCTGGCCGGCGACCCGGAGGCCGCCGAGCTCTCCTACCGACGAGCCCTGCAGCTGGCGCCGCGGGATGCCTCGCTCCATTTCAACCTCGGCCTGCTGCTCCAGGAACAGGGGGAATTCCGGCAGGCGCTGGCCGAGTACGAGGCCTGCATCGAGGCCAAGCCCGATCACGCCTGGGCCCACTACCAGCGGGGGATTCTCCTGTATGAGAACGGGGAGAGAGACGCCGCGGCCGCAGCCTACGCCCGCGCCTTCAACCTCGACCCCGAGCTCACGTTCGCCTCGGTCAACCCCCACGTCATCGACAACGACCTCTACACGCGGTCCCTGCTCGAGGCGTTCGACCTGGGTGCGACCCGGGTTTCCGCCCCTCGCAGCTACCGTGAACCCGCGCGGATCACCAGTCTCCTGATCACCCCCCCCGTCGAGGACGGAGAGGTCGAGGACGGGGAGCCGGTTCAGGTCGCGCCGCCCATCGAGCCGGCCGCCGCGACCGCGACGCCACCCGTCGAGCGGCGAGAGGCCGCCCCGCCGGCGACCCGGCAGGCGCCACCGCGGAGCGGTGCGCAGCCGACCGGAGCCGTGAGGCCCGGTCTCGGCACCCGACCGGGCGCCGCCGCGGGCGGGACGCCTCGAGGCGCGGGAACGGCGCCCGGCAGGGTCGCGCCGAGGCGCCCGGGCGCCGGTTCGGCTCAGGAGCCCGCCACCGCGACGCCGGGAGGAACCGGGGCGCCCGGAGGAAGCGAGCCGTTCCGGCCGGACTCCGTCTCGACGGGTCGGATGGAGATCAGGTTGGAGCCACCGGCACGGGGCGCCGCGGCGGCTCCGGCTCCAGCCCGAAGCCGCTGACCAGGAGACTCGGCGAGCCCAGCAGCCCGGCCAGAGGAAAGAAGGTCAGGTCCCGCGCGACCGCCCGGACCCGGTGGAGAAACGTACCGGCGGGTCCGTGGAGCCACGCGCCCGAGAGCGGCGCCGTGGCCCCGCCGTCGCGGACCTCGAAACCACAGACCGGTAGCGCGAACCTGTCGGCCTCGAGGTCGACCCAGCCGACGCCCTCGACCTCCAGCAGGTAGTAGCCGCGGCCGATTCCGCGAACGAGATCGGCGACGCGGACCGAGGGATCGGGACGCAGATACAGATGGGTCGGACCGGGAGTCGGAACGTCGCGCCACCCGGGTCGGCCGACACAGCCGGACGGACGCTCGCTCGGTTCCCTGACCTCCCACCAGGCGAGCAGGGGCTGGCGCCAGCGACCCGCCTCGACCAGCACCGTCTCCCGGGTCGACACCCCCTCTCCGTCCACCGGCGCCGCCTGTAGGCCTCCGCGCAGCCGGCCGTCGTCGACCACGGTGACGGCCTCCGCGCCCAGGCGACCCTGACGGTCGAGAAAGCGCGGAGTCCGGTGCCGCGCCCCGGCGCCCACGAGCAGAGGCGCGAGCCCGGCCAGGACACGAGACGCGACCGCCGGCGACAGCAGGATCTCGGCCCGGTCGCGCTCGGCGGGCCGCCCGTCCCGCCGCAGGACGAGAAGATCGCCGAGACGCCGCGCGGCACCCATGGCCTCGAAGCCCCGCAGGGAGCGCGCGACCAGGTCGAGACCGACGACCCCCCCCACCTCGGGGGCCCTGGCCTCGAGGTGGAGGGCCGCGCTGCGCGCGCGCCACGCGGCTTCCACCCCGAGAGTGTTGACGATCTCGCTCTCGCTGGCGCCGTCCTCGACCCAGGCGGAGACGAGGCGCGCGCCTGGGACCTCCCGGTCGAGGCCACGCTCGATTCCGTCGAGGAGCGCCGCCGCCTCCTTCTCCCCCGTCAGCGGCTCGTCGAAGCCGGCACTGGCGCTCCACGCCGAGGGCCGACCCCGATCCGGAAGGCGCAACGGCCGACCGTCCGGCTCGGGCCAGGGAGCGCCCGAAGTGGGCGGAGTCGTCGAGGTGGCGAACAACGAGGACCGATCCCCCCCGGCTCGTACGGCCCAGCCCTCCTCCGCGCGCTGACTCGCCGTTCGGGCCCCGCCCTCCAACTCGCAGCGTCGCGACCGGCCTCGTTTGCGGTAGAGCTCGACCTGCTCCATGCCGAGCCCCGCGAGGTCCTTCGCCACCCCTGCCAAGCGCTTCCCGAGGCTCATGACTCCACCTCCACGCCCTCGAGTCGCAGGGCCGGAACACGAGCCCACACCGGAAGGAGCTGTCCACCCTTCGCGCACCAACCCGCGCCGGCGACCTCGACCTCGGAACCAACCCCGACGATCGCGCCCAGCAAGTCGCTCACCCGCCCCGCCAGCCGGCACGGGCCGACCCGGTCCGCGGGCAGGCCGCCGACGATACGGCGGGCGTAAGGCGCCTCCAGCAGGAACCTGCCCGTCCACGGGTCGAGGCGACCCCGTGTCGCCTCGGGTATCAGCAGCCCGCCCTCGACGTCGGCCAGCAGGTCCACCGGCTCGGGCGAGGGGAGGATCTCGAGGTGTGTCGAGCGTGGCACCGGGCCATGGTGACGGCCGGCCCGTCGACCCGCGCCGGGAGCCAGGATCCCGGACTCCCGGGCCGAGCGCAGGTCGGCGAGGGGCTGCTCGACCACACCCTCGCGGAGGAGCCAGCGGCGTACGACGGGCACGCCCTCATCGTCGGTCAGGCGGCGGACGGTCTCCGGCGCGGTGGTCGGGTCGTCGAGAACATCGAGAGACGCGGCCAGGCGCACGCCGACGGCGGACTCCGGGCGTCCGGTGCGGGCCAGTGTGTCGGTCTCGAGCGCGTGCGCCACCGCCTCGTGAACCAGAACCGCCGCCGCCGCCGGGCCGAGAACGGTGACGCCGGCGTGCCGTCCCACTCCGACCGCGTCGCGACTGCGAAAGTGGGCCACCAGCTGCCGGCCGACCGCGGCGGCGGCGGCGGCGTCCAGGGCCGCGAGGAGGCCTCCGAACGAGCCCCAGGCGGTCCTGGCAGCGAAGCTGTAGTAGACCTCGAGCTCCGCGCCGCCGGCCAGGCGGGAGCCGACCACCTGGCGCCAGCGACGGTGGCGCCGCACCGTGAGCCGCAGACGGAACGCCACGTGGTGCTCGCGAATGACACGCCGTACCGCGGCCGGGAAATGGAGGATCTCCGGGGCCGGCTCCGAGGCCTCCGCGGACGAGGGCGTCAGCTCCGGGGCCGGATAACCCGCCCGCGGTTGCACACGGGCCACGCGCCGCAACGCCTCCGCGAAACCCTCGCGGCTCAGTCCGTCCACCGAAGCCATCCAGGCTTCGCTCCCGCGGAGCAGCCGGATCGCCAGCCCCTCCTCGTGACGAGCCCGCACGCCGGGACTCTCCTCGTCCGAGGGCAGCTCGACCTCCTCGACCCGCTCGAAGTAGGCCTCGGCATGGTCGGCGGCGCCTGTCGCGAGTTGGCCGAGGCAGCGTGCCACCGCCGCTGGTTCGATGCCGGAGAGCGCCATCCGGGTGCCGTCGGGTGCCCCGCGCGGAGCCCTTCCGCTACCGGGGAGACGGTATGATACGCGAACCGTACGAGTTGGGCGGAATCAGAGCCCGCAGACCGCGTCGAGGTCCGAGCCGGCGTTCCGGGGTCTCCCGTTCCACGGTCACCATCCATCCCGAGGAAGCGAGGCGAAGCGATGGCTGAGCAGGAGAGCGCAGGGCAACGCGCAGGGCGAGAGGAGCTGGCGGAACGGCTTCGCGCGGCCCGTCAGGGCGGCGGGACCGACCGGGTCGAGCGCCAGCACGCGGCCGGCAAGCTCACCGCCCGCGAACGGGTGGAGCTCCTGCTCGATCCGGGCTCGTTCGTGGAGATCGACGCGCTGGTCACCCATCGGTGCCAGGACTTCGGCATGGTGAGCCAGACGGTGCCGGGCGACGGTGTCGTCTGCGGCTACGGCACCGTGGACGACCGCCTCACCTACGTCTTCGCCCAGGACTTCACGGTGTTCGGTGGTTCGCTCTCGGAGACGAACGCGGAGAAGATCTGCAAGGTGATGGACCTGGCGATGGAGAACGGCGCCCCGATCGTCGGCATCAACGACTCGGGCGGAGCGCGCATCCAGGAGGGGGTCGCCTCGCTGGGCGGCTACGCGGACATCTTCCTGCGCAACACCCTCGCCTCCGGCGTCGTCCCCCAGATCAGCGCCGTCATGGGCCCCTGCGCCGGCGGCGCGGTCTACTCCCCCGCGATCACCGATTTCATCTTCATGGTCGAGGGCACCAGCTACATGTTCGTCACGGGCCCCGAGGTGATCCGCACCGTGACCCACGAGGAGGTCACCAAGGAGGAGCTCGGTGGCGCCTCCACCCATGCCTCGAAGAGCGGTGTCAGCCACTTCACGGTGGCGAACGACGCCGCCTGCCTCGCCGCGATCCGGGAGCTTCTCTCCTATCTCCCGAGCAACAACCTCGAGGAGCCCCCTCGGACCGGGACCGACGATCCGCCCGACCGCGAGGACGACTCTCTCGACACGCTCGTGCCGGAGGACCCCAACCGTCCCTACGACATCCAGCGGTTGATCGGAGCGGTCGTCGACGACGGGCGCTTCCTGGAGGTTCACGCCGACTACGCCCGGAACCTCGTCGTCGGTTTCGCCCGCTTCGCCGGACAGAGCGTCGGAGTCGTGGCCAACCAGCCGGCCTACCTGGCGGGCGTCCTGGACATCGACGCATCGCTCAAGGGCGCACGCTTCGTCCGCTTCTGCGACGCCTTCAACATCCCGCTCGTCACCTTCGAGGACGTCCCGGGATTCCTGCCGGGTACCCAGCAGGAGTTCGGCGGCATCATCAAGCACGGCGCCAAGCTCCTGTACGCGTTCTGCGAGGCCACGGTCCCGAAGGTCACCGTCATCACCCGCAAGGCGTACGGCGGTGCCTACTGCGTGATGGCCAGCAAGCACATCCGGACCGACGTCAACCTCGCCTACCCCAACGCCGAGATCGCCGTCATGGGATCGGAGGGCGCGGTGAACATCCTGTACCGCAGGGAGCTCCAAGCGGCCGGCGACGAGGCGGCGGAGGTCCGAAAGCGGAAGGTCGCCGAATACCGGGCCAAGTTCTCCAACCCCTTCGTCGCCGCCGAGCGCGGCTATCTCGACGCCGTCATCGAGCCGCGCGAGACCCGGTTCCACATCGTGCGGGCTCTGCGTCAGCTGTCCAGCAAGCGCCAGAGCCTGCCGCCGAAGAAGCACGGCAATCTTCCTCTCTGAGGTGCTCCGTGTCTCCGGACGGTCGGCTCGCCTTGACAGGGGGCCGACGGTCCGCCAAGCTGTCCTACCCGTCCCACCCCGCCGACGATCCCTGGACAGCATCGGACGGGACGGAGATTCCCGAGCCATCGAGAGGAGGCAGTCATGAGGGAGAAGGACCGCAAGCTGAAGAGGCGACGGAAGCGTCGTGAGGAGCGTCTCAAGGAGCGTCGCCGTGAGGATCTGAAGAAGGCGGCGGCCAAGAAGACCACCGTCAGGAAGAAGGCCACCAAGAAGGCCGCAGCGAAGAAGGCCGCAGCGAAGAAGACCACGGCCAAGAAGACCACGGCCAAGAAGACCGCAACCAAGAAGACCGCGAACGAGAAGGCCCCCGCCGAGAAGAAGCCGGCGGCCGAGAAGAAGCCGGCAGCCGAGAAGAAGCCGGCGGCCGAGAAGAAGCCGGCGGCCGAGAAGAGGCCAGCGGCCGAGAAGAAGCCGGCGGCCGAGAAGGCTGCCGCTCCGGTCGAGGAGAACCCGCAACCGGCCGAGGACGACGCGGCCGGAGAGGAAGAGTAGAGCCGCCGCACCCGCGGAGCACAGAGATGAAAACCACCGAATCCCGAGAGAGAGGACCATGCCCGACGATCGCTCCCTCGAACAGGTCGACCCCGAGATCTACCAGACCCTCCGCGACGAGCGCTCGCGCCAGAACAACGGCCTCGAGCTGATCGCGTCGGAGAACTTCGTCAGTGGGGCCGTGATGGAGGCCACCGGCTCGGTCCTGACCAACAAGTACGCCGAGGGCTATCCCGGGCGGCGGTACTACGGCGGCTGCGAGGTGGTGGACATCGCCGAGCGCCTGGCCATGGAGCGGGCCCTCGAGCTCTTCGGTGCCGAACACGTCAACGTACAGCCCCACAGCGGGACCCAGGCCAACATGGCGGTCTACTTCGCCGTGCTGCGGCCCGGGGACAAGCTGATGGGCATGGATCTGTCCTGCGGCGGTCACCTGACCCACGGTCACCCCCTCTCCTACTCGGGTCGGGACTTCGAGGTCGTGCCCTACGGGGTCGACCGCGAGACCGAGACCCTGGACTACGACGAGATCGGGAAGATCGCTCGCGAGCATCGGCCGAAGCTGATCGTCTGTGGCGCCAGCGCCTACAGCCGGACGATCGATTTCGAGCGCTTCCGGGCGATCGCTGACGAGGTCGGCGCCCTCCTGATGGCGGACATCGCCCACATCGCCGGGTTGGTCGCGGCCGACGAGCACCCGTCGCCGATCCCCCACTGCCACTTCGTCACGACGACCACGCACAAGACCCTTCGGGGTCCTCGCGGAGGCCTGATCTTCTTCACCGAGGAGCACGCGAAGATCCTGAACCGATCCCTGTTCCCGGGGATTCAGGGCGGGCCCCTGATGCACGTCATCGCGGCCAAGGCGGTGGCGTTCAAGGAAGCCCTGGGCGATGGGTTCAAGGCCTACCAGCGCCAGATCCGGGCCAACGCTTCGCGCCTCGCCTCGGCCCTGGCCGACCGCGGCTACCGCATCGTGTCCGGCGGCACCGACAACCACGTGTTCCTCATGGACGTGGCCGCCTCCGGGCTCACCGGCAAGGTCGCAGAGAAGGCGCTGGACCGCGCCGCCATCACGGTGAACAAGAACACCATCCCGTACGACACCAACCCGCCGCTCGTGGCCTCCGGCATCCGCATCGGTACGCCGGCGCTCACCACCCGGGGCATGAAGGAGCCCGAGATGGAGAGGGTGGCGGAGCTCATCGTCGAGGTGTTGGAGGATCCCGAGAGCGAGGAGCGAAGCCGTCAGGTGCGCGCGAAGGTGAAGGAGCTCTCGAGCGGCTTCCCGCTGTACTAGAACTAGACCAGCGTTTCCGAAGTCCGGCGACAAGGGCCGGACGGGAGGCGCTCGGGGGCCAAGGCGCGCCGACGCAGGCAATGCAGGGACATTGTCGAGGAGGCGGAACGCTGGCAGCCGAGATGCATCGCGGGCGGACTG
>CAJQNK010000260.1 GCA_905479655.1 uncultured bacterium | reverse complement strand
CGCTCGTCCTCGAAGTATCCCCGCGGGTTGTGCGGATCGGGGGGCAGCAGCACGCTGCCCATGTCGACGCCCGAGCGCGCCAGGAACGAGGTCAGGACCGACGTGCCCGAGCGGTGCATTCCCGCCACCACGATCGTCTCCGCAACGGACCGTCCGGCGGGAGGCTGCGCCTGCGCTCGACTGGACGCGGTCATCCCGGAATTGTAGTAGCCGAGCCATCCTCGAGGGGGCGAGATTCCGGGGCGCATGCGACCCCCACGGTGGGGGCGCGGCCGATCGCGGGACCCGCGGGTCGAAAAAAGAGCCCGCCACCGGAGCGGCGAGCCATGGGAAGCTTTCCGGGTTCGCGAAGCCCGGTGGGGGCCTCGCCTGAGGTCGATCAACGACCTCGAGCTCGATGGTCATGTCGGACCGACTGGCGAGCGTCCTACGTGGACGGGTTCTATGAACGCGTCGTCAGGGAGCCGTCAGGCGGAGCGGACCCGGATCACTCGAGGTACACGCCGGCCCCTACGACCAGCGTCTCGCCGTCGAGCACGAAGACGTAGGCGTCGTAGAAGCGGTACTCCCCGGCACGGTCCCGCAGCCGATCGATGGCCGCCTTCCCATGTCGGCCGAGCTCCTCGATGGGGCCGCTCCGCAGGTGGCCGAGCCGGTGAGAGCCAGGGCGAGGGCGAGAGCGCTGCGCGACATGAGAGCCTCCCCGCGTGGCGCCGTCCGGCGCCACGCGTCCTCCGATCCTAACTCGGATGCCGACCGGGCTCTACGGCGTCGGACCGGCAGGGGCGGCGAGGGCCTCCCGCCGCGCGGCCTCGAACTCGTCGCCCGGGTTCCAGGTCGGCATCACCGGATCGTCGGCGATCTCGAGCCCGCACAGAAAGCCCAGGGTGGCGTCCTCCACCATGCCGTCGAAGACCCAGTCGTCCGTCAGCTCGTCCGACGGCTGGTGGTAGTGGACCGCCTCCCACTCCTCGATCCGCTCACGCCCCCATCCGGGATCGTGCCCGACGAAGTCCGTCCCGTTGTCCAGGTAGATCGCCGGGACGCCGATCCGCGCGAAGTTGAACTGGTCGGAGCGGTAGTAGAAGCCCCGATCCGGGAACTGGTCGGGCTGGACCAACCGTCCCTGGTGCGCGGCCCAGCGATCGACCACCTCGTCGACGCTCGACTTGCCGTAGCCGATGAAGGTCACGTCGCGGGTACGGCCCCAGATGTTGCCGCCGTCATAGTTGATGTTCGCCGCGATCCTGCCCGGCTCGACGGTGGGATGGCGCGCGTAGTACTCGGAGCCCAGCAGCCCCTGCTCCTCCGCCGCGACGAAGTTGAACAGCAGAGTGCGCGCCGGCGGCTCCGGCAGACCCATGAACGCCTCGGCGATCGCCAGGACCTGGGCCATCCCCGCCCCGTTGTCGAGAGCCCCGTTGTAGATGGCGTCACCGGCCGCATCCGGGGTGCCGACCCCGAGATGGTCGTGATGCGCCGTGTAGACCACGACCTGGTCGGCCAGCTCGGGGTCGCTCCCGGCGATACGGCCCAGGACGTTGGCACTCTCGACCGTCCGGATCACGTTCTCCAGTCGGTAGCTCGTCGATACGCTCAGCTCCACCGGAGAGAAATCGCGTCCGCGTGCATCCTCGCGCAACGCGTCGAGGTCCTCGCCCGCGAGCTCGAACAGGCGACGCGCCGCCTCCTCGGTGACCCAGCCTCCGACTTCGAACCGCGGCTCGTCGCCCGCCGGAATCTCGAACTGCTCTCCCGTCCAGGAGGTCTGGACCACCTGGAACGGGTAGCCGGCGGACGGCGTCGTGTGGATGACGAGGGCCCCGGCGGCCCCCTTCTCCGCCGCCTTCTCGTACTTGTAGTCCCAGCGGCCGTAGTAGAGCCGCCGATCGCCCTCGAACAGGTCGGGGTCCCAGTCGGGGTCGTTGTTCAGAAAGACGAGGACCTTGCCCTCGACGTCGACGCCCTTGTAGTCGTCCCAGCCGTACTCCGGCGCCTCGATCCCGTAGCCCACGAAGACCAGATCGGCGTCGACGAGCTCGGCGTCCTCGGTCTGGACTCCGCTGAACGCGATCACGTCGTCCCACTCCCGGAGTAGGAGGTCGCCCCCCGTGCCCCGGAACTTCCAGGTCTCCGGAGCCTGCGCCGTGATGCCGACCATCTCGAACGGCTGCTCCCAGCCTCCGTCGGGCATGCCCGGCTCGAGGCCGATGTGGCGCATGGCGGCGATCAGATACGCGCGGGCCGCCCGGTCACCGTCGGAGCCCGGGCCCCGCCCGGCCATCTCGTCGGAGGCGAGGGTCGCGACATGACCGTGGAGGGTCTCCGGTGTGATCGCGGCCGCCGCCGCGGCCTCGGCGGCAGCCAGATCGGGGTCGCCCGCCGGCTCCTCGGGGGCGCCGCAGGCGGCGAAGGCCAGGGCCGAAAGGAGCATCAGTGCCAGGTTGCGGTGGGATCTCGAACGCATGGTCTCGGGCCTCCTCGAAAGGCCGAGAGTAACACGCAGGCCCTGCTCCCGGAGGCCGCCGTCTATACTCCCGGAGAGCCCGAAAACCCTCGCGAAGAGCCCGCGGAGCCCGTCGATGCGCACGATCCTCCCTGCCCTCCTGGTCCTGATCCTCGCGCCCGTGATCTGGACCGCCTGCCACGGCACGGAGCCCGGCGAAGGGGTCGGCGGCGAAGGGGCCACCGCCGAGCGGGACGGGCGTCTTCGGATCGCGCTGTTCAACGTCCGCGAGCTCACCCTCGAGAGGCTCCGCGACGTCGGCGAGGACGGCGCGGGCCGCGACCCCCAGCTCCAGGCCGCGGCCGCCATCCTGCGTCGCGTCCGGCCCGACATCCTGGTGCTCCAGGAGATCGACCACGAGAACGCTTCCACGGAGCTCGGAGCCGACGACGGCGGTGGCGATCTCGGCGTATCCGCCCGCCGATTCGTAGACGCCTACCTGGCTCGCGACACGAACCCGCTCACCTATGACCACGTCTTCGCCGCGCCGGTCAACACGGGCGTCCCCACGGGGCTCGACCTCGACCGGAACGGCAAGGTGGCGAACGAGGACGACCGGGGGACGCAGGCCTGGGGCGGCGACAGCTTCGGGTGGGGTGTCTACCCCGGACAGTACGGAATGGCGGTGCTCTCCAACCTGCCGATCCTGACCGCGGAGGCCCGGACCTTCCAGCGCTTTCTCTGGCGCGACCTGCCGGCCAACCACCTGCCCGAGGAGTTCTTCGGACCCGAGGCCTCGGCCCGGCTCCGCCTGTCCAGCAAGTCGCACTGGGACCTCCCCCTCGAGCTCGGGGGGAAGCGTCTCCATCTCCTCGTCGCCCACCCCACCCCTCCGGTCTTCGATGGTCCGGAGGACCGGAACGGCCGCAGGAACTTCGACGAGATCGCGTTCTGGATCCGCTACATCGAAGACGATCCGAACCTCGTCGACGACGCGGGCGTCTCCGGCGGTCTCGGGCCGGACGAGAGGTTCGTGGTGGTCGGCGACCTCAACGCCGACCCGGTGCGGGGCGATGCCCTCGAAGGAGATGGACGAGCCATCGAGGCCCTGCTCTCCCTTCGCCGGGTGACCGACACAGGCGATCGGCTGACGGCGAGAGGTTCCCTCGCGGGGCGCGAGCCCGGCCCACCCGGTCATCTCGAGCGCTCGACGGCCGTGTTCTTCGACGGCATGCGACTCGACTACCTGTTGCCGTCGACCGGCATCGAGGTCCTCGACGGCGGAGTCTTCTGGCCCGCCCCGGAGGACGACCCCGAAGGCGCCGCCTGGGCCGAGGAGGCCTCGGACCACCGCCTGGTCTGGCTGGATCTCGCGCTGTGAAGGAACGTGGATCGGACCCCTCGGAGCGCAGCCTCGCCTCTCTCTCGCTGGGCGCCGTCAGGACCCTGGTCGCCACCCTGCCGGGATTCGGCCGCCGCGTCCTGGCGCCGACGATGGGAACCGTGGCCTGGGCGATCGACGGACGCCACCGGAACGTGACCGCCGACAACCTGGCTCTGGCCATGCCGGAGATCCCCGCCGCGAGAAGGCCGGCCATCGCCCGTGGTTGCTATCGCAACCTCGCCTCGGGCCTGGTCGACCTCCTGATCACGTCGCGCCGAGCCGCCGACAGCCTCCGAGCCCGCTACGAGGTCGAGGGCCTGGGGAACATGGAGCGGGCGGAAGAGGCCGGTCGGGGGGTGATCGTCATGAGCGCGCACCTGGGCAACTGGGAGGCGGCGGCCCAGTACCTGGCTCTCCACGGCCACCCCATGGCCGTGGTGGCGCGGCCTCTCGACGACCCCGCCCTGGAAAGAGTGCTCCGGTCGATGCGCGAGCGTTGGGGCAACAGCTCGATCCCGAAGCGGGGCGGCGCCCGTCAGATGCTGCGCACCCTGCGGCAGGGCGGTCGGCTGGGTCTGCTCATCGACCAGAGGGTGCACCCCAACGAGGGGCGCGCCTACCCCTTCTTCGGCCACGACGCCTACACGACTCCGTTGCTCGCCACGCTCTCCCTGCGCACCGGGGCGCCCATCGTGCCCTACTTCGGGATGCCGGAAGACGGCTGGCGACGCTGCCGGGTGATCTTCCGGCCCCCGATCTGGCCGGAGGGAGATCCGCGGGACCCCGAAGCGGTCGACGAGCTGACCCGCAAGGCCCTGGCCGCGCTGGAGGACGAGATCCGCCGCTCACCCGAGCAGTGGCTGTGGCTCCACCGACGCTGGCGCAAGAACCCGACGTCGCGCCCGAAGCGCCGGCCGGCCGAGACTGGGGGTTCGGAATCGACCGGCGGGGACAGGTCTCAGAACGGGACGCCGACCGCCTCGGCGAGATAGCGCACGAACCCCGCTCCGGCCCGGCAATCCGCGACGAAGCGCTCCGGAAACTCCGGGGCGAGCACCGCCTCCTCGGGGATCTCCACCGAGGCGATGAAGTCCTCGCGCTTCAGATCCTCGATCAGCGGATGCTCCGGGTCGAAGCCGCGCGGCGCGCGCTGGAGACTCTCACCGCCCAGGGAGAACCGCGAGGCGAAGGCCTCGGCGTCGCGGACGGCGCGCCAGCGGTCCGGGTGGGCCACCATAGCCCTCCGGATCGCTCCCAGCGCCCGCCCGTCGGGCCGCCAGACTCCCAGACCGACGAAGCTCGCGCCCGGCTCGACGTGCAGGTAGAAGCCCGGTGTGTGGACGTCCTTGCCGTCGCGGTGACGGAACTGGATCCCCAGGTGGGTCTTGTAGGGCCGCTTGTCGTGGCCGAAGCGGGTATCGCGGTAGATGCGGAAGAGCGAGCCGCCGGTCGCTTTCGGAATCGCCAGGAAGTACGGAGAGATCGCGGCGAGGTGGGACCCGAACCCCGAGATGAAGGCCAGGGCCGGCTCCTTGAGCTCGAGCTCGTAACGCTCCTTGTTCTCGTTGAACCAGTCTCGCCGGTTGTTGGCGGCCAGCTCTCGGAGGAAGTCCAGCAACTCCGGACCGAACGGGTTGTCGAACGACGATCCGCTCATCGCCGCTCCGGCGATCGGGTTCTCTCGATGGTCCGACGGGTGGGTCGGCTCCCCATCCTCAGCCCCCGGTCAGCCCGCCGCCCACCGCGGAGGCACCGCCGATGACGACGGTCATGCCGACAGCCACCGCCATGTAGGCCAGGATCGCGATCACGCAGACGCCGACAGCCCGGCCCGTCGACTGGTAGTCGAGGGCCTGGCGCACCGCGATCACGGCCGTCGCCAGCAGCCAGACGAAGACGGCGAGGTTCACGAGGACCCCGACGAACGGGATGATCCCGAGCACCCGCAGCAGCCCGGGGGCGGAGGCGAATCCCAGCGTGCGCAGCAGCTCACCGATATCGGCCGAGGTCTGGGGCTCGGGCAGCAGCTTCGTGCCGATGAGCCAGATGAGACCGGCGAAGATCACCCAGCCCAGCAGCGCTCCGATCACGCTCCCCAAGATCCCCATCGTACCCGCCGTGCCCACCGCACCGATGCCCGCGGCCAGGGCCGACAGGACCACGACGAGCAGCGCCTGCCCGGTGGCCGTCCGATCGGCCTCGACCTCCTCGTACGTGGCCACATCGAGACGCGCGGCTCCGATCATCCTCTCGGTCAAGCTCGCCATGTTCGTTCCTTTCCGGCGCGGTTTCGTGGTCGCGCGCGTCGGAAGTCTAGCAAGCCGGGCGAGGGAGATTCGCGCGGCACGTGTGGGGGGTCCAGAGGCGGGGAGACCTCGATTCTCCAGCCGCCGGTCATCCCGGTGCCTCGCACGTAGCGACGCCGATGCGCTCGGTAACACCCGAGTCGACCCGTGGCGGGAGACGATGGAGGGAACGATGGCCCCAACGCGAGGGAATCACGGGGGGGGGCTCGTCGTTGCGAGACGATGGAGCACGAAGTGGCAGATCGGGTCATCATCATCGGAGCCGGCATCGCGGGCCTCGCCACCGCCCACCTCCTGACGGAGCGCGGAGCGGAGGTCGCGGTCCTCGAGGCGAGCGACCGCGTCGGGGGTTTGTCCCGCAGCTTCGAGTGGCACGGCTTCTCCTGCGACATCGCGCCCCACCGGCTCTACACCGACGACGAGGAGGCGCTCGGGCAGCTCCTGGACCTGGTGCCCATGGAACGTCACGAGCGTCGAAGCCGCATCCTCATCGCGGATCGCATGATGCGCGACCCGATCAACCCGCTGGAGCTGGTGCTCCGCCTGCCGCCGTCGAAGAGCGCCCCTCTGATCTGGGGCTTCCTGTTCCGGCCGCGCCTGCAGGAGGACTCTTTCGAGAGCCTGGCCCTCAACCGCTACGGCCGGGGGCTGTACGACTTCTTCTTCGAGCCGTACACCCACAAGATGTTCGGCGTGTCGCCCGCCGAGATCTCCGTCTCTTGGGGGCGGCAGAAGCTCCGCTCCTCGGGTCTGCGAGAGGTGCTGCGGAGGGACTCAAAGACCTTCTTTCGGCGCTTCTACTACCCCCGCCGGGGCGGCTACGGCGCGATCTGCGACGCGCTCCATCGACGGGTCGAGAACCGCGTCCGCCTAGGCCACCGCGTCACCGGGGTCGAGACAGAGGACCAGCGGGTCGTCGCTGTCCACTGCACCCAGGACGGAACGGAGCTACGAGTCCCCTGCGACCGCCTCGTGTCGACCCTTCCCGCAACCCTTATGGCTCGCATGCTGGGCTACGAGCTACCCCTTCGTTTCCAGTCGATCCACCTCGTCTATCTGCTCGTCGACCGACCGCGGGTCATGCCCTGGCACTGGGTCTACTTCGGCGACCGCGAGGTGGTGATCAACCGCTTCGCGGAGTTCAAGAACTTCTCGCCCCACGGGGTCCCGGAGGACCGGACCGTGGTGGTGGCCGAGGTGACGGCACCGACGGAGGACCCCCTGGCCGAAGTGCTCGACGCCGTGGAACGCTACGGGCTCGTGAGCCGCGACGAGGTCCTGGACACGCACCTGATCCACGAGCGCTTCGCCTACCCCGTCTACGACCTGCAGTACGACCAGACCCTCCGCCGGGCGGACGAGCTCTTCGGCCGCCACCCCAACCTCCACCAGGTCGGCCGCAACGCCGAGTTCCGCCACATCGAGGTGGACGAGAGCTATGCGTCCGCCCTGGCCTTGGTCCGGCGGCTGGACGGGAGGCGGGCCGACGGGCCCGCGAGGCGGTCGGCGTCGGAGATCGCGGAGCGGCGGTGAGAGGGGCGGACGTCCTCGGCCCGGGGGGCGCCGGGCAACCGACGCGGAGGGCGGTGGCGTTGCTGCTCGGTCTCCTCCTGGTCTGGGCCCTCGGCCTGCGGGTCTGGTACGCGACCCCGGAGCTCGGCCCCACCCGCTACTGGGACGAGCGTTATCCACTCCAGAACATCGAGCTGCTGCTGCGCCACGGCGACCCCAGGCCGGCCCACGGCCTCCATCCGGCCTTTTCCCACCTGCCGCACGCCGCGGTCCTGGCCGCCAGCCAAGCGCTCCACCGCGGGTTGGGCATCGAGGCATTCGCCGTCCTGGCGCCGGAAGAGGGCTTCACGCCCACGGCCTACCTCCTGTGCCGTCTCGTGCAGTGCCTGTTCGCCAGCGCCAGCCTGGGGCTCTTGTTCCTCGTCGGACGGCGACTGGGGGGCGACCGACTGGGCCTGTTGGCCGCGTTCCTCCTGGCGGTGACTCCCTGGCACCTGCGTCAGTCGGTGATCTTCAAGGCCGACATGGTGCTCCTCTTCTCGCTGCTCCTGGCCTTCTTGCTCACCCTCCGCGCCGCCGAGCGCCCCGGCGCCGGCACCTGGGCGCTGGCCGGCGGCGGTATCGGCCTGGCGCTGGCCAGCAAGTTCAACGGCGGGCCCATCGCCGTGCCCCTCGCCCTCGCCGCGCTCCTGGAGCGTGGGAGGAGAGGGCGCAACCTCCTGCTGCTGGCGCTCGCCGCGGCCGTTTCGGTCGCGGTCTTCGTGGTGCTGAACCCGTACCTCATCCTCGAGCCGGAGATCTACACCGGCTCCATGGGCCGGACCGTCCGCGTTTACGCCCGGAAGGGGCAGCAGGCGGGGATCGACTCGCCCCTGGAGGTCGTCGGCCACGCATTGGACTCGTTGCTCGGCCCCGGCTTCCACGGCCCCGTCATCGGAGCCGCGGCGATCCTCGGCCTCGTCGCGACGACCGTCCTCGCGTTGCGCTCGCTCTCCCGCTCCCGACTCGCGGGGCCGTGGCTCATGGTGTCGACGTTCGTGGTCGCCTACACCGGCGCCTACGCGGTGAGCACACCGAACCCCAGCGACCACAACTACCTCCCGCTGGCGCCCTTCTTCTCCCTGACGGCAGCCTGGACGCTCCTCACCGCGTGGCGGATCGCAACACCCCGCCTGCGAGAAGGCTCCGGGAGGGTCGTCGCCGTGGCGGCGTGCGCCGCCCTGGTGCTGCCCTTGACGGTCTCAGCCAGCCGCACCGTCTACGACGGTGTGGTGCCGCGAACCGGCGACCTCCTGCTGCAACGAATCCAGGGGCGGCTGGGTCGCCCCACGGGACGCATCATCGTGACGGAGCACGACTTCGAGATCGACTTCGACGACCGACACCTGCCGGGACGCCTGGCCCTCCTGGAGGTCGACGAACTGCGCGCCCTGCCCGGGGCGGACCTCGACCGGGCCGACGTCGAGGTGTTCCCCGCCCGCCGGCTCCAGGGTCCCGGGGGTGACACCTATCGTCGACGCGTCGAGAGGGCGCCGGCGGACGGGCTCCTGGTCGTCGAGCCGCGCCTGTTCCGGGCCCGCGGACCCAGCCTGGTGGGCCTCTTCCATCCGCGGCGCCGAGCGGGGCGGAGCCTCCGGGGCATTCTGCGGCGCAGCGTCGACGATCCGAAGCTCTACGTCGGCCCGCTGCCACGCCTGGCGGGTGGCGGCGATCTCGTCTCGCTGGAGCTCCTGCTGCCACGCCGCGCGGTCGTGGGCGTGCTGAGCACGGGCTCCCGCACGGTACTCCTGGCGACCTACCGTGGCCCGGCCCTCCGCCAGCCCCACGTCACCCAGCGATTCGACTGGGTCCCGTGGGTGGAGCTCCGCTTCGAGCGCCCGCCCGGCGACGACTCGCTGCGATTCGACCTCCGACACTGGCGCGAGGATCCGGGGCCGAACCAGCCTGACCTTCTCACCAATTGTCTACTACGAAACCGTATGTACCTGAATCTGCGGCGTTACGCTCCGCTTGGGCTCCTCGACGTCCAGACAGTACGACTGCGTCGCCCGGGGTCGCAAGCCTTGCATCTCCAGACGCTTGCATCTCCAGGCACCTACGGCCTCTCGCAACGACACCCGGGTAGAGTCGAGAGGTAGTCGCCGGCTTTTCACGGCGCACTGAGAAGGTCAGGCTAGCGCCGGCCGGAGAGATCAGCCTCCCGTCTCGATTCCCAATCGGCCCAGGGCCGCGTCCATCAGCGGCGCCCACCCCCGGTTGGCAAGCGGGCTGGCCGGGCTCGGATGGGGGACCCCGCCGACCCGCAGGTCCAGGTCTCCGACGACGGCACGCGCCCTGCGCTCGGCGAACTTCCCGACTCCGACGACCCACCGGGGTCGGAAATGGCGGACCGTTCGTCGGAGCGCCCGGTCACAAGCGGTGAAGACCGGGTCGCGCTCCGCCGAGGGCAGCTTCTCCGGCACACGGTTGCGGCCGCTCGCCTCCATGAAGACGAGGGGGCAGTAGTTGGCCACGAAGAAACGGGAGAAGAAGGCCTCCGGCGTGCCGAAGCGCTCCCGGGCCCAGCCCCAGAGGCGGCGACCGCTGACCTCGCTGCGCGGACAGTCGAAGCCGAGGACCGGGCGCCCGGGGTGCTCGACGGGCGGCCTGCGGATCGTCGCCCGGATGCCCAGCCATCCGGCGACGTGCTCGATCTCGCCGAACGGCACCCCTACCTGCGCCATGCCGAAGGGACCGGGGTTCATGCCGATCAGGACCACCTCTCGTCGCCCTCGTCCGAAACGCTCACAGTACTGGTCCCAAGCCGCGCGGGCGTAGACCAGCGGGTTGTAGACGTGGCTCACGGGCGGGCCGAAGGAGAGGTCGGACAGGTCGGAGACGAGGTCGTCCGTGATCTGACTCAGCATGGGCGCTCTCTTTCCGGGTCTCGTGGCACCGAGACCGCTAAGGTCTAGCCTGACCTTCTCGTCAGGCCTCTACTGCGAGCGACGACACCCGGTGAGGAGGTCAGGGTGGACTGTAACCTCGACCTTACGACATCCCTCCCTTCCGCGACCGCCGCCCCTACTCTCCGCGAGATGCCCCCGACGCCCCGACCGTCCGTCCTGATCCGCTTCTCCGGCGAGATCGGGGTCAAGGGACGCAAGACCCGGGATCGCTTCTGCCGGCGGCTGGCCGAAAACCTGGCCGAGGCGTTGGCGCGCGGCGGCGTGGAGCACACGATCCAGCGGCGTTGGAGCCGCCTGGTCGTGACCGTGGACGACGCCGAGAGAGCCCTCGACGTCGCGGCGACGGTGTTCGGCGTTCGGTCGGCATCGGCCATCGTCGAACGCCCCTGGACCCGGCTCGAGGACCTCGTCACCGCGGGCGAGGAGCTGATGGCAACGGCGGTCGACGGCCGTCGGTTCCGCGTCCGCGCGCGACGCACGGGCGCCACCCAGACGATCCCGTTCGATTCGGTGGACGTCGAGCGGGCGCTCGGCGACGCGCTCCGTCTCGCCGGCGGCCGAGTGGACCTGGAGACGCCCGAGGTGACCGTCGCCGTCGAGGTCCATCGCGATCGCGCCTTCTTCTACGACGCGCGGCGCGAGGGCCCGGGAGGCCTGCCTCTCGGCGTCGAGGGGCGTGCGCTGTCGCTGATCTCGGGCGGCTTCGACTCGGCCGTCGCCTCGTGGGCCATGATGCGCCGCGGCCTGAGCCTCGACTACCTCTTCTTCAATCTCGGGGGAAGGGTGCACGAGATCGGAACGCTCCGGGTGCTCACGAAGCTCTGGCGACGGTGGGGGCACGGCGACCGCCCGCGCTTCGTCACGATCGACCTGCGTCCCGTCGTCGAGCAGATGAGCGAGTCCGTCCGACCCTTCTACTGGCAGGTCCTGTTGAAGCGTCTGATGGTGCGCGCGGCCGGCCGGGTCGCAGCGGACCTCGGCCTGAAGGCCCTGGTCACCGGGGAGTGCCTGGGCCAGGTCTCCAGCCAGACCCTCGCCAACCTCGCCGCCATCGATCGGGCGAGCTCCCTGCCGATTCTCCGACCGCTGATCGGCGCCGACAAGGAGAACATCGTCCAGCGGGCGCGGGACATCGGCGTCTTCGACGAGGCCGCGGCGGTGCGGGAGTACTGCGCGCTGAGCCCGCGGCGGACGGCGACCGCCGCGCGCGAGGAGTCGCTGGCCGCCGAGGAGGCACGGCTCGAGGGCGACCTCTTCGCGCGGACGATCACGGGCGCGCGGCTGCGCAACCTCGGTGAGATCCACGACCGGGACCTGGTTACGGGCGAGCTCGAGCTCGACGAGATCCCCCCAGGGGTCACCGCCCTCGACCTGCGGCCGAAACCTCAGTTCCAGGCCTGGCACCCCCCCGACGCGCTCCACCTACCCTGGGATCGGGCGCTCGAAGCGTGGCGCTCGTTCGACCCCCGGAGCACCTACGTGCTGTGCTGCGAGGTCGGTCTCCAGAGCGCGGCCCTGGCGGACCGGATGCGGGACGCGGGTTACGAGGCGTACAACCTGCGGGGCGGCGTCCGCGGCCTCAGGGCCCGCCTCCGGTCAGCGGGTCGGCCATCTAGCCTCCCGGCGCCGACGCCTTGACCTCGTCGCTCACCCCGTCGGCGAACTGCTCGAAGTTGTCCCGGAACATGCCCGCTAACCGGGCCGCCTGCTCGTCGTAGGCGTCGGGGTCGGCCCAGGTGCTCCGCGGGTCGAGGATCTCGCTCGGCACGCCCTCGACCGCCCGGGGCACCTCCAGGCCGAAAACGGGGTCGACACGGGTCTCCGCGTCGTTCAGCACGCCCGAGAGCGCCGCGGTCACCATCGCGCGGGTATGACGCAGACGGATCCTCGAGCCCACGCCGTAGCCACCGCCGGTCCAACCCGTGTTGATGAGCCAGGCCCTGGCGCCGTGTCGGCGGAGCTTGGCCCCCAACAGGTCGGCGTAGACCCCGGGGTGCCGGGGCATGAACGGGGCTCCGAAGCAGGTGCTGAAGGTCGCGGCGGGCTCGGTCACCCCACGCTCGGTGCCGGCGACCTTGGCCGTGTAGCCGCTGAGGAAGTGGTAGAGGGCCTGATCGGCACTGAGCCGGGCGATGGGCGGCAGCACGCCGAAGGCGTCGCAGGTCAGGAGAACGACGTTGCGCGGGTGCCCGGCGACCCCCCCCTGGTCCGCGTTGGGAAGCTGGCTGATCGGGTAGCTGCCGCGGGTGTTCTCGGTGAGGGAGTCGTCGTCGAGATCGATCTCTCGGGTCCGCGGATCGACCACCACGTTCTCGAGAACGGTGCCGAAGCTGCGCGTCGTCGCGAAGATCTCGGGCTCCCCCTCGGGATCGAGGCGGATCATCTTCGCGTAGCAGCCTCCCTCCATGTTGAAGACCCCGTCGTCGCTCCAGCCGTGCTCGTCGTCGCCGATCAGCGTGCGCCCGGGGTCGGCGGACAGGGTCGTCTTCCCCGTGCCCGACAGGCCGAAGAAGAGGGCCACGTCGTCCCTGTCGGCGCCGTAGTTGGCGCTGCAGTGCATGGGCAGGACGCCCACTGAAGGGAGACGGTAGTTCATCACCGTGAAGATGCTCTTCTTCATCTCGCCGGCGTAGGCCGTGCCCCCGATGAGCACCATCCGAGCGGCCAGGTCCAGCACGATGAAGGCCCGCGAGTGGGTGCCGTCGTCGTCCGGATCGGCATGGAAGCCGGGGAACGCCAACACCGTGAAACCCGGCTCGAAGACCTCCAGACGAGCCGGGTCGTCCTCCCGTACGAACATGTTGCGCACGAAGAGGTTGTGCCAGGCGAACTCGGTGACGAAACGGACCGGCAACCGGTACCGCTCGTCCGCGCCCGCGTAGCCGTCGAAAACGAAGAGGTCCCGCTTCTGCAGGTAGGCGCGCAACAGTCGCTGCAGGTTGCGGAACCGGTCCGGCTCGATCGGGCGGTTCACCTTGCCCCACCAGACCTGGCCCTCGCTGGTGCTCTCCCGCACGATGAAGCGATCGAGGGGCGAGCGCCCCGTGTGCTCTCCGGTGCGGGCGACGAGGGGTCCGTGGGCTGTGAGGATGGACTCCTTCCGGTTGAGCGACTCCTCGTAGAGGCGGGCCACCGGGAGGTTCCAGTGAATGGCACCGGCGTTGGTGATCCCGAGGTTCTCCAGACCGAAGCGACTGACGACAGGACCGACGTTTTCCATCGAGACTCCTAGGACGTTTTCGGGGCAGGAAGGCTGGCTCACCAGCCGCTTCGATCATACCTCCGGAAGGGACCCGGTTCCGGCCGACGGGTTCAGGAGCCGCCGAGGGCCGCGGCCACCATGGCGGCGACCGCATCCGGCGACGAGCCGCTCACCGAGACCGGCAGGGCCAGCGAGAGACAGCATGGTTGAGGCGGCTGGGCGCCGCGTGTTCGGGCCATCGATCCTCCTCCGTATGAGATGCGCTAGACTCCTGCTAACTCCGGCAGGCTCGCGAGAGCCGCATTGTAGCGAGGCCCGAGGCACACGCAGCGGCCCAGATTCCGGGAGACGCCCATGCCTTCCCAGTCCTTTCTCGAGCAAGTCAGCCGCAGCTTCGACCGCGCCGCGGCCCTGACCGACCACGATCCGGGCCTGCTCACGCAGATCCGCAACTGCAACTCCGTCTACTACTTCAGCTTCCCTCTGAAGCGCGACGACGGCTCCCTGGAGACCATCGAGGCGTGGCGCGCCGAGCACTCCCACCACAAGATGCCGACCAAGGGGGGCATCCGCTACAGCACCCACGTCTCGGAGGACGAGGTCATGGCGCTCGCGACGCTCATGACCTACAAGTGCGCGATCGTGGACGTGCCCTTCGGCGGAGCCAAGGGGGGGGTCAAGATCGACCCCCGAAAGTACTCGCGCAACGAGCTCGAGAAGGTCACGCGACGCTACACCTTCGAGCTGGTGAAGAAGAACTTCATCGGCCCCGGGGTCGACGTCCCGGCTCCCGACTACGGCACGGGCCCGCGCGAGATGTCGTGGATCGTCGACACCTACAACTCACTGAGCGCCGGTGAGCTCAACTCCACCGCCTGCGTGACCGGCAAGCCGGTGGCCCAGGGGGGGATCCGGGGCCGGACCGAGGCGACCGGCCGAGGCGTCTTCTTCGGCGTCCGCGAAGCCTGCTCCGTCCCGGAGGACATGGCCGCTCTGGGTCTCGAACCCGGCCTGGCCGGCAAGCGGGTCGTGGTCCAGGGCCTCGGCAACGTCGGCTACCACGCCGCGCTGTTCCTGCAGGAGGCCGGCGCGGTGCTGGTCGGCCTCGCCGAGTACGAAGGCGCGATCCACGCTCCCGACGGCCTCGACCTCCAGGCCGTCGTGGCTCACCGGCGAGACACGGGGTCGATCCTCGGCTTTCCCGGTGCCACGGACATCGTCGACTCGAGCCAGGCCCTGGAGCTCGACTGCGACCTCCTCATCCCGGCGGCGCTCGAGGGCCAGATCACCGCGGAGAACGCGGACCGGATCCGGGCGAAGATCGTCGCGGAGGCAGCCAACGGTCCGACGACCTTCGACGCCGACGCCATCCTCCTGAAGCGCGGGTGCCTCATCATCCCCGACACCTACCTCAACGCGGGCGGCGTCACCGTCTCCTACTTCGAGTGGGTCAAGAACCTCTCGCACCTGCGCTTCGGCCGGATGTCGAAACGGTTCGATCAGGCCGCCTACCGGCGGCTCCTCGACGCGGTGGAGAAGATCACCGGCCGCGAGTTCACGGAGCGCGAGCTCGCGGGCTTCTCGCGAGCCGCCGACGAGGAGGACCTGGTGAACTCGGGCCTCGAGGAGACCATGGTCTCGGCCTACCAGCAGGTCCGCGACGTCCGCCAGCGCTACGACAACGAGATCGACCTGCGCACCGCCGCCTTCATCAACGCGATCGACAAGATCGCTCTCTGCTACCAGGACCTCGGGATCTTCCCGTAGGCCGACGCCCGGTAGGAAGCGTCCGGTAGGAAGCGCCGTCAGGCGTCTCCCTCGGTGGAGTACGAGGCGAGTCGCACGGGCAGACGGCGTGAGCCCCAGGTCCCCGGCGTGGCGGCGAAGAGCCCGGGGCAGCGCGCGCCACAGGACCGGCACAGGCTGGAGCCGTCCAGCCGCCAGTCGAGGATCGTGTAACCGTCGCGCCGGATCAGAGCCTCGCCGCAGACATGGCACACGGTCGTGCCGCCCTCCAGATCGCGGACGTTTCCCGTGTAGCAGTAGCGCAGGCCATTCGCCAGGGCGATCCGGCGGGCCCGCACCAGGGTCGAAGCCGGGGTTGACGGGCGGTCGCGCATCTTCCAGTCGGGGTGGAAGGCCGTGAAGTGAATCGGCACCCCCGGCCCCAGCTTCTCGACCACCCAGCGGCTCAGGGCGTCGATCTCTTCGTCGGAGTCGTTCTCGCCGGGGATCAGGAGCGTCGTGATCTCGAGCCAGACGTCCGTCTCGCGAACCAGGTACTCGAGGGTCGCGAGGACCGTCGCGAGGTCCCCGCCGCAGACACGGCGATAGAACTCCTCGGTGAAGGCCTTCAGGTCGACGTTGGCCGCATCCATGACTGCGAAGAGCTCGCGGCGCGGCTCCGGGCAGATCTCGCCGGCCGTCACCGCCACGGTTCGGACCCCCTCCGCGCGGCAGGCGACCGCGACGTCGACCGCGTACTCCAGGAAGATCACCGGATCGTTGTAGGTGAACGCCACGCTGGCGCACCCCAGCTCCCGAGCCGCCCGGGCGATCGTCTCGGGTAGGGCCCGATCGGCCAGGGTGTCCACCTCCCGAGACTTCGAGAGGTCCCAGTTCTGGCAGAACTTGCACGCCAGGTTGCAGCCGGCCGTGCCGAACGACAACACGGCGGAGCCCGGAAGGAAGTGGTTCAGCGGCTTCTTCTCGATGGGGTCGACGCAGAACCCCGACGACCGCCCCCAGGTCGCCAGGACCATCTCGTCGCCGAGCCGGCCGCGGACGAAGCACAGGCCTCGCTGCCCTTCCCGCAGTCGGCAGAAGCGCGGACACAGGTCGCACTGGATGCGGCCGTCGTCGATGGGATGCCAGTAGCGCCCCGGCACGACGGAGCGAGAGGGTTGGAGAGGAAGGTCCATGTTCGTGTGGTGTTCCCCCGATCGTACCTCGCAGATCCGTCCAGCGACCCGCGCCCCCTATCGGTGATCCCGCAACCGCTCGGCCAGGCTTCGCAGAACCGCCTGGGTCTCGTCGGAGAACCAGCGCCTCGTCAGGCGCTCCGAGGTCTCGGCAGCGTCGAAGTCGAACAGGTCCCGGAGGTCGCGGCGTGCCTCCCAACGCGTTTCCGCCATGGCGTTGCGCGGCAGCTCGAGCAACTCATTGCACCAGGCCAACGCCCGATCCACCACCTCCTCGGTCGGCATCAGCCGGTCCACGAGACCGACCGCCCGGGCCTCGACGCCCGTGAGCATCAGCCCCCGAACGCAGAGACGCTCCGCCTGGTGGGGTCCGACGAGACGCCCGACCGCGGCCAGGACGAGCGGCGGGACGGGGAGGCCCACGGCGACCTCGTTGAGACCGATCCTGTACCCCTCCTCCGCCATCACGCGCTGGTCGCAGAACAGGGCCAGAACGGCTCCGCCCGCCGGGCTGTGGCCGGTGATCGCGGCGGCTACCGGCAGCTTCGAACAGGCGAGGGTCCGGGTCAGCTCGAGGTAGTCGTCCCAGGTCCGCCGGATGCCCACTTCGTCGAGGGTGAGCATCGCCGGGACGTCGAGACCTGCCGAGAACATCCCCGGAATACCCGAGAGGATCATCGCCTCCGCCCCGCCGTCCTGGCCGTCACGCACCGCGCCGAGAAGCTCGGCGATGATGGCCGGGGAAAGGGCATTGGCCGGCGGATGGTCCAGCCGGAGTTCAAGAACCGTGTCGTGCTCGAATCGTTTCAACATCGCGACCTCCTTGAGCGACCCTGGGACGGGGTCTCCGTCACTGCGCGATCGAGCTCGGACTCTCGACGCCGTACCGGACCCGACGCGGCGCATCATAGCGTCCCGACCCGTCGACGCGCCCCGCGAGTGCACGAACGAAGACCCCGAGGCCGCGGGCCCCGGGGTCTCGAGGAAAGCGTCCTCTCGGACGCGGAAACGACTTGGCTCCTCGGGAGGGATTCGAACCCCCGACCAATCGGTTAACAGCCGACCGCTCTACCACTGAGCTACCGAGGATCTGTGGCCGGGATCTCTCCCGACGGAACCCCGCATCTTAGGCAGCGAGGCTTGGTTTGTCAACGCCTCCCGCGGCGTCCGTTCCCCACGACCGAAACCGACCTGCGCGCGCACCGCTGAAGCGTCAGGCCTGCTCGAGGAAGGCTCGCAGCTGGTTCGCCCGGCTGGGGTGGCGGAGCTTGCGCAGGGCCTTGGACTCGATCTGGCGGATCCGCTCACGCGTCACGTTGAACGAACGCCCCACTTCCTCGAGCGTGTGCTCGGAGCCGTCACCGACGCCGAAGCGCATCCTCAACACCAGCTCCTCGCGCGGAGTGAGGCTCTGGAGCACGGTGCCCGTCTGCTCGTTCAGATTCGACGAGATGACCGACTCCATGGGCGAGACCGCCTGCTTGTCCTCGATGAAGTCGCCGAGATGGGAGTCTTCCTCCTCCCCGATGGGGGTCTCGAGCGAGATCGGCTCTTGGGCGATCTTCATGATCTTGCGCACCTTGGAGGCCGGGAGGTCCATGCGCTCGCCGATCTCCTCGGCCGACGGCTCCCGTCCCAGCTCCTGGACGAGCGAGCGACTGGTGCGCGTCAGCTTGTTGATGGTCTCGATCATGTGCACCGGGATGCGGATGGTGCGGGCCTGGTCGGCGATGGCCCGGGTGATGGCCTGACGGATCCACCAGGTCGCGTAGGTCGAGAACTTGTATCCGCGGCGATACTCGAACTTCTCGACAGCCTTCATCAGTCCGATGTTCCCTTCCTGGATGAGGTCCAGGAACTGGAGACCGCGGTTGGTGTACTTCTTGGCGATCGAGACCACCAGGCGGAGATTGGCGACGATCAGCTCCTCCTTCGCCCGCTCACACAGCATCTCGCCCTTGCGGACCTTCTCGATCGTGACGGCGACCTCGGAGTGGCCGACGCCGTAACGCTCCTCGAGCTCACCGAGCTTCTTTCGGTACTTGTCGATCCGGCGCCGGTGCAGCGTCTTGAGCTCGGGGGCCTTCTCCCGCTCCAGTGCCATCTTCGCCCGACGGACATCCCGCTCCAGGATGACGAACTCACGATCGAGGTTCTTCAGGAACGAGACCAGCTGGTTGCGGGTCTGGAGCGAGAAGTCGATGGAGCGGATGTTCTTCGCGATCCGCGCCACCAGGCGATCGATCTCGCGCTCGATCTCGTTGTACTTCGGGCCGTCCTTCTTGCAGCGCCTCTGGCGGACGAGGAGCTTCTGGATCTTGCCGTCGAGAGAGCCGATCTTGTCGAACACCTTGAGGTTGGCCTTCACGCGATCGGCGGCCTTGGCGTCCAGCGGCTCGTCAGGCTCGCTGGAGAGCAGGTTCTGGAGCACCCCACGGTCGTTCTGCGCCAGCTCGTTGAGGTGCAGCAGCTCCCTCAGCACGACCGAGTTGTCGCACAGCGCCTCGTAGATCATCCACTCGCCCTGCTCGATCCGCTGCGCGATCTCCACCTCGCCGTCGCGGTTGAGCAGGGGGACGGTTCCCATCTCCCGGAGATACATGCGCACCGGGTCGTTGGTCTTGTCGTGCTCCGTCGCCTGGTACTCGGCTCCATCAGCGGTCTTCTTGGCGCCTGCGCTGCCATCGACGTCGTCCCGGTTCTTGTAGCGCTCGGGCCGGTCGAGGACCTCGACTCCGAGCTGCCCGAAGCGAATGTAGATCTCGTCCAGCTCGTCCGGAAGGCTCACCACCTCGTCCGGAAGCACCTCGTAGATCTCGTCGTAGAGGAGGTATCCCTTCTCCCGCCCGAGCTCGACGAGTTGCCTGACCGCTGGGTACTTCTCTTCGGCCGGTCCGACTGCGGAGATCGTCAATGTCCTGCTCCTGTTCCACTTGAGTGTGTCAACTGCCGCCCCCGCCCACCCGGTGACGCTCCCGGTTCAGTGCCTGCCGCTCCTCCAGTAGCGCCTCGACGCGAGCACCGTCTCCCGCGCGCTCGGCCACCTCGATCGCCTCGCCGAGCCGGCGAAGCCGCTGCTCGAGCCAGCGTCGCCGCAGTCGGAAGAGGTAGTGCTCGATCTCGCCGGAGCCCGCCTCGGCCTCCGTCATGAGGACTTTCGCGGCGCGATCGACCTCGCCCGCCTCGTCCGCCAACGAGGACAGGATATCCGCGGCACTCGGCGAAGGACCCCCCTCACCCCCATATAGAGCGCAGAAGGTGCGGTAAATATTCCGGCACGCCGGATCGAGAAACGCCTCCTCGGGAGGCAGCTCCTCCCGGGGGGGCAAGCTCTCCTGCGCCAGCAACATCACGATCAGCTTCTCCTCACCCTCCTGTCGGTGACCCGTGTCGTCCGCCGGTGGCTCCGGCTCGGAAGCGGCCGCCTGCCTGCGACCGAGACCCAGCCGGTCGAGCAGCATGTGGACCGGGACTCCGAGCCTCGCCGCCGCTCTCTGGCCGTAACCGTAGCGCAAGACGGTATCCGGCACGGCCGCGAGGAGCTCGACGACAGCGCGCGCCGAGCGAGCCCGGTCCCGAGGGTCTTGCTGGACCCCTTCCGGCACGTGCCTCTCCATCTCCTCCTCGACCAGATCTCTCGCCTCCTCGACGGCCCGCCTCACGGCCTCGTCTCCGGCTTCCAGACGGAGCGAGTCCGGGTCGTGACCCTGTCCGAATCGAACCCTCCGCACCCCGAGCCCCTTCGCCAGGAGGATCGGCAGGGCCCGGTGCGCGGCCCGCTCACCCGCGGGGTCGGCATCGTAGCCCACCAGCACCTCGTCCGCGTAGCGCGACAGCAGGTCGACCTGCTCCTCGGTGAGCGCGGTGCCCATGGACGCGACGACGCCTTCGATCCCCGCCGCCCGCGCCCCCAGGACATCGAAGTAGCCCTCCACGAGGAGGGCGCGCGAGCTCTCGCGAATCGCCCGGCGGGCGAGATCGAGCCCGTAGAGCAGGCGGCTCTTGTGGAAGCTCTCGGTCTCCGCGGTGTTGACGTACTTCGCTCGGTCGTCGCCCAGGGTGCGGCCACCGAAGCCGACGAGGCGCCCGCTGGCGTTGCGGATCGGGAAGATCAGGCGATTCCGGAAGCGGTCGTAGCGCCGGCCCCCCTGGTCCGAAACGCCCACGAGGCCGGCCTTCCCGAGGAGGTCGACGGGGAATCGGGAGCCGAGGGCATCCAACAGGTTCTGCCAGCCGTCGGGCGCGTAGCCGAGCCGATGCTCCGCGACGAGCGCCGCCGGCATCCCACGCTCCTCCAGGTAGTCGCGCGCGAACGCGCTCGCCGCCAGACGCTCGCGGAACCACTCCTCCGCGGCGGCCAGGACCGACTCCCGCCGACGGTCCACGGGCGTGCCCTTGGCCGTGGGCAGCGGGATGCCGTAGCGCTGCGCCAGGGACTCGATCGCCTCGGGAAACTCGTCGCCGGTGAGCAGCATGTGCAGCTTGATGGCATCGCCGCCGCGGCCGCAGCCGAAGCAGTAGAAGATCCCCTTGACCGGATCGACGCTGAAGGACGGCGTCTTCTCCTTGTGCAGAGGGCACAGCCCCGCCATCTCGCGACCCGCCTTCCGGAGCCGCGTGTGCTCCGAGGCGACCTCGACCACGTCGGCCGCGTCGCGGACCGCCTGGACGAGCTCGTCGGTGATGTGGATGTGTCCCAGCGCCACGGTCAGGCCTCCTGCAGCCGGATCACGGTGGCGCCGTCGCCGCCTTCGTCGGGGCGCCCGGGGCGCAGGGTCACCACCGCGGGGTGCCGCCGGAGGTGCTGCCGCACGCTGTCACGCAGCCGCCCCGAACCGTGCCCGTGCACGACCCGGATCTCGTCCAGCGAGTTCAGCAGCGCTCCATCGAGCCAGGCGTCGAGCTCGGCGATACCCTCCTCGACCCGCCGGCCGATCAGATTCAGCTCGCGGGCGGGAGGCGTATCCGACGCGGCCTCTACCCGAACCGACCCCTTCCCGGAGCGCCGCTCTCCCGGGTCGGCGCCGGTACCCACCAGCTCGTCCGTCCTGCAGCGCAGGGTCTTGCCCTGGACATCGACCACGGCCTTCCCCCGATCGACCCTCTTCAGGATGCCGGTCCACCCCAGAGCGCGGTGGCGCACACCACCGCCGAGCTCGATCGGCAGCTCCCGCTCGGGCTCGCTCGCCGGCGGCGATGGCGCCTCCCCGAACAGGCGCTCGGTCGACGCTGCCGCCAGCCCCTTGCGTCGTCCCTCTTCCAGCTCGGAGCGCAACCGGTCGACCTCCCCTCCCAGGCGATCCCTCACCCGCCGGCGGAAGGCCTCGAGCTCCGACTCCATCCGACGCCCGACCTTGACCCGCTCCGCCTCGAGATTCTCGCGCTCGCCCTCGACCTCGGCCTGCAGACGGGCGAGCTCGGCGGTCCTCTCCTCGGCCTCCACATTGCGCTCCGCGAGCTCGCCGCGCAGCGTCTCCACCTCCGAGAGGAGGCGCCGCAGCTCCCGGTGCTCCGGGCCCAGCATCTCCTCCGCGCGGCGTAGCCAGGCCTCCGGCAGTCCGAGTCGCCGCGCGAGGGCCAGGGCCTCGCTGCCGCCCGGCGGCCCTGGAGCCAGTCGGAAGGTGGGCTCGCCGGTGCGGGGGTCGAACTCCATGGCGGCGCAGAAGGCCCCCTCACGCTCCAGCGCGGCCGCGGCGACCGCCGTCAGGTGGGTGGTCGCCAACACCATCGAGCGGCGATCGAGCAGGCCCTCGACCAGGGCGATGGACAGGGCCGCCCCCTCCTCGGGATCGGTGCCGGAGCCGAGCTCGTCCAGGAGGACCAGGGAGTCCTCGCCCGCCACCTCCCAGGCCTCGCGCAGCCTCACCAGGCGACCGCTGAAGGTCGACCGGTCGGTGAGCAGGTCCTGGTCGTCACCCACGGTGGCCACGAAGCTCGAGAAGACGGGCAGCTCGGTGCCGGCGCCGACCGGCACGGGGAGACCGCACTGGGAGGCCATGGCGACCAGGCCGAGGGTCTTGAGCGCCACCGTCTTGCCCCCGGCGTTCGGCCCCGTGACGACGAGCAGGCGCCGCTCCGAAGAGAGCTCGAGGTCCAGCGGCACCACCGGTTCCGCATGCCCGGCGCGTCCGAGCGCCACCTCCCGGAGACCGGCCAGGGAAGGGTCGAGCAGCGGATGACGGGCGGAGCGCAGGCGCAGGGAGTGCCGCGGTGCGAGCCGCGCCAGACGCCCGTCGCAGAGAGCTCCGAAGCGGTGTCCGGCCTGGAGCACGTCGAGGTCGCCGAGAACCTCCACGTGCGCCTCGACGGCAGCGCGCGACTCGCGGACGGCGGTCGTGAGCTCCGCCAGGATCCTCACCCGCTCCGCCGACTCGTCTTCCAGGGCCTGCTGCAGGGCGTTGTTGCCGTCGACGACATCCAGCGGCTCGAAGTAGAAGCTGCGGCCGGTTCCCGAACGGCCGTGGACCAGGCCCTTCAGGCGTCCCTTGGAGCCCGAGCGCAGCATCACCACCAACCGGCCCCCTCGCAGGGGGATCGTCTCCTCCGCGAGCTCGTCGCCGTGCTCGGCGACCACCCCCCGGAGCCGATCGTAGAGATCGCCACGCACGCCCCGCACCCTCTTGCGCAGGGAGCCGAGCCGCGGGCTCGCGTCGTCCCGCACGTCCCCCCGCCGGTCGAGGGAGCGACGGATCCGGGTGACCAGCGGCGAGAGGTCGTCGAGGTCCGTCACCCAGCGTCGAAGACGCTGGCAACCCTCGTCGGCCAGGATCCGCTCGCGCGCCTGCCGGACCGCCGTCAGGGCGGAGGCGAGGCGGAGAAGCTCCACCCCCCCCGTCTCGAGGTCGGGGTCGAGGAGGCTCTGCACGAGGGGCGCGAGCTCGAGATCGAGCGACGGGACCAGGGAGCCGTCGACCAGCAGGCGTCCGACCTCCTCCACCTCCCCCTGCCGCAGGACGAGGGCGTCCTCGTCCGCCAGCGGACGCAGGTCGAGGATGCGGGCACGGCCCAGATCGGTCGCCGCGAGCCTCGACACGACCCGCAGCAAGCTGGGGAACTCGAGGGCCGCGCTGGTGGCCCGATCGGCGGTGGCGAGGGCGACCTCCATGAGCGGGGGGACAGTCTAGCCTGACCTTCTCACCGGCTGTCGTCGCCGGAGGTCGTAGGTGCCTGAGGACGCGAGGCTCGGTGCCCGGAAGAGAACCGCGGCGCGCCGGAGTGGGCTCCTCGAGCCGCGCTGCCGGTCGGCCGCACCGGGGGCCGTGCAGCCCGACGCGTGGGCACAGAAAAAGGGAGCGGGTCTCCCCGCTCCCTCCATCGTCGCGCCCTGGGGCGCGGCCTCGTCAGGCGAGGCCCATGCGGCGCTCTTCGGAGAGCTTGCGAAGCATCTTCTTCTTCGCCTGGATCTCCTTGCGCTTGCGCTTGACCGAGGGCTTCTCGAAGTACTGACGCTTCTTGAGCTCCGTCAGAACCCCGGCCTTCTCACACTTCCGCTTGAAGCGCCTGAGGGCGCCTTCGAAGCTCTCGTCGTCACGCACGTGGACAGCCGGCAAATCAAATCACCCCTTTTCGTTCGGTTTCGGCGCGCGCAGAAGATCCTACGCGCGAACGATCAGTCTCCCGCAACTCCGTCGCCCTGTCAAGGCACCCGCCGCCGGGGGCGGAGGGACTACCCCGCCTCCTCCGGCACCTTCACCGCATCGAAGTCGAGCTGGTAGACGCGCCACTCGCCGTTCTTCTCGTTGAAGTAGACGCCGGCCGCTCCCTTGTCCTCCCGCGGGTAGAGCCAGGAGACCACGCCCTTGTCCGTGTAGTCCTTGATGTTGTAGACGTTCACCTGACCGAGCACCTCGCGGACCTCGTCCTGGGTCATGCCCTTCTTGGCCAGCGCGAAGCGCTCCTCGGTCATGTAGCGCATCTCCTCGGCCTCGGCGATGGCCGCCTGGAGCTCTCCGTTGTCGGGGTCGAGCTTGGTGAGCTGCTCGTAGATGTCGAGAGCTCGACGGTAGTCGCCGCCCTGGTCGATGTACTCCCTGGCGACGATCATGTCCTCGGCGATCTTGAGCCCCATCACCTCCTTGATCTCGGGCTTCAGGGGCTCTCCCTCCACGGGCGGATCCGCGTTGATGAACGCCACGACCGCCGCGCCGAAGTCGTCCGTCACCTGCGGCAACCTGGCTTCCAGCGTCGCGAGCTCAGCCTCGAGCTCCTCCACGGTCGGCGCCGCCTCGGCCGCCTCCACGCCCTCTTGCCCTGCCGCGTCGGCATCCGCCTCGGCCCCACTCGACTCCTCGGACTCGGAAGCCTCGATCCGGGCCTCGAGATCCACCGCTTCCTGCCGCAGCTGTACGAGTTCCTGACGCGCGGCCCGCAGTGCTTCGAGCTCCGCGGTGCGGTTCGTGTCGCCGTCGCCCTCTCCGCCGCCGCAGCCGGCCACCGAGACGAGGAGCGCCAGGGACGCGACCGCGAGCCAACGTACGTTGCCGGTTCTGGTCATGCGAGCTCCCTCCAAATATCCGTCTGGAATTGAGGCGGCCCATGCGGGGAGACGGTCCCCAGCCGAAGCGGCGCCTCGAGTCGTCGTACGAAAGACGAACCTAGCACAACGCCATTTCGGCCGCCAACCCCCGGAGAGGGCCTGCCGACACCTGGTGAGCTGCCACAACCCCTTTTCTTGTCAATGGTTTTGGCAACTCTGCGAGCTTGACAGGGGCACGCGGGCTCACGATAATCGGTAGACTTCGCCCGGCGGAGCCGAAGCGTCGAAGCGACGCGGGCCAGCGCCGCCGCCGGTCCGCGCCCGTGTACGGGCCGGGGAGGCGGCTCTCCGAGTGGCCGCAACGTGACACCAGAGCCTGGAAGCGAGGGTTCACCCCATGTCCGAGCCAGAGACGCCCGCGAGCAGCGACGAAGCGTTGGAGAAGGCGCTCCAATCGACCATCGACTCCCTGCGACGGGAGTTCGAGGACCGTCTCGACGAGGCCCGGGGCGAGATGCAGCGCGTGATCGACGAGATCCAGGAGGCTGAGGCACGGCGGCGCGAGGCGGAGGAGACCATTGCGGCGCAAACCGACGGCGCTCCGCCCACGCTCGAGCTGGACCAGCTTCTGCAGGCCGTCGCGGAGGTGGACGCCGGAGCCACCCAGGAGGAGATCCTGAGCGCCCTGGTGGCCGGCGCGGCACGGTTCGCCGATCGGAGCGCCCTGTTCCTCACCACCGACGAGGGCCTGTCGCTGTGGGCCAGCCACGGCTTCGCCGACGCACCCGACGCACCTCTGGAACTGCCCTGGAAGAGTGGCCGCTGGACCGCGCTCTCAGAAGGCCGGGGGGCCGTCGTGCTGGAGGCGTCGGACTGCGAGGCCGTCGCCGAGGGCCTGGCCGGCGACCACCCGACGGCGGGCGTGGCCGTGCCGCTCGTGCTGCGCGATCGCATCGCGGCAGCCCTGTACGCAGACCGGCTGACGGAGGCGAGTCTCCAGCTGCCGGTGCTGCAGATCCTGGCCTACTCGGCCGCCCAGGGGATCGAGACCCTGGCGTGGCGGGAGCGGCTGACGACACCCTCCTTGCGCCTCGCGAACGGGGAGGACTCGCCGGGTCTGGCCCTCTGGGACCCGGAGTGGACGGCAGACGGGGTCGGCGTCGGCGGGAGCCCCGCTCTCGTGACCCCACCGACCGACGGAGCGGAACTCGATGCGTCGCCGCCGGGCGAGGAGCCGGAGACCGAGGTTCTCGAGACCGAGGTTCTGGAGACCGAGGTTCTGGAGACTGGGGCGCTGGGAGCTGGGGCGCCGGAGGACGAGGCGATCGAGATCGTGCCCGAGGAGTCCCTCGAGGTCGACCTGGCCAGCCTGCCCGACGCGGACTGGGCCGCGACCGACGCGGAGGGAGAGGGTCTCCCGGAACCGCAGGACGACGCTGGCGACGAGGATCTGGAGGGCACGCTGGCCGCCGAGGGGCTCGGCCTGCAGATGGAGGACAGCCCCGAGGCGCCGGCCGACCCCGAGGCCGTCCCGGCGGAGGCGGAGGAGAGTCTGCTCGACGGCGGCGACCGCGACGAGGATCGAACCTGGGTCCCCGTCGACGAGCTGGCCCCGGGCGGAGACGACGCAGGACCTCCGACTCCGGAGGTCCCCGGCTGGGACGCCTCATTCGACTCTTCGGAGACCCCTCCGGAGCCGGACATGGACTTCGAGATGCCCGCGGAGGAGCCCGTGGGGGCCGCCACGGTCCTCGAGGAGGCTCCCGCCGAGATCCAGCCGGACGAGCCGGAGGTCGAGGAGACCCCGGTTCCCGGCCTCGAGGTGGAGAGGACGACCACCCCGGAGGCCGAGATCCCGGTCGAGGAGGCGGCGGATTCGCTGGTCGCGGGCGAGGAGATGGAGGACGAGGTCGCCGAGACGATCCCGGCCGGACCTCCCGAGCTCGACGCTCGGGTCGAAGTCTCCCCGCCGGAGGATCTCGAGGGTCCGGGAAGCGCTTTCGCCACGCCGCCACTCGCGGCATCGGAGGACGAGGCCGACCTCCACGAGGATGCCAAGCGTCTCTCGCGCCTCCTGGTCAGCGAGCTCATGCTCTACAACGAGTCCGAGATCGCGCGGGGCCGTCGCGAGGGCAACGTCTACTCCCGCCTGGCCGACGAGATCGACCGGTCGCGAGAGGTCTACGAAGACCGGATCGACGACCGGGTGCGGAGGTCGACCGACTACTTCCGCGAGGAGCTGGTCCGAGTCCTGGCCGGTGGGGATCCCGGCGTCCTCGGGGTCTAGACCAGCGTTTCCGAACTTCGACGACAGTCCGCCCGCGATGCATCTCGGCTGCCAGCGTTCCGCCTCCTCGACAATGTCCCTGCATTGCCTGCGTCGGCGCGCCTTGGCCCCCGAGCGCCTCCCGTCCGGCCCT
>CAJQNK010000259.1 GCA_905479655.1 uncultured bacterium | reverse complement strand
GGAGGAGCTGGCGGTCCGTCTCGACCAGCTCGCCGCCGAGGAGAAGCTCCTCGAGCGCCAGCGGCTGGAGCAGCGAACCCGTTTCGACCTCGAGATGCTGCGCGAGATCGGCTACTGCCACGGCATCGAGAACTACTCGCGGCATCTCTCGGGCCGGGCGCCCGGCGAGCCGCCTCCGACGTTGCTGGACTACCTGCCCGACGACTTCCTGCTGGTCGTGGACGAGAGCCACCAGACCCTGCCCCAGGTACGGGGGATGTACCACGGCGACCGCTCGAGGAAGCAGACGCTGGTCGACTTCGGCTTCCGGTTGCCCAGCGCCCTGGACAACCGTCCGCTGACCTTCGAGGAGTTCGACGAGAGGGTGGGACAACGCATCTACGTCTCGGCGACCCCCGCTCCCTGGGAGCTCGAGCGCACCCGCGGGGTCTTCGTGGAGCAGGTGGTGCGGCCGACCGGCCTCCTGGACCCCGCGATCGAGGTGCGTCCGGCGAGCGGCCAGGTGGACGACCTGCTGGCGGAGGTGCGGCGGGTGGTGGACCGCGGGGAGCGGGTGCTCATCACGACCCTGACCAAGCGGATGGCCGAGGAGCTCACCGAGTACCTGACGGAGCTCGGTGTCCGTGTGCGCTACCTGCACAGCGACGTCGACACGCTGGAACGGGTCGAGATCATCGCCGGGCTCCGGCGCGGCGAGTTCGACGTCCTCGTCGGTATCAACCTGTTGCGTGAGGGGCTGGACATCCCCGAGGTCTCGCTGGTGGCCATCCTGGACGCGGACAAGGAGGGCTTCCTGCGCAGTGAGACCTCGCTGGTGCAGACGGCCGGCCGGGCCGCGCGCAACGTGGGCGGCCGCGTGATCTTCTATGCGGATCGCGAGACGAACTCCATGGGTCGGGCGATGGAGGAGACGGCCCGACGCCGCGAGCGCCAGGCGGCCTACAACCTGGAGCACGGCATCGAGCCGCGGACGATCCTGAAGGACATCCAGAGCCCGCTGGTCCAGATGTCTCGTCTGGACTACCACGAGATCGGCTCGAACCCCCTCCTGGCCATCGCGGAGGGGGAGGACACGGCCCCGCTCGCGGAGCGGATCGCCCGCATCGAGAAGGAGATGAAGGCGGCGGCCAAGCGTCTCGAGTTCGAGGAGGCGGCCATGCTGCGGGACAAGCTCGGGGAGCTGCGCCAGCTCCAGATCGTCACCGGCTGATGGGCGTTCGGGCCCCGACCGTCGAGGGGCGGATCCGGTCTTTGCCCGATCGGCCGGGCATCTACGTCTTCCGAGGGGCGTGCGCCGAGGCCCTCTACGTGGGCAAGGCGAAATCGCTGCGCAAGCGGGCGGCCAACTACCTGGGGACGGGCCACGAACCCAGGATCGAGGCCATGCTGGCGGAGGCGGAGGAGCTGGAGTTCGTCCTCACGGACACCGAAGCGGAAGCGCTGCTCCTCGAGAACAACTGGATCAAGCGACTCCAGCCGCGCTACAACGTCCTGCTGCGGGACGACAAGACCTACCCCTACGTCAAGCTGACCGTGGGAGAGGCCTGGCCCCGGGTCGCCTTCACGCGCCGCATCCGGAGAGACGGCGCCGACTACTTCGGGCCCTATCTCCCCGGTGGACTGGCCCGCAAGGCGATCAAGCTGGTGCAGAAGCTGTTCCAGATCCGGGTCTGCCACATTCCGATCGACGGGGGCCTGCCCAGGCCGTGTCTCTACTACGACATGAAGCGCTGCCTCGGCCCCTGCGTCAAGGGTCTGACCGACCGGGAGGCCTACGCCGAGGCGGTGGAGGAGGCGCGGCTCTTCCTCTCCGGTCGCAACGATCCGCTCCTGCGCCGGCTGCGCCGCGCGATGCGTGACGCCGCGGAAGCCCTCCAGTTCGAGAGGGCCGCCGAGCTGCGCGACGCCGTCGCGGAGATCGAGGTCATCAGCCAGCGGCGCAAGCTCTCCTCGGTGGCGGGCGAGGACGTCGACATCTTCGGCGTGAGGGTCCAGGGGGGCAACGCGGCGGTCGTCGTGCTCGTGATGCGGGGCGGCCAGGTGCTGGATCGGCGGGAGCTGTTCTGGGAGGGCCGGGAGGAGGTGGTTCCGGCCGGCCTGCTGTCCGAGCTCCTGCCCCAGTTCTACGACCGGACCACGTTCATCCCCAAGGAGATCCACCTACCGATGCCGATCGAGGGCTCCGACGCCCTCGTGGAGTGGCTCGGGGACCGGAAGGGCGAACGCGTCTACCTGCGGCTGCCGGCCCGTGGACCCAAGGCCGACCGTGTCGCGCTGGCGATGCGCAACGCGGAGATGGCCTGGCGGCGGCGATTCCGCCAGGGGAAGGGACGGTTCGCGGGCGTCGAGGCCCTGCAGAGACACCTGGGGCTCCCCGAGGTCCCCCGGCGGGTCGAGGGGTTCGATGTCTCGAACCTGCAGGGGCGTGAGATCGTCGCCTCGCTGGTGGTGTGGGAGGAGGGCCGGATGGCGAAGGGCGAGTACCGTTCCTTCAACATCCGAGGGCTGCCGGGGCAGGACGATTTCGCCTCCCTCGCCCAGGCTGTCGAGCGGCGCTACCGCCGCCGACTCGAGGAGGTGGGTGAGATGCCCGACCTGATCCTGGTCGACGGCGGTCGCGGTCAGCTCAACGCGGCGCTCGAAGCCCTGGCCGTGCTCGGCGTGGAGGAGACCCCGCTGGCCGGCCTGGCGAAGCGGGAGGAGGAGATCTTCCTGCCGGACCGCCCGGCCCCCCTCGTCCTGCCCCGGGACGATCCGGGGCTCCAGCTCCTGCAGCAGGTGCGCGACGAGGCTCACCGCTTCGCGATCACCTTCCACCGCGATCTGCGCAGCAAGAAGCGCCTGCGCTCGGCCCTCGACGATCTGCCAGGCATCGGACCGGCCAAGCGAAAGCTGCTTCTTTCCACCTTTGGAAGTACCAAGCGGGTGGCCGCGGCTTCGGTGGATGAGATTGCGGCGCTACCCGGAATGAGCGCCAAGCAGGCGGCCGAGATTCTGGCCGCCCTGAAAGCCTAGGCCTTCGCCAAGTCCGAAGCTCACTCAGCGCCTTTCTCCACCTTTCTTGGCG
>CAJQNK010000258.1 GCA_905479655.1 uncultured bacterium | reverse complement strand
GGCGAGACACGCTACGAGCGGCCCTCTTCTCCGGACACATCGTTGGGAATCCTCCCCGATTCACCGAATCGAGTGCGGATTCCCGCCTTGATTCCGAAGAAGATTACGCGCTCTCGCTCGCGCCCGGCTTCCACCACGGGCGGCTAGCCGGACTTCGACTCCAGTCCGCCCGCGCGTCCAGGGTCAGGGGCTCTCCGCAAGGGACAGTACCACGGTGTGACGCGGTGCGGCACCGCTCCCGCGGTGGCCGGATCGGCACCCCCGAACCCCTCGCTCTCCCTACTGCGCGTTGATTCCCTTGTCGTACTCGAGGAAGACGACCTCGGCATCCTCCGGGAGCAGCGCCTCGCTCGGGCGGTAGCGGTTGACATAGGCCACGAGGTCCGGCGCCTCCGCCAGGAAGTCGCTGGTGAACCAGTCGAAGATCTTCGACAGCTCGACCCTGCCGTCGTCCCGCAGGCGGACGTTGCGCGGGTCGGCCACGAACTCGCGCATCGCGGCGTCGAGCTGGTCGTCGAGGCGCCGACCCACGAACGGCTCCCGGGGGAGACGGGGGCAGCTCCGGGACGCGCAGTTCAGCGCCGCGTGGATCCGGGGGTCGCCGTACCCGGCCCGGATCCAGTCGTCCTCCAGCTTCTTGAGGCTCACGCTCTCGCCACCCAGGACGACCTTCCTCCGGACGAAGAAGCGATAGCCGGAGATCAGCCCGCCGCTCCAGACGCTCTTGTCCTCGGGTCCGCGGTCGAGAACCCCCGCGACGACCTGGGCGTTGTAGGCGTTGATCCAGTAGGCGAGCTCGTGGTTCCGGTCGGGGAAGAGCTCGGCGTGGGAGCGCGGACTGGTCCCCCGGATCGAATCGAGGTACCGGTCGAGCTCCTCGCGATTCCGGGAGAGGCCGAGGTAGTCCACCAGCCCTCGGTCATCGACGAAGCGCTGGAGTACGCTCGCCCAGTCGGCATGCGAGAAGGGCCTGGAAGGCGCCGGGACGGTCGCCGACCCGGTGGCTGCGAAGAGAGTCAGGCAGACGAACGCGAGCGGCGCGATCGACGATCGCGGATCCGGACGCGACGGGAAGCGGAGAAGGGGCATGACGAAGGGGCTCCAGGAGGCCGTGGAGAGAGTGTACGAAGGCGACGAGATGACGAGCGCCGGCACGGCGGTCCCGGGCGGGGCGCGACCGGCCGTCGTTGGGGATACGGTGCCGGGTGACCTCCCGGATGACCCCGCGGGTGATCCGGGAGGAGGATCCGTCACCGCGTGCCGGCGCTCCGGGTGCGGCGGGCGAGAGCCGGCCGGTCCGGTGCGCAGGTTTCTCGCCGGGTTGCGAACTCCCGTCTCCCGGGAGAAGCGTGGGTTGCTGGAGGCCCGCTGGCGCGAGCTGCCCGCCGAGTTGCGGGTGGGTCACCAGGTCGTGGGTCGGCAGCTTGCCCACTGTGGCTACACCCTGGGTCCGTCGTTCTGCTCCTTCGGTTGCACGCACTGCTACCTGCCGTCGAACGCCAACCGCGCGCCCCTGCCGACCCTGGCGGAGATGAAGCGTCAGATCGACGCCAACCGGCGCCTCCTGGGTCCCGACGGCGGCCTGCAGATCACGGGCGGCGACGTGGTCGACGCCTACCAGCGGGCCGACCGCGCCGAGGAGCTGGTGGAGGTCCTCGCCTACGCGGCGGACGCGGGCGTCGTCCCCATGCTCATGACCCATGGGCAGGGCCTCCTGGAGGACCCCGGGTACCTCGAGCGACTGGTCGTCGACGGCCGGCTGCGCAAGGTCGCGATCCACGTCGACATCACCCAGGCCGGGCGGCCCGGCTTTCCGATCGGCTCCCTGTCCCGGGAGTCGGAGCTGCACCCCCTGCGAGAGCGTTTCGTCGACCTGCTGCTGGGCGTGCGGGAGCGCACGGGCCGGCGGTTGACGGCGGCCCACACCGTCACGGTGACCGAGCGCAACCAAGACAGCGTCGGCGACATCCTGGAGTGGCTGCTCGCGGAGCGACGGAGGTTGCGCGCCTTCGGCATGGTGAGCCTGCAGCCGGAGGCGGCCGTCGGGCGCACCCGGAGCTCCGAACGCCCGGTGACTCCGGAGGCCACCTGGAGCTCGGTCTGCGAGGCGGTGGGCGTCGCGCTCGATCGCGACAATCTCCTCTTCGGCCACCCGGACTGCTCCAACATGACGACGCTTCTCGTCGCGCCCGGGCGCGGTGGCAGCCGGGTCGTGAACCTCGTCGCCGCCGACCCCGCCTCGCGCCGCTTCTGGACCCGACTGCTCGAGATCTTCGGCGGTGTGGGGTCGAGGGGAGACGACCACGCCCGCGCCAACGGTCAGCGCGTCGGCCTGCTGCTCCGCCATCCCGGGTTTCTGCTCCACGCGCTCGGCTGGGCCCTGTCGCGTTGGCGCGCGGAGGGTCTCGGGGCCCGGTTCCTGGCTGACCTCGCGCGCGGCCGGGTCGGGGCCCTCAATGTGGTCCTCCACAACTTCATGGACGAGGCGGAGGTCGAGGGCGGCGGTCAGGTGGTGGAGAAGCGGCTGGCGGCCTGCGGCTTCCGGGGCGCCGTCGAGCGCGACGGAGAGTGGCGGGCCGTGCCCATGTGCGCCATGAACGCACGGGAGAGAGAGGCGCTGTACGCGCGACAGATCGACTCGGAGCGGCGGCGCCGGGGCCCCGGTCTCCGGGAGGTGGACGGGAACGCCGGGCCCCACGGTGGCGTCAGCGGCGGGTGAGCTCCCGCAGGCCCTTCATCACCAGGATTGCCCAGGGCACGCCGTGGAGCACGAAGTCGAAGATGTCCACGGGGCGGACGAGCTCTCCGCGGACGAGCATCCGCAGCTTCTCCCAGATGTGCGGAGGCTGGAACGGCGCCAGACCCAGGGTGAGACAGAGGACGAGGACGAGGGTCCAGGGGATCCGGTCGAGAAATGACATTCTGCGCTCCGTGGCTGGGGGTCAGTCGCTGGGGGCCAGTCGCTGGGGGTCAGTTAGTTGGGGGCCAGTCGGTGGGGGCCGGGCTCGACCCGGGGTCAGATCCTCCGGATCATCTCGAACTGGGAGACAGTCGGGTCCAGACCGCTCGAATGGAGCAGACCACGGGTGGCGACATCGTCCTCGTCCACGTTCAGCAGACGCAGGTCGGTGGCGACGGCGTGGCTGCGGAGGGCCGCGAGCAGGGCTGCTCCGATGCCCCGCCGTCGGCGTTCGGGAGCCACCACCAGGCAGGGCACGTCGCCGGTTTCGGGTTCGACCACCCCGAGACCCACCAGGGCGCCGCCCGCGAAGGCTCCCAACGCTTCCAGGTGGGTTGCGCCACGGTGGATCGAGTCGCCGTCGTTCTGCCACGACGGGACGATCTCGGTGAACGCGGCAGCCTGCTCCAGTCGCCGCTCGAGCCGGCAGGGACGAACGGCGGCCTCGGGCGGTGGCGCCGCCTCCGGCGGCCGGCCCGCGAAGCAGAGGAGGGCCCGGGTGACCTCGAAGCCGACCCGGCGGTAGGCCTTGCGTGCCGCCTCGTTCTCCTGCAGGACCTCGAGAACGTAGATGGAGCAGCCCCGATCCCGCAGCGCGGGAAGCGCCTCCTCGAACAGCCGCTTCGAGAGCCCCCGGCGTCGGTACCCGGGCACCACGCCCGTCCCCGTGTCGTAGGCGGCCTTCCGCTCGCGCCAACGACCCACGCCGTTGAACAGAAAGGCGACCAGCCGGCCGTCTCCGTCGAATGCCCCCACCGACGCCTCGGGATCGAACCCCCGTCGCTCGAGAAGCCGCTCCAGGCGCCCGACGGAGAGCGTCATCGGGACCGCGTAGTCGGCGACGGCCTCGACGAAGGCCCCGTGCAGAACCCCCACGGGGACATCGGCCAGGCTGCGGAGAGAGGGGAGGGGGCGGGGTGGTCGCGGGGCGCTCACCGAGCGAGGATACCGGAGCCACGAACGCGTCGCATGGCAGGGTACCGGCGCAGGGCCCCATGCGCTACTCTCGCGTCGCCATGGAAATCCGACGCCTCCCGCTCCTGTCGCTCCTCCCGGCCATCCTGGCCGTCGTCCTCCCCGCTCCTTCCGGCGCCCTCCCCGAGGTGCCCGCCCGGATCGACGCCTATCTGCCGGCCGGCGTGGAGCACGATCCGGCGATCCCCACCCCCGCCTCGGTCCTCGGCTGGGAGCCCGGGACCTGGCACGTCCGCCACGACCAGCTCGTCGCCTACATGGAGGCGCTGGCGGAGGCCTCGGACCGTGTCCGGATCGAGCGCACCGGGTCCACGCACGAGGACCGTCCGCTACTCCTGCTGACCATCTCGTCGCCGGAGAACCTCGAGCGCCTGGAGGCGATCCGCGAGCGCCACGTCGCCCTCTCCGAGCCGGATGGCGCCGCCGGCCGGGGTCCGCTCCCCGACACCTCGGACATGCCGGTCGTCGTCTACCTCGGCTACAGCGTCCACGGCAACGAGGCGTCGGGCGCCAACGCGGCGCTGGTGGTCGCCTACCACCTGGCGGCGGCCCGGGGAGGCGAGGTGGAGCAGTGGCTGGACGACGCGGTCATCCTCCTCGATCCCAGCCTCAATCCCGACGGCCTCGCGCGCTTCGCCCAGTGGGCGAACATGCACCGTGGCAGCGTGTTGGTGGCGGACCCGGAGCACCGTGAGCACGAGGAAGGATGGCCGTCGGGGCGCACGAACCACTACTGGTTCGACCTGAACCGTGACTGGCTCCCCGCGGTCCATCCCGAGAGCCGGGCCCGGCTCTCGAGCTTCCACCGCTGGCGGCCCAACCTCCTGACCGACTTCCACGAGATGGGCCCCGACTCGACCTACTTCTTCCAGCCCGGTGTGCCGAGCCGGCAGAACCCCCTGACCCCCGACCGGGTCCTCGAGCTGACCCGCGAGATCGCCGCCTTCCACGCCGAGGCCCTCGATGCGATCGGCAGCCTGTACTTCACCGAGGAGGTGTTCGACGACTTCTACTACGGCAAGGGCTCGACGTACCCGGACGTGAACGGCACCGTCGGCATCCTCTTCGAGCAGGCCAGTGCCCGCGGACATGTCCAGGAGACCGTGAACGGCGAGCTCTCGTTTCCGTTCGCGATCCGCAACCAGGTGACGACGTCGTTCTCGTCGGTGCGGGCCGCGGTGGCGAAGCGACAGGAGCTGCTGGAGTGGCAGGCGCAGTTCTACCGGGACGCGCTGGCGGAGGCGCGCGCGGACGCCCGGGCGGGTTGGCTCTTCGGCGACCCCCACGACCCGTCCCGCGGCCGCCGTCTGGCCGAGCTCCTGGAACACCACCGCATCCGGGTCCACGCCCTGGCTCGGACCCTGACCATCGACGGCCGCGCCTGGGAGCCGGGCTGGGCCTGGGCGGTGCCCCTGGAGCAGCCACAGGCCCGGCTCGCCCGGGCGGTCTTCGAGAAGCCCACCGAGTTCGAGGACACGACCTTCTACGACGTCTCCGCCTGGACGCTGCCGCTGGCGTTCGGCCTCGAGCTCCGGGAGTTGGTCGACGGCGAGCTGCCGGACGACGCCCTCGGCGCTCCGGTCGGCGAGACGGAGTCTGCCCCGGGGCGCCTCGTCGTCGGCGCGGGCCGGGCGGTGGCGTGGGTCCTCGGGTGGGAGTCGGCGTCGGCTCCCCGGGCCCTGGCGCGACTGCTCGACGCCGGCGTCGTCGTCCGGGTGGCCTCGGAGCCGACGGTGGTCGCGACGCCGGAGGGGTCCCGGGAGCTGGACTACGGCTCCCTGTTGCTGCCGGTGGGAGTCCAGGAGGTCGAGCCGGAGGCCCTGACGGCGCTACTGATGGCCGTGGCGGAGGAGGAGGGGGTGGAGATCGTCCAGGTCACCTCGGGTCTCACCGGCTCGGGCGTGGACCTCGGCAGCCCGTCGCTCCTGCCCGTCCGGGCGCCGCGCCCCCTCGTCGTCGTCGGCCCCGGGGTCTCGTCCAACGAGGCCGGAGAGGTCTGGCACCTGCTCGACCACGAGGTGGGTCTCCCGGTCTCCCTGGTGGATGTCGACCGGCTGGGTCGGATCGACCTGGGCGACTACACCCACGTCGTCCTGGTCGACGGCCGCTGGGGAGACCTGGCGGAGGAGACGGCGGAGGCCCTCGACCGGTGGGTGCGGGCGGGAGGCGTGCTGCTGGCCCAGAAGGGGGCGGCCCTGTGGGCGGACGCGCGCCTCCGTCCGCAGGGAGAGGTTGCCGTCGAAGTGGATGAAGAGGACGGCGGCGTCGATCGGCCGGTGCGGATTCCCTACGCCGAGCGCCGCGACGAGCGCGACGAGCAGCGGATCAGCGGCGCCATCTTCCAGGTCGATCTGGACCTGAGCCACCCCATCGCCTGGGGCTACCGGAACGAGCGCCTGCCGGTGTTCCGCAACTCCGAGGAGGTCCTGCCGCCGGATCCGGAGAACCCCTACGGAACGGTCGCTCAGTACGCGGCGGAGCCGCTCCTGGCGGGCTACGTGTCGGAGGAGAACCTCGAGCGTATCGCCGGCTCGCCGGCCATCCTCGCCGATCGGGTGGGCCGCGGCGCGGTGGTGCGCATCCTCGACGTGATGGACTTCCGAGGCTTCTGGCAGGGGACGCGACGACTGTTGATCAACGGCCTGTTCTTCGGCGACGCGATCGAGAGGACGGCGGCCTCCGACTAGGGGACCGCGACCCCGGGGTCGAGAGCGCCCGGCCTGGTCGCGCGGCAGCGGTAGAGGTCGCGACGGTCGTCGAGCGTCAGGCGCTCGCAGGTCAGACTCGCCTGCGGCAGGTGGATCTCGGCCGCTTCTCGACGTTTGATCTCCGACAGGACCCAGAGGCGACCGTCGCAGCTCTCCAGGAGAGGGCCGATCTCCTCGGCGAGGACGCCCGGGCGCTCGAAGTACGGGTAGGTCTCGGGCCAGATCCCGTGCCACGTGATCCGCTCGAGGCCCTCCAGGCTCAGGCCGTGAGCCCTCATCGAGAGCGTGTCGAGACAATCCGTGGGCGCCACCCCCGCCTCCTTCAGCCGCTCGGCTAGGGCCGAGGCGTCGCGGTGGGAGGGGACGACCCCGGCGACTCCCCGGAGCGCCACCAGGACCACCGCCAGGACCAGCGTGGTGCGCCACACCCGGTCGACGCGTCGTTCGGGGATGGCCCTCAGGGTCAGGAGCACGACGGCGGGCATCACCGGCAGCAGGTAGAGGGGGAGTCGGGAGCTGGCGACACACAGGACGACGAGTGGGACGAGGACGAAGAGGCCGAGGAACCGCTTCAGGGGGTCGCCGAGCGCCGAGCGGAGCCGCTCGCGGCTCGCCCGGAAGGCCATCCCGGGCCAGCTCACCGACCACGGCAGGGCGCCCGCCACCAGGGCGGGACCGTAGACCTCGAGCCAGCCCCACGGTCCGCCGTGGCGATCGTACTGGCCGCCCCAGAGACGGCCGGCGACCTGGTTGTCGAAGAAGTACTCGCTCGCCCCGGGGAGGCGCATGGCGAGGACGGCGTACCAGGCACCGCCCAGGAGCGCGGCGACCACGCCCGCGACCCAGACCTCCGGTCGCCGCAGGTGGGCGACGAGCTCCCTCTGCAGGAGCGCAAAGAGCCCGATGGGCGCCAGGAAGACGAGGGCGGCGGGCCCCTTGGTGGCGATGCCGAGGCCGAGCGCAAGGCCGGCGAGGAGCGCCCAGCGCCAGCGGGCGGACGCCTCGCCGGGCGAGCCCGACCGGGGCAGCTCGTCCCGGAAGCACCACCACGCGAACGCCGTCGTGGTCGTGAACAGGGTCAGGAAGATGTCCGGCGTCAGCGTGTTGCCGGCGGTGAACGGGAGCAGGGTCACGACGTAGGCTGCTCCCGCACGCCGCCCGAAGGCGGTGCCCCACCGCCGGGCCGCCCAGGCCCCGACCACCCAGGCCGTCAGCGCCAGGGCGATGCCGCAGCCGAGGCGCGCGCCCCAGGCGCCGGGACCCAGCAGGGCGAGACCCGCCGCGGTCGCCCAGTAGACGACCGGCGGCTTGTCGAGATAGGCCAAGCCGTGGAGGTGGGGCACGAGCCAGTCGCCCGTGCGCAGCATCTCCCAGGCCGCGTGGGCGTAGCGGCCCTCGTCGGGCTCCCAGAGGCCCCGAGTGCCCTGGAACAGGAGGGCCGCGCCGAGCACGAAGAGCAGGAAGAGGGGCAGCGAGCGCTCGAGCCGGCTGCCCAGTGGCCGGCTGCCCAGTGGCCGGCTGCCCAGTGGACGGCTGCCCAGTGGACGGCTGCCCAGTGGCCGGCTGCCCAGCGGCCAGCTGCCCGTTCGGTCGCCTCCCGGACTGGACACTCCCTCGCTCACGGGCGTTCGATGGGGGCCGCGGGTTGCGCGGCCGGGTCGGCGTCGTCCTGCGTTGCGCCTCCAGCCGTGCGACGCAACCGGGACCGCAAGCCCAGGAGGCCGGAGAGCACGGGCAGGGCATGCCAGACGGAGACCGTACTCACACCGGCGGTCCGGGGTCGGTGCGTGACTCCGATCTCGGCCATGTCGAGGCCGAGGCGGTGGGCCGAGGCCAGGATCTCGGTGTCGATCAGGAAGCCGGACTCCCGCAGGTTCATGGCGCGCAGGGCCTCCCGGCGGAAGACCTTGAGAGAGCAGTCGCAGTCCCGCACCCGGAAACCGAACAGGAATCGGGCGATCCGGTTGAAGGCCCTGGAGTAGGCGCAGCGCAGCCAGGAGTCCTTCCGGTCGCGGCGGTAGCAGGTCACCATGTCGTGGCCCTCGAGCGCCCGCAGGCTCGAGACGAGGTCATGCAGATCGAACTGCCGATCGGCATCCGTGTAGGCCACCAGCGGCAGCCGTGCCGCCCCGAAGCCGGTCCGGAGCGCGGCGCCGTAACCCTGGTTGGTCGGGTGGCTCAGGAGGCGCACGGCGGGATGGTCGGCGAGGATCTCGTGCACCCGCTGCGCGGTGCCGTCGCGGCTACCGTCGTCGACGACGAGGATCTCGTGCTCTTCGACGATGTCGGTGAGGACGGCGTCGGCCTCTTCGATGGCGGCGACGATCCCGGGCTCCTCGTTGAAGGCCGGCAGCACCAGGGACAGGCGTGCGACGCCGGACCCCGCTGCGCTGTCCGGGGCGGAGCGCTCCGGGGTCGGGGGGGCGGGCTCTCGGTGGCTCGGGCTCACGTCGGACACTTTATCTTCCCCGCCCGATCCTGGTGGGCAACCCCCCCGGGGTGAATTCGCGGCGTCGCCTCTCGCGGCTCCGCCGGGCGAGGCGACCGGGCTCATGGGGTTTTCGATGCAACCGGCCACGGAATCCTTCGTAGCTTGCGAAGACCCGATCCCATTCTCTTTCGCGAGGGCTCATGCGCACCCACTCCGACCCGATCCCACCCGTGACCCGCCGCGGCGCACGGCGTCCGACCGCGCTCCTGCTCTCCCTCGTCCTCGGCTTCGCGCTCGGTCCGTCCCCGTCACCGGGGAGCGAGCTGGCGGCGGACCTCGACGCCCGGCTCGCGGGCTGGCGGGATCGGGGCTTCTCGGGTGTCGTGCTGGTCCGCGCGGGCGGCTCGACCGTCCTGCACCGGGGCTACGGGCTCGCGCGTCGCTCGCCCGAGATCCCGAACCGGCCGGGGACGGTCTTCCCCGTGGCCTCGCTCGCCAAGCTCCTGACGGCGACGATGGTGCTGCAGCTGGTCGAGGAGGGCAAGCTCTCGCCCGACGACACGATCGACCGCTTCTTGGGCTCCCGCGTGCCGGAGGCGAAGCGCGAGATCACCGTCCACCACCTGCTGACCCACACCTCCGGACTGCCCCGCTACCACGACAGCCGCGGGGACTTCGAGCGGATGAGTCGCGACGGGGCTCTGAGCGCGATCCTCGGGGCCGACCTGGCGGCCGCGCCGGGTGCCGAGTGCTCCTACTCCAACGCCGGGTACACACTCCTGGCCCTGGTGATCGAGAAGGTCACCGGTCGGGAGTTCCCGGACTACCAGGTCGAGCGGATCATCGACCCCGCCGGGATGGAGCGCACGGGCTACTTCCGGGACCGGCGGTGGACCACCGCGACCACCGCGGTCGGTTACGTCAACGGCCGGGCCCGCGGGTCGGCCGCGACCTTCCCCGGGACCTGGTGGGCGCTCTGGGGCAACGCCGGCCTGGTCTCCACCGCGGCCGACCTCGCGCGCTTCGTCGAGGCCCTCGCCGACGGCACGCTGCTCGGACCGGAGAGCCTGGCGACGATGCGCCGACACTACGCGGTGTTCGACGAGGAGGACGGCGTCTTCCAGGCTCACGGCTTCCGGGTGCGAACGACACCGCGCGGCACGACCGAGATGCTCCACGGCGGCGGCACCGACTTCGGGCTCAGCGCCTACCTGCGCTGGTTCCCGGACGAAGACGCCCTGGTGATCGTGCAGTCGAACGCCACCATCGCCGGGCGCAGCCCGGTCGTGAAGGTGAGCGACGACGTGGTGGCGGGGCTGTTCGGGGAGGCGGAGTCCGGCCCGTTGCATCCTCAGGCACCTACGACCTCTCGCGACGACACCCGGTGAGAAGGGCAGGCTAGCAGCCCGTGGTGGAAGCCGGGCGCGAGCGAGAGCGCGCAATCTTCTTCGGAATCCAGGCGGGAATCCGCACTCGATTCGGTGAATCGGGGAGGATTCCCAACGAAGAGTCCGGAGAAGAGGGCCGCTCGTA
>CAJQNK010000257.1 GCA_905479655.1 uncultured bacterium | reverse complement strand
CCTCGCGGGCACCCCGCTGGTCGCCCGCCTCGGAGAGCACCAGGCCCAGGGCGTTCAGCACGTCGGGATCGCCCGTCCCGGCCGCGGGCGCCAGGAGCTCGACGGCCTCCCGCGAACGTCCGGCCTCGGCGAGGGAGAGCGCGAGCTGCCGGGTGAGCGCCGGGGAGGCGGCCCCCCGCTCCCGCGCCTCCCGCATGACGGGGATCGCCTCGTCCAGACGCCCGTCCTCGAGCAGGACCTGGGACAGGTAGGTCCAGCCCAGGGCCATGCTCGGCCGCGCCTCGACGACCTCGCGAGCCAGGGCCTCGGCCTCCGCCAGACGATCACGGTGGAAGAGGTTGATCACCTCGTGCAGCTTCCCGTCCAGGGCCACGAGGTTCTTCGGGTCGTCCTCCGGGCCGTAGGTTTCGGCCTCCCCCGCGGAGCCCGAGAGGTAGCCGAGCGCCTCGAGCCGCTTCTGCTCCTCCGTCGACACCGCACCCCGGTCGGGGGGCCAGACCGACTCCGAGGGCAGGAGCTCGAGCATCCCCTTCGTGCGTCGGCGGTCCTCGCGCACGAGGTTGGCCTGCTCCCCCGGGTCCGAGTCGAGATCGTACAGCTCGGGCAGGGGCAGGGAGATGAACTTGCTCCGGTCCTTCAGGACACCCCGGAGCGGCGCCCACCCCCGGTTGAGGTTCGGCGAGAGGGCCTCGAAGTAGCTCGGGAGCGCGCCCGCATCCGGCAGGGGGTGGAGCAGCGACCGGCCGGGCAGGCCCGCTGGCACCTCGCCGACGACCGCCTCGACGATCGTGGGCAGGATGTCGACGTGACGGGCGGGCTCCGCCGTCTGCCCGGCGGTCAGGCCGGGCGCCCAGAGGACAAGGGGCACCTTCAGCGTCGGCTCGTAGGCGAAGAAGCCGTGGGTGAGCTCGCCGTGCTCGCCGAGAGACTCCCCGTGGTCGGCCGTCAGCACCACCAGCGCCGGCGGGGCTCCGTCCGCGGTGACCTCCTCCAGCATCGGTCGCAGATAGGCGTCGGTCGCGGCCACCTCGCCGAGATAGGGGTTCTCCGGGTACCGGGAGAGGAACGGCTCGGGCGGCTCGTAGGGCGCGTGGGGGTCGTAGAGGTGGATCCACAGGAACCGCCTCCGACCCTCCCTGGACCGCCACCAGTCGAGCGCCGCGGCCACGACCTCGGGGCCGGGACGCTCCGGGATGACGAACTCGGTCAGGTTGTCGCCCTGGCGATAGGAGTCGTCGTACACCTCGAACGACCGCCCCAGGCCGTAGCGGACGTCCAGGGGGAAGGCCGCGACGAAGCCGCCGGCCACGAAGCCCGCCGTGGTCAGGTGGGTGGCGATCGTGGGGATCGCCTCGGGCAGGACGAAGCCCGAGTTGTCCCGGATCCCGTGCTGGTAGGGATAGAGCCCGGTCAGGATGTTGGCGTGGGAGGGCAGGGTGACGACGCTGTGGGCGTGGGCGTCGGTGTAGACGCGGCCCGCGGCGGCCAGGCGGTCGATGGCCGGCGTCTCGGCCACATTCTCGCCCCCGGAGTGCCCCAGGGCGTCGGCCCGCAGGGTGTCGATGGTGATGAGGACCACGTCCTCGACCCGCCCCGTCTCGAGGAGCGGTGGGGCCGCCGTCGCGACCGGTCGAGCGAGGTCGCCCGACTCCCCCGCGGCCGCGTCGGGTGAAGACGCCGACGGCCGCGCGGACTCCTCGCCGCCCCCACAGCCCCCGAGAACGAGAGCCGGCACCAGAGCCAGGGCGAGACGACGAAGCGGGAAGCGGCAGCGACAGATCACGAAAGGCCTCTCAGGGCGCGGAACGGGAACCGGCCGTCAACCACCCACGACGATCGGAATCCTGGAGACCCGCGACTCGCCGCTCTCGGCGTCGGCCACCGTCACCTCCAGCGTGTACTCGCCCGGCGCGAGACCCCCGGTGAGGAACGTGGCCAGCAACTGGTCCGCCGCTCCGGCGCGGGTCCGCTGACTCACCTCGATGGCGCCACCCTCGACCGCGGAGCCGTCCGGCCCCAGCACGCGGCTCGCCACGGTCACGCCCTCGGCGAGGGAGTAGCCCTGGAGGAACATCTGGGCCGTGCCCCCTCGGGCCAGCTGCGGCCGGGCCGCCGGGATCACCGGCTGGCCGTTGAGCAGGAACGGATACGGCACCTGGCGCTGCTCCTCGGTCTGCTCGCGCCCCATGAGCCACTTGCCCGGCGCCTCGGGGAAGAGCGGCGGCAGAAGCGCGATCTCCGAGGCGTCGTACTCCGGAACCCGCACCGGCACGGAGCTCAGGCCCGAGAGGCCCGTCTCGCTGTTGCGGGCCATCACCCGCACGACGTAGTCACCCGGATCCAGGTCGAAGTGTCCCCAGAACTTGAACCCCGTCTGGCGCAGCGCCTCCTCGGCCTGGCCGCGATCGAGGCCCAGGGGTTGGCTGAAGAAGTCCTTCACGACCCCCTTGCGGTCGAGCGCGTAGGCGTAGAGCTCGAGGGGCACGACGGCGCCCTTGTGGCCCGCGAGCAGGTCCTTGCCGTCGATCTCCACGAGGACCGCGACGTAGGCCTTCTGCCCGGCCACGGGCACCGAAGCCGCCAGCACCGAGGTCCCGAGGACTCCGCCCTCGTCCCCTCCCACGATCGCCTCGGCGGTCCGGAGGCGCTTCTCGAGGCCGGTCAGATCCTCGTACCGCTTCGGCGAATAGTAGCCCGGACGATGGACGACCCGGGTGCCGCGGGGCTGGTTCTTGACCTCCACGCGGATCCGGTTGAACTTGCCGTCGAACTTGACGTCCTGCGGCTGGAACGCCAGCACGTAGGTGACGCTGGTGCGCTGCAGCATCTCCTCCATGGCGTCGCCCAGGTCGTTGAAGTTGCGGTACATCTCGCCGCCGGTCTCGTTGGCCATCATGAACAGCCCGTCCTGGCCCTCGGCCCGGCTGCCCGACTCGGCGCCACTCCCCTGGACCTCGCCGCCCGCCCGCAGTCCGCCGATGTCCACCGCCTGGATGACGCAGTCGGAGCGCTTGAAAGCCTCGAGCATGTTCCCCAGAACGTTGAGGGTCGCCGTGGAGCCGAACCGCTCCTCGGAGTCGACCTCCCAGTACCGCCCCGAGGCCGACGCGTCGTTGATGTCCTGGATCCGCTCCTGCTGCTCCACCGTGGTGCCGCCGGTGCCGAGCACGATGTCGGCGTCGAAGCCCTCGGAGAGGTACACGACGTGTTTGCGACCGGCGACCGAATCCAGGAGCGCGGCGATCTGCGACAGCGAAGAGGAGAGCGCCGTCACCTGGGCCTGCTCCTCCTCGCGGGCCGACCGCGAGCTCAGGATGCTGAGGTCCTTCAACTGCTCGCGGATCTCGGCCTCGGGGTTGATGCCGGAGAGGCCGCCGCTCCCCACGCCCAGGGGGCTGTCGCCCAGGTCCGAGACGACGAGCCCCAGCGGATCCGAGGTGCTCTGCTGCGGGTTGGCGAAGCCGAGGTCGGCGATCGCGGCCTCGACCTGCCGCCGGTCCGACGTGAAGCCCAACACCAGGTTGGGACCCCGGGCCTGGGAGTAGGTCGCCACGCCGACGAGGTCCGAGGGATGCAGGTCGTTCAGCACCAGCTCCGCCGCCGCCTCACGGGCCTTCACGACGGCCGTGGGGTCGGAGAAGGAGAGATCGAAGAGCAGGAGGAAGTGGCGCCGCGCCGCGATCGGCAGATCCGTCACCGCCCCTTCGGTCTCCCCCTCGACCATGCGCAGGTCGATGACCTCGAAGCCGACCAGGTCGCGCTTCTTGCGCCCGTCGAAGATCTCGAAGTCGGCGGCAGTCAGGCCGCGAACCGGCTCGTCGTCCCGCAGGACCTGCACCGGCACCTCCACGAGCACGACGTCGGTCACGTCCTCGAACTGGTCGCGCTGGGCCTGCGCTGGGGTCACCGCGGCCGCGACGGTCACCAGGCCGAGGATCGCGACAACGAGGATGGGTCGGAAACGACTGGGAGTCATGGTCTGCACGGGACGTACCTCCGATTTTGACGCCTCGGGGCTGAGCCCTCCGGGAAGGACGATCTTAGCCCAGGGGCGGCGCAGAAACGGCGAGCGGGTACGAATGGCGGCCTACGGGTCCCGACTCGCTGAGTGCCCGCCCGATCGGGCGCCGGCGGGCTCGCGGTCGCGCCTGAGCCTCTACCGGATCGAGAACGGGATCGAGTTCGTCCCCAGCAGGCCGGCCGTCGGGTCGTGGATCGCGACCTTCAGGGTGTAGTTCCCGGGGCTGAGCCCGTTGGGGCGGAAGGTCGCGAGCAGCTTGTCGAGACCGTCGATCCCCGTGACGGTCCGCTCCAGCACGTCGACCTCGCCGGCCTCCAGGATCACCTCGCCGTTCCCGCCCAGAACCTCGCTGTCGACCGTCAGCTCACTCCCGACGTTGTAGGCCACGAGGCAGAAGCGGGCCTCCTGATGGCTCGCCAGCGCCGGCTTCGCCGCGGGAATGTAGGGCTCGCCATTGACCGTGAACGGGTAGACGACCGAACGCTCGAAGCCCTGGCCCTGCTTCTCGCGCACCAGGAACCAGGAGCCCGGCTCCTCGAGGAAGAACGGCGGCAGCAGGACAGGTTGGGCCTCGAGCTCGTCGGACACCTCCAGAGCCGAGGTCGCCACGCCGGTTCTGCCGGTGTCCGCGTTGCGCACGAGGACCCGCAGGAGATAGCTGCCCGACGGCAGGTCCAGGTGGCCGTAATACTTGAGCCCGGTCCGCTCGAAGGCCTCCCGCTTGCGCCTCAGGTCCATCGAGATCATCTGGGTGAAGAAGTCGCGGATCTGTCCGGTGTGGTCGGTGACGTAGGCGTAGAGCTCGACCGAGAGTAGTTCGCCCTGGTGGCCGACGAGGAGGCTCGTCCCGTCGATCTCGACGATCACGGGCGCGTAGGCCAGATCCTCCGAAGCCCGGAAGGCCGCCGTGAGCACGTCGAGGTTGACCTCCGTCTTGGGAGTGGCCGCGGCGATGGCGTCGGACGCCAGGAGGTTCTTCTCCAGCGGATGGAGATCCTCGAAGGGCCGGGGAGCGTAGTAGCCCATCCTGTGGGAGACCCTGGCACCCCGCGGGACGTCGTCGACCCGGACCTTCAGCCGGCGGAACGAGCCGTCGCGCATCAGCCCCTCCGGCCGGAACGACAGGACGTAAGTGACCGAGGAGCGATCCAGCACCTCGAGGAGCTGATCTCCGAAGTCGTTGGCCTCGGAGTAGAGCTCCCCGCCGGTGTCGTTGGCCAGGTAGAAGAGGGCGTCCTGCCCCACGGAGTGGATCCGCTCGGCGGCGGCCGTCCCGGCGGTCAGACCCGAGATGTCGACGGCCTGGATCACGGCATCGTTGCGCCGGAACTCCTCCAGCATCACCCGGACGTCGCTCTGGAGCCCCGCATTGCCGTAGATGTCGTCCATGTCGACCATCCAGTAGGCGCCGCGGCCGATGTTCAGCATGTCCTCCTGCACCGCCGGGTCGTCACCGCTCGCCGCGCGACCGAAGATGAGCCGGCCGTCGAAACCCTCGGAGAAGTAGACGACGTGCTTGCGGCCCTCGACGCTGCCCAGCATGCGCGCGAGGTCGCCCATCGAGCGCGACCACGAGGAGATGCGGCCACGAGCGAAGGACTTCTCGGTCCGAGCCATCTGCTTGCCGATCACGACGAGGTGCTGCATGACGGTCTCGCCGAGACTCTGAGCGATCCCCTGCTGCCCCTGGGTGGAGTCGTTGCTCGCCATGCTGCTCAGGGGGTCGTAGGGGCGGTCGATCACGAACCGGAGCGGATCCCGCACCGTGCGATCCAGGAGCCGAGGCGCGCCGAGGGTGTCGATCGCGCGGGCGAGCTGTGCCCGGTCCGGGGTGAAGGTCACGACGAGCCGCGAGCCGGAGTCCACCGTGTGGACGGCGACGCCGACCAGGTCGGAGGGGTGCAGCGCACCCAGGATGAACTGCTGCGCCGCCTGGCGGGCCTTCACGATGGCGGCCGGGCTCGAGAAGGAGAGGTCGAACAGCAGCAGGAAATGTCGTCGCGCCGCGGACGGGATCTGCTCTTCCTCTTCCGGCTCGATCGTCTCGAGGTCCACGATCCGGAGATCCACGACCTCGCGCTCCTCCCCGTCGTCGAGCACCGTGAAGTTCTCCACGGTCAGATCCCGGATCGGCTCGCCATCCCGGTCGGTGACGTTGACCGGCACCTGGACCTCGAGGACCTCGGTCACCTCCTCGAAGGTCCGGTCCCGGCGACTCGACTGGGCGTCGACTCCCGAAGACAGGACCAGCCCGACCAGGATCAGAGGCAGCGGGCTGCGGAGCCAGCGCGGGGATCGGACGGGAGGGGCTTCTCGGGAGACCGGGTCCTTCATGGCTGCACCTCGTTTCGGCTCGCCGGCCCGGAGGATTCGGGCCGCCTTCGGAAGACAGAGAGTCTTCGCTATCCTACTCATGAATCTCGCAGCCGTTCAATCGAGCCGAACGGAGCCCTGCTTCGGGAGCCGGTCGTTTCGCGCGCGAGGGCCTTCACCCCCACGCTAGCCCCCCTCGTCGATCGGGCCCGGCGAGGGAGTCGAGTCGAGGATGGCCGCGAACTCCCGGGCTTCCGCGTGGGTCGCGTCCAGGCGCAGGGCCCGCTCCACGTGGTGCTTCGCCCGAGCGAAGTCGCCGAGGGCGAGGTACACCTTGACCAGGCCCACGTGGACCTCGGGCACCTCGCTGTCGGCGCGGAGCGCTCGGCGCATGTACTCCAGGGCCCGCGCCGTGTCGCCCTCGCCGAGCGCCCACTCGCCGCGGTACACGTAGAAGAACGGGTTCGCCTCGTTGACCTCCTCCAGCCGGACCAGGAGCGCCTCGGACTCGTCCTCCCGCCCCAGGGCCTGGTAGGCGCGCACCAGGTTGGTCATGAAGGCGACGTTCTCGGGGTGCTTCTCGAGCTGCTCCTCGTAGAGTCTGGCGGCCTCCTGCGCGTTGCCACGGCGCAGATGGATGATTCCGAGATTGTTCAGCGCCTTCTCGAAGGTGGGGGCGAGGCGATTCGCGATCCGCACCCTCTCCTCCGCCCGGTCGAGGTTCCCCGCCATCAGATCCTCGGCCCCCAGGTTGTTGTAGTAGTGGGCCATCGCCGTCAGGTCGTCGATGGGCTTGAAGTCGCGGTACGACTTGGGCCGGTAGGGCAGGAAGTCGTAGGTCGAGAGCTGCCCGTCGACGTTGATGCCCGCGACGATGTGTCCCCGGCTCACGACCACGCCGTCCTTGTAGTTCCAGCGCTGGTAGTCCCGGACCTCGACGTAGAACGGGTTCAGCCGCTGGTGCCGGGCCACACCCACGAACAGGTTGACGAACGACAGGCAGTTGCCCTCTCGCGAGCGGAAGGTCCCGACGGCGTTCCGGGTCGGGCTCAGCGAGTACTCGAGGTCCAGGTAGCCGAAGATGTAGTCCAGCACCTCGTCGGTACGCCGCCGTTCGCTGCCGGCCGGGCTGAGCCGCTCGTCGACCTCCGCGATCACGGCGGGGTCGAGCTCGAAGGGAACATCGACCTGACCCTGGAGGTCCTTCGGCAGGCGGCTCTCGATCCGCTGCTGCAGGTAGGCCTGGGAGTCGAAGGGCTGGTAGGTGGTGCAGCCGGCCACCAGGAGGGCCAGAGCCAGACCGCCGCCGAGCGTCGCCCGACGGCAGGGGCGTCCCGACCCGCCCGGGAGGGTGCCACCCGGGTGGGCGTCGACGCCCGATCGTGGCACTGGAGTTCCCTGTCTCATGGCACTACAGTACGCGACACCGACCCCGGGGTTCCACATCCAAGCGCTTGGACTGGCTCTTCAGAATTCTGGACCGCGCAGGCCCCAGCAGGCTGCCCAACAGCGTGTGCACCCCGTCATAAACCACTGACAGACTGCGTTTTGTCGAACTCGAGAGACCCGGGGGCAGAGTGGCATCGCCCTTGCACCACTTCGGTGCCAGAAGTGTAAGCCTCGGGAAAAACTGGATGCGACGCGAGCTCAGCGTGAGCTCGAGGCCGTGTCCCCCAGACAGGACTGGACACCCTGTACGGAGTTCCCGAACACACGGAAAGAGGAAGGGAGGACCAACCAAAAATGAATTTCTCTTCGCAGAACTGGCGGCGTGCCCTCGCGGTGGCCGCAATTCTCCTGATCGGGGCCACTGGTGTCGCTCTGGCGCAGGAGGAGACCGGTAACCTGTACGGCAAGGTGACCGACAACACGGGTGAGGCCCTGCCGGGCGTGACCATCACGGTCACCGGCATCGGCGCGCCCAAGATCGTCCAGACCGACGTCCAGGGCAACTTCCGCATCCTCGCCTTGGATCCTGGCTTCTACCAGCTCGTCGCCGAGCTCGAGGGCTTCTCCACGGTCGAGTACCCGAACGTCAACATCCGGGTCGCCCGCAACACCAGCCTCAACATCACGGTCAGCGCCGCGGTCGAGGAGGTCATCACCGTGACCTCCGAGAGCCCGCTGCTGGACGAGAGGCGGATTGCGCAGGGTTCCACCATCACCGAGATCGAGCTCGAGAAGATTCCGACGGCTCGTGACCCGTGGTCGGTGCTGACCCAGACCCCTGGCGTTCAGTCCGACCGCATCAACGTGGGCGGTAACGAGTCCGGCCAGCAGGCCGTGTTCCGCGGCCCCGGCGTCTCCGACGACGAGAACACCTTCATGGTGGACGGCGTCGAGATCACCGACATGGCGGCCATCGGCTCCTCGCCGACCTACTACGACTTCGACCAGTTCACCGAGATGCAGTTCTCGACCGGTGGGTCGGACGTTTCCAAGTCGTCTTCCGGTGTGAGCGTGAACCTGGTGACCCGTCGCGGCACGAACGAGTTCCGCGGCTCGTCCCGGTACATGGTCACCGACGATGACTTCCTCTTCTTCAAGCAGTCGAATTCGTCCTTCTCGGATTCCGACCTCGCTGACGGCCAGGGTTCCTTCGTGCCGAACGCCATCCGTCGGATCGAGGACTTCGGCTTCAACGCCGGTGGCCCGGTGCTGCGCGACAAGCTCTGGTTCTGGGGTTCCTGGGGCCAGAACGACATCAAGCAGACCGTCGGTGGTGGTAACCCCGACGACACCATCCTGGAGAACGTGGCGTTCAAGGTGAACGCGCAGATCGCGTCGAACAACTCCGCTCAGGCGTCGTGGAACAACGGCGACAAGCAGAAGTTCGGCCGTGGCGCCGGTCCTGACCGCGCCCAGGAGACCACCTTCACGCAGCGTGGCCCGTCGGCCGTCATCAAGTTCGAGGACACGCACATCTTCTCCTCGAACTTCTTCCTCACGGGCCAGTGGTCCAAGGTCGACGGCGGCTTCTCCCTGCGCTCCAACGCGGGTGGCTTCGACGCCGACCTGCCGGAGACCCTGTGGGACGGAGACGGCGTCTGGAAGAACGGCTTCGTGTCGGGTAGCTCCAGCCGCCCCGCCGAGGAGGTCAAGGTCGACGGCTCGTACTTCTTCAACACGGGCTCCTCGACCAACCACGAGCTGAAGTTCGGTGGCCGCTTCCGTCAGTTCGAGAGCGCCAGCCCCTTCGGTTGGCCGGGCCGGAACATCGTCCACATCGCGGGCGAGAACTTCGGTGAGCAGACGGGTCCTGCGGACTACTTCTTCCTGTACCGGGCGGGTCTCGCGGCCGCCAAGGCCGAGTACACCTCGTTCTGGGCTCAGGACACCATCACCTTCGGCAACGTCACCATCAACGCCGGCCTGCGTTACGACCTGCAGGAGGGCACCAACCCCGCCGACCAGGTGCCGAACTACTCGGGCTGCGACCCGGACACGTTCTTCGGCTGCCTGCCCGCGATCGACTTCCCGGGCAACGACGGCGGTGGCTTCGACTGGTCGAGCATCTCGCCCCGCATCGGCGTGACCTACGCCCTCGGTGAGGATCGGAAGACCCTGCTTCGCGGCTCGATCGCGCGGTTCCCCGAGCAGCTTTCGCTCTCGAACCTCGCGCAGGTCAACCCGCTGGGCGCTTCCTACTCGTACTTCTACTTCGTCGACGGGAACGACAACAACCAGTGGGACGGCTTCGGCAGCGGAGACGGGGATCCGATCTTCCTCTTCCCCAACGGCTTCGACCCGAACAACCCGGCGTCGATCGAGAGCCCGAACCAGTCGGCCAACAATCTGGATCCGTCGTTGACCGACGAGGTCATCCTCGGCGTGGAGCACGCGCTCCTGCCGGAGTTCGTCGTGGGCGCCAGCTTCACGTGGCGTCAGACGAACGACGTGCTGGAGTTCCCGAGCTTCGTCACGGACGGCACCACCACGCGTCTGGTGACCGCCGGCGACTACGTTGCCGACGGCTTCTGGACGGGCAACCTGCCCAACGGCCAGGCCTTCAACGAGCCGCGCTTCGCGCTCAACGACAACCTGTCGTTCACGGGTGGCTCGCTGCAGCGTAACGGCGACCGTGCGGTCGACTATCAGGGCGTCAGCGTCAACTTCACGAAGCGTCTGGCCAACCGCTGGATGCTGCGTGGGTACGTCGCGTTCGAGGACACCGAGTGGAGCATCGGCAGCGGTTACACCGCCTTCGACCGGCCCAGCCGAGCCGAGGACGGCAACGACGTCAGCGGTTCCACCTATGCCGTGCAGTCCGGCGGCTCGGGTAACAAGGGCGACGTCTGGCTGCAGTCGAGCTGGGCGTTCAACGTCAACGGCATGTACCAGGTCGCTCCCGACCGGCCGTGGGGCTTCAACCTCGCGGCCAACGTCTTCGCACGCGAGGGCTACCCCCTGCCGTACTTCGCGGATGGGACCCTGTCGGACGGCACTGCCCCCGACACCCTCATCGCGCCGAAGTTCGACAGCTTCCGTGCCGACGACATCCTGACGATCGACTTCAGGATCGACAAGGACTTCAACGCCAGCGAGGACGTGAGCTTCACGGTCTCCCTGGACATCTTCAACGCCCTCAACGAGGCCTACGTGCTGCAGCGTGAGCGTGACTTCACGAACAGCCGTTTCGACTACCTCGACGAGACCCTGAGCCCGCGGATCTACCGTCTGGGCGTCCGCCTCAACTGGCGGTAAGGGTCCCTTAGGGATCGGTTGAACGACGCCGGGGGGCGACCCCCGGCGTTTTTTTTGCTTCCGCTGTCCCTCCCGAGGACCCGCCATCCCGCACCGCAGCTCCCCGACCCGGGTCCGGGACCCGACACCCTGACGCCCGGAGCCACCGGCTGCTAGAATTCAGGAGAAGTACCACCCACTACTCACCCCCGGCCGGCAATCCAGCCCCAGGCCGCCCGGTCGTCGGATGCAAAGAAGGAGAACCGGAATGCGCTATCGGATCCTCGCCCCCGTCGTCCTCTTCCTGCTGGCGGTCGGGACCCTCCCGGCTGGCGCCCAGGAGTGGTCGGGCCGCGGTCGGCTCAACGGCACCGTGCTCGACGAGAACGGCAACGGCCTCGCGGACTCCAAGATCACCCTGTATCTCCCGGGCCAGCCCGAGGCGGGCCCCGAGCCCTTCATGACCAACAAGAAGGGGCGATGGAGCTTCCTCGGTCTCCGCCACGGCCTGTGGACCGTCGTGATCGAAGTCCCGGGGTACAAGATCTCCGAGGGAACCGTCAAGGTGAACGAGTTCGGATCGAGCGACTCGGTGACGATCGAGATGGTGCCGAACCCCTACTCCTCCATCGATGTGGGCGACCGATACCTGGGCGAGGGTGACTACGCCAACGCTCGGGCCGAGTACGAGAAGGCCCTGGAGCACCTCGAGCCCCAGAACCGGGCCCAACTCCGCTCGCGTATCGCCGACACCTACATCAGCGAGGGCAACATCGAGGCCGCTCGCGCCGAGTACAAGAGGGCCCTCCCGGACCTGGCCCCCGGCGAGCAGGTCCACGTCCGTCTGCGCCTGGCCGACACCTACTTCCAGGAGGGCGCCTACGACCAGGCGCGCAACCAGTACAGCGAGGTGGCGAACCAGCTCGAAGGACCCGAGAAGGCCCAGATCCAGTTGAAGATCGCCCAGTCCTACGGCCTCGAGCAGAACAACCTGGCGGCCATCGCGGCCCTGGAAGCAGCCCTGGAGCTCTCCCCGGGCGAGCCGGCAATCCTCCAGCTGATCGCCGACCTGCTGAGCCGCGAGGGGCGGGACGAGGAGGCGGAGGCCTACCTCGCGCAGATGCCCGAGGGCGTGGACGTACCCATCGACCTCGTCATGAACATCGGGATCCGCGACTACAACAACGGAGACCTGGAGGGCGCCCTCGAGCGCTTCAACCAGGCGGTCGAAGCCCACCCCGAGATGCCGGAGGTGTACTACTACCGCGGCCTGGTGCATCTCAACCAGGGAGACAACGACGCGGCGAGAGCCGACTTCGACAAGCTCCTCGAGATCGCCCCGGACCACGCCAAGGCCGCCGAGGTCCAGGAGTTCCTGAAGTACATCCAGGGCGGGTAGGGTAGCCCCGAACGACTCGCCGAGGACCGACGGCCGGGTGGAGTCCCCGCCCGGCCGTTCGCGTGTCAGGCCAGGAGAACGCCGAATGTCGCCAGCCCATTCGACCGCCATCCGCCGACGGAGCCTCTCCGGCGCTCTCGTCCTCGTCGCGCTGTGTCTCGCCTGCGGCACGGCGGCGGACCCCGAGGCCTCCCCCGGGGCTCCGGTGATCGTCGTCTCGATCGACACGCTCCGCTCCGACCGGCTCCCCGCCTACGGCTACGCCGGGATCCAGACCCCGGCGATCGACGCCTTCCGCCGCGACGCGGTGCTGTTCGAGCGGGCCTTCTCGCACGTCCCCCTGACGCTGCCCTCCCACGCGTCGATCTTCACCGGCCTTCTGCCTCCCGGGCACGGCGTGCGCGACAACCTGGGGTACCGGTTGGAGACTCGGGACCTGCCCTGGCTGCCCCGGATCCTGCGCGACAACGGCTACGCCACCGGCGCGGCCATCTCGGCCTTCGTGCTGCGGGGAGCGACCGGCTTCGCCGATGGCTTCGACCACTACGACGACGAGATCCAGGTCGTCACCGGCGCCGCTCTCGGCAGCCTGCAACGCCCCGGGGGGGAGACGCTGGACAAGGCCCTCGAGTGGGTCGAAACGGTGCGCGAGAAGCCCTTTCTCCTGTTCTTCCACATCTACGAGCCGCATTCGCCCTACGAGCCCCCCGAGCCCTGGGGCTCGCTCTACGACTCCGCCTACGACGGCGAGGTCGCCGCCGCCGACGAGGTCGTCGGGCGGCTCTTCGCACGGCTCCGAGAGATGGGGCTGTACGAAGACGCGCTCATCGTCCTGCTGTCGGACCACGGCGAGGGCCTGATGGACCACGGCGAGATGGAGCACGAGATCCTGCTGTACCGGGAGACGATCCAGGTGCCGCTGATCGTCAAGCTGCCCGAGAACCGGCGCGCCGGCGAGGCGATCGCCACCCCGGCGGGTCTGACCGACGTCTTCCCGACGGTCCTGACCACGCTGGGGATCGAGCTGCCCGACGGCCTCGACGGCCGCCCGCTGCTCGAGCTGGCCGATCTCCCGACGGACGAGCGGGGCATCTACTCGGAGACCTACTATCCCCGGCTGCATTTCGGCTGGAGCGAGCTCGCCTCCTGGGTTCAGGGTCCCCACCACTACATCCACGGACCGGACCCCGAGCTGTATGACGTGATCCAGGACCCGGGCGAGACCGTCAACATCCTGCGGGAGGAGCGCAGAACCTACGCCTCGATGCGTGACTCCCTGGAGACGATCGATAGGACTCTCCAGGACCCCTCCGAGGACGATCCGGAGACGCGTCGGAAGCTCGCGGCCCTGGGCTATGTGGGCAGCGTGAGCGGCGAGGCGAGCGGCCCCCTGCCCGACCCGAAGAGCCGCCTCGACGTGCTCGCCGAGCTCAAGAACGCCTTCGTGGACTTTACCTCGGGTGACTTTCCGGCGGCTACGGTGGCCTTCCGCCAGGTCCTCGAGAGCGAGCCGCGGATGGTGGACGCCTGGGAGCACCTCGGCAAGTCCCTGCAGCGACAGGGGCGTCTGGAGGAGGCCCAGGAGGCCTTCGACCGCGCCTTCGAGCTCTCCGGCGGAGCCCCTCACGTGGCGCTCTCCATGAGCGAGATCGCCTACCAGATCGGCGATCTGGATTCCGCGGCCAAGTTCGCCGAACTCGCGCTTCCGGCCCACGAGATGGGCTACGACCTGCTAGATCGGAAGAGC
>CAJQNK010000256.1 GCA_905479655.1 uncultured bacterium | reverse complement strand
ACCTGAATCTGCGGCGTTACGCTCCGCTCGGGCTCCTCGACGTACAGACAGTACGACTGCGTCGCCCTCGGTCGCAAGCCTTGCATCTCCAGGCACCTACGGCCTCTCGCAACGACACCCGGTGAGAAGGGCAGGCTAGCCTGCGCGGCAGGAGATCGCCCTACCGCCGCCGACCGCCGAGCACCCGGTCCTGGAGTCGGGTCGGTGCCCAGTGCGCCAGGAGCGCCGCCAGCTTCGCGTCCCTGCCCACCAGGTAACGGGTCTTCGGCCGCTTCACCGTCAGGGCTCGGTGGATCACCTCGGCGACGCGCTCCGGAGGGATGGCGTGGCGCGGTGGCTTGGACGCCCGCTCCTCGAGCTTCCGGAAGATGCCGCCGTAGAGGTCCCAGGCGGCCTTGGGCATCCGCTCCAGGATCTCCCTGGCGCGTCCCGCGCTGGTCTCCCAGATCGGCGTCTCGATGGCGCCGGGCTCGATGAGGACGACATCGATCGACCAGCGGCGCAGCTCGATGCGCAGGGCGTCGCTCATGGCCTCGAGGGCGAACTTCGAGGCGCAGTAGGCCCCGGTGAAGGGGGTGGCGACCCGCCCGTTGATCGAGCCCACGTGGACCACCCGCCCGGTGGCGTGGCGCACCGCGGGCAGGAAGGCCCGGGTGACGGCCTGGACCCCGATCACGTTGACCTCGAGCTGCCGGCGGAGGTCGTCGGGCGAGAGGAACTCGAGCGGTCCCACGACCACCATCCCGGCGTTGTTCACCAGGCCGGCGAGGCCCTCCGGGGCGTGGGCCGAGACCACCTCGACCGCGGCGGCGAGGCCCTCGGGGTCGGTGACGTCGAGACGCAGGGGATGGACCTCGCCGTCCTCGGTGGCCAGCGCGGTCCCGTCCTCCTGGGAGCGGTAGCCTGCGAAGACGCGGAAGCCCTCCCGGGCCAGGAGTCGAGTCGTACCGCGGCCGATGCCCTTCGAGGCACCGGTGACGAGGACCGAAGCGTGGCTCATGACCCGATGATACCGCCGGGCCGGGGGCGCAGCGGCGTCTACCCGACCCCTCCCTGCCAACTGCCCGGTACGGGGTCCTTCGACTCCGCCGCTCCGCGGCTCCGCTCAGGACGACACCGGGACCCGGCTCGAGACGAGACCGCGGCACCCCCGCGTCCCTCCGTCCTTCGCGCCTTCGCGTCTTCGCGTGAAGATTCCACCCCCGACCAACGCCCCAGCCCCACGCGCCCCCCTAACGCCCCCCGGACCCCCGCCGCCCCTCCCGCCGCTCCGCCACGAGCTCGAACAGCCGCTCCCGCAGCGGATCGCACTCGTCGGGCGCCACCGGGCCCTCCCAGGCGACCCGTTCGGCCTCGCCCTGGAAGGTGCGAGGCAGCCGGCCGAAGAGGGACTCCGCGCCGGCCCGCTCGTCGCTCGATCCGAAGACGACGCGCCGGACGTGGTGCAGGAAGAGGGCGCCGGCGCACATGACGCAGGGCTCCAGGGTCGTGTAGACCGTCATCTCCCGGAACCGGTCGCGGAGCTCCTCCGGGATGGCCGACAGGGCGACGATCTCCGCGTGGCGCGTGGGGTCGTGACGGGGCCGGTAGACCTGGTTGTGCCCGCGGCCGACGATCCGGCCCTCCAGCACGACGACGGCGCCGACCGGGAGGTTGCCGGAGCTCTCGGCGAGCCGGGCCTGCTCGATGGCCGCCGCCAGGAACGCCCCATCCCCGAGGCGCCCATCCCCGAAACGCCCGTCCCCGAAACACCCGTCCGGGCCCGTCATCCGGCCTCCGCCGCCCCGAGCCGGAGGCCTGCGGCTGAAAGGAACTCCTCCACGTCCTCCTCGGCCGTGTCGAAAGCCGGCACGAGGCGGATCTCCGACGTGTCGTCGTCGACCCCGCCCCGGGAGTCCCAGTCGTAGAAGACGAAGCCGTCCTCCCGCAGGCCGGTCATGGCCTGCCGGGGGAGCCGTGCGAAGACCTCGTTGGCCTCGACCGGCGCCAGGAGCTCAACGCCGGGGAGAGCCACGAGCCCCGCGCCCAGGCGCGCCGCCAGCCGGTTGGCGTGGGCGGCGTTGCGCAACCAGAGCTCGTCGGAGAGGTAGGCGACGAGCTGGGCCGAGACGAAGCGCATCTTGGAGACCAGGTGCCCACCCCGCTTGCGGCGGTAGGGGAGGTCGGCGGCCAGCGCCTCGTCGAAGAAGACGACCGCCTCGGCGGCGAGACACCCGTTCTTCGTGGCGCCGAAGGAGAGGACGTCGACCCCGGACTTCCAGGTGAGCTCCGCCGGGCTGGCCCCGGTGCCCGCCACCGCGTTGGCGAAGCGGGCGCCGTCGACGTGGAGACGCAGTCCATGACGGCGGCACACGTCGACCAACGCGCCGGTCTCCTCCGGGGAGAAGGTCCGGCCCCGCTCCGTCGCCTGGGAGAGGCTCACCGCCGCCGGCTGGGCGTGGTGGACGTCGCCGGCGCCGGAGATCGCTGCCGCGAGCGTCGCCGGCTCGATCTTGGCCCCGTCCCCGGGGAGCGGCAGCAGCTTCGCCCCGCCGGTGAAGAGCTCGGGAGCCCCACATTCGTCCACCTGCACGTGGGCCTCCTCGTGGCAGTAGACCACCCCCCAGGGCGGCGCCAGGCAGGCGAGCGCCAGGGCGTTGGCCGCCGTGCCGGTGGCCACCGGGAAGGCCGTCACCGGCCGCTCGAACACCTGGGCGAAGAGGGCTTCCAGGCGCTCCGTCCACGGGTCGTCGCCGTACGGCATCGCCCGCTCGCCCGCCGCCCGCGCCAGCGCCTCCACCACCTCCGGCGAGGCCCCGGCCACGTTGTCGGAGGCGAGGTTGACGGCGACCGGGCTGACGGATCCCGGGTCGACGGGGCGGTCGGGGGAGGGACGGTCCGGCACGCCGGTACGTTACCAGCGGCGGGCGGCAGAGGCCGCAGCGGGGGTCGGCGTGGATCTCCGTCCAGTCGGGCGCCTTCCGTCTCACCGGAGGCGCATCCACGGTTGACAGGCCCTGGGAGGTCCGCGCCCGCCGCGGTCGGCCCAGCCAGCGCCGGGACTGGCACAGAGCCCCTACAACGGCTTTTTGCGGGCTAGCGCCCCCGCCCTTGTAGTAACATGCCTACTTCCAGAAGGGAGCGAACCCATGCCGATACGCCACGTCACGAGCCGCGACTTCAACCAGCACACGAGCCGTGCCAAGGAGGAGGCCAGGAGCGGCCCGGTGATCATCACCGACCGCGGACGGCCCGCGCACGTGCTGCTGACCTTCGAGGACTACCAGCTGCTCGTCGAGTCGAAGGGGAGCATCGTGGAGCGGCTGGGCCTTCCGGAGGGCGTGGAGGACGCCGACCTCGAGATCGCGCCCCTGCGGGACCCCGCCCGCCCGGCGGATCTCGTCTGATGTACCTCCTCGACACCAACGTCGTCTCCGAGCTGAGGAAGGCGCGGAGCGGCAAGGCCGACGAGAAGGTGACGGCCTGGGCGAAGGAGGTCCCGGTGCCGAGCCTCTTCGTGTCGGTGATCACCCTCCAGGAGATCGAGATCGGAGTCCTCCTCTGCGAGAGGCGAGACCCCCGGCAAGGTGCCCTGCTTCGCTCCTGGTTGGAGGAGCACGTCCTTCCGGCCTTCGCCGAGCGCATCCTGCCCGTCGACACGCCCGTGGCGCGACGCAGCGCGGCCCTGCACGTGCCGGACCCACGACCGGTCCGAGACGCGCTCATCGCCGCCACCGCCGTGGTTCGCGGCTTGACGGTGGTGACCCGGAACGTGGACGACTTCCGGACGACGGGAGCCGAGATCTTCGACCCCTGGGCGTGAGGGCGGCGGCCCCGTCGAGTGCGCCTACGGGCCGGGGGAGCCGCTGCGGCCGCGAGCGCTCGCCGTCGACGTGGCGGTGGACGACGTGCTTGTGTGACGGTCGCCGGACGATCGAAGGTGTCCGCCGAGACCGGGATTCCGGTCAAGTCGCTCGGGTGACCGTTGGCGCGGATCCTACGGCGCCCCGCACGCCGGCTCCGGCGTGCAGGCGAAGGCCGGACCGGTACAGGTGACGCACGCCTCGGCGCCGTCCGCCAGGGCGCAGCAGTGGGTGTCGGCGGAGCCTGGGTCCCACGGGCTCTCGGTTCGCTCGCGCGCAGGAGATCTCGAGTGGTCGTGGCGGCTGACAAACGTGTCGACGACCGATGGAGCACCCGTTGGAGCGCGGGAGACTGCGATCGATCCGATCGCGATGAGGCCACCTGTCGTCGAGTACCGACGGGGCCTGCTCGTCGAGCAGTACCACGCTGGGCCCACCACGGTGGAGCAGCGGTTCGTCCTCCCCGGGCCGCTGGAGCTCGGTGCTGGGGACCTGGTCATCGCCGGGACCATCGAGACGACGGGCCGCTTCGAGCAGAGGGAGGACGCCTGGCGATGGGGCGACGGACCCGGAGCCGTGCGGCTCGGGAAGGCGCGGGCCTACGATGCCGCGGGACGCGCGGTCCCGGCCCGGTTGGAGGTCACGGCCGCTACGACGCGGCTGGTCGTCGAGGGCGCCGCCCTCGCCACGGCCGCCTACCCGGTGACCATCGATCCGCAGATCGGCGTGGACGACCTCCGGATCAGCGACATGGGACCCGATTTCCAGCCATTCTACTACGCCAGCGCGCCGGCGGTGGCCTACAGCCCCCTCCACGACGAGTACTACGTGGTCTGGCAGGGGCGGGACTTCGCTCTGGGGCAGGACGAGGCCTACGGGCCGAGATCTGGGGCCAGCGGGTCGACGCGGCGACGGGAGAGGAGGTCGGGCTCGACGACTTCCAGATCAGGGGCCAGCGCTGAGGTGGGCGCCAACGACTTCCGTCTGAGCGTCACCGGGCGCGACGGCGATACGCGCTTCGACGCCCTGATGGCCGCGGTGGTCCACACACAACCCCACGGTCGGCGAGGCGCTCGTCGTGTGGCAAGCCGACGAGCTGGCCGACGAGGACCAGGAGATCTACGGCCAGCGCTACGCCCCGGGCCTGTTCGAGGACGATTTCGAGGACGAGGCCGTCGACCCGGCCTGGACACTGGTGCGCGGGGTCTGGACGGAAGATCGGGGCGTGCTCGAAGGGGCGGCCGAGGGCCTCGGGGGCCCGCCGCCTGAGGACGGCGCCCGCCGTCAGGTCGAGATCGTCGCGGACCCACTTGGGGATGACGATCCTGCCGAACCGGTCGATCGTGGCCTCGTTCCTCATGGCAAGAAATCTTGCCATGAGCCAGGCGGAATTGGCAAACTGCTCAGTCGCACCCAGATCCACCACCCAGTGTCCCGCTCCGGAGATCCCATACCTCATTCTCGGGCTCCCAGGTCCAGGCCTTCAACTGGATCCCCGCCGTGCCCGGCGGCCGGGGGCGACCTGCGGGCGGGAGAGGGCCAGCGCCACGGGCGCCGCCCCCAGAAGGTCCATGGCCAGGTCGGCCAGAGTGTCTTCCACGTAGCCGCCCGTGTCCACAAACACCATCCCCACCAGGTACTCGTAGACCTCCCAGGCGAGCCCGGTCAGGAGCGTGGCGCCGAAGATCCAGGCCCAGGCGTTGCGCGGCACCTGGGAAGGAGTCCAGATCCCCAGGGCTCGGGCGGCCCAGACCGTGGCGAGGGCCGCCCACAGGCCACCGAGGAAATGGACGATCAGGTCGAACCAGCCGTACAGCCAGTACCAGTGGCGCAGCGTCGCCA
>CAJQNK010000255.1 GCA_905479655.1 uncultured bacterium | reverse complement strand
TCGACGAGGAGGTCGAGGCCATCGTCGACGGACAGGAGCTTCGAGGGGTTGACGACCTTCTTCATCCATGTCAGCGAGATGTCGTGGACGAAGAAGGTCGTCAACCCCTCGAAGCTCCTGTCCGTCGACGAGGAGGTCGAGGCCATCGTCTCCGAGCTCGACATGGATCAGCGCCGGATCAGCCTGTCGCTGCGCCAGGCCGAGCGGAACCCGTGGGAGGATCTCGCGATCTCCCACCCGGTCGGCTCGGTCGTCGAGGGCAAGGTGCGCAATCTGACGGAGTTCGGCGCCTTCGTGGAGATCACGGAGGAGATCGACGGTCTGATCCACGTCTCCGACATGAGCTGGACCAAGCGTGTCAAGCATCCGTCGGAGGTGGTGAAGAAGGGCGAGGCGGTCCAGGCCCGGATCACCAACATCGACGTGGAGAACCAGCGCGTGTCCCTGTCGATCAAGGAGTTCCTGCCGAACGACTGGCAGGACTTCGTGGACGACCATCGGGTTGGCGACACGGTGACCGGTCGCGTGGTCAACGTCACCGACTTCGGTCTTTTCATCGACATCTACAAGGGCCTCGAGGGCCTGGCGCACATCAGCGAGATCGATGTGTCGGCGGGGCGTCTCGAGGACCACTACGAGATCGGTGAGTGGGTCAGCGCTCGCATCCTGCGGATCGAAGACGGCGAGAAGAAGGTCGGCCTGACGATGCGTGGAGTGCCGCAGCCCACCGCGGACGAGATCGCGGAGTACGAGGCCGCGGCGAAGGCCGGAGACGCGGACGAGGACGAGGACGAGGATGCGTCGGAGGAGGAGGTCGCCGAAGAGTCGACCGAGTCCGAAGAGGCCGTAGCCGAGGATTCTGACGAGGACTCCGACGACGAGGACTCCGACGACGACGACGCCGACGACGACTCGGACGACGACTCGGACGACGAAGGCGCCGAGGACTCGGACGAGGACGACAAGGGGGCCTGAGCGGAGGTGGATCCGTCGGGTCGGCCGGGGCCAGGGTCCGGCCGACCCAGCGGTGAAGGGAGGCAGCGTGGCGATCACGAAGCGCGGGATGACCAAGGCCCAGCTGGTCGAGCAGGTGGCTCGTTCCACCCAGCTCACGAAGAAGCACGCGGAGCTCATCGTCAACACGGTGTTCGACAGCATCGTGGACTCCCTCAAGGAGGGAGAGAAGATCGAGCTCCGGGGCTTCGGTAGCTTCCGCATCCGCCACCGCGGCGCGCGGATCGGCCGCAATCCGAAGACCGGCGAGCGGGTCGACGTGCCCCCCAAGCGCATTCCATACTTCAAGCCGGGCAAGGACCTCAAGGAGCTGCTCAATCGGAGCCCCTCGACGTGAGGCCCGGTGCCCTTCGCCATGCGGACTCTCTTCACACCTTGGCGGTTCGCCTACATCACCGAGGGGCGGCCGGTGAGCGACTGCTTTCTCTGTGAGGCGGCCCGGCACCCGGAACGCGCGGAGTCGTTGACGGTCCACGAGGGGCGGCACCACATCGTGCTCCTCAATCGCTACCCCTATAGCAACGGCCACCTGATGGTCGCCCCGACGCGCCACGTCGGGTCGCCTCTCGACCAGGCCCCGGAGGCTCAGGCGGAGCTCTGGCAGCTGACCCTGCGTTGCCAGCGGATCCTCGAGAGGATGTACCTCCCCGCCGGTCTCAACCTGGGGATGAACCTGGGAAGCGCTTCCGGCGCCGGAGTCCCGGAGCACTACCACTTCCACGTCGTTCCGCGTTGGGCGGGTGACACGAACTTCATGACGGTCGTCGGTGAGACCCGGGTGGTGCCCGAAGACCTCGAGAGCGTCCGCGTCAAGATGCGGACGGCCTTCTCGGCAGAGGACAACTGAATGGCCTCAGAGACTGACAGCGAGATCGAGCCCCAGGAACGAAGCAACGCGGAGAGCTGGGTGGCCGGTGCTCTCGGCTGGGTGCTTCCGGGCTTGGGACACTTCTATCTCGGACGTCGGGTCCGGGCGGCGGTCTTCCTGCTGATCATCGGCACCGCGGTGGTCATCGGGTGCTCCCTCGAGGGCAATCTCTACCGGCCGATGCCCGATCAGCCCCTCAGCTACCTCGCGACCCTGGCCTGCATGGGCACGGGCCTGCCCTATTTCCTGCTCCGCTATGGCCTGGGCTATGCGGGGCATGTGGTGGCGCCGGGCTACGAGTACGGCAGCGCCTTCCTCATCACGGCCGGACTGATGAACCTCCTGCTCGTCCTGGATGTCCTCGACATCGCCCGCGGGAGGAAGACCTGATGTCCCATATCCTGCTCATGACGGTGTACGCGCTGCTGGTCAGCCTGTTCTTCGCGGTGATGCAGAGGCGCGAGCCCAGAGCCCAGCTCCGGCTCTTCCTACAGCTCTTTCTCGGAATGATGCTGGGCGGACTGGCTCTGGCCTGGCTCATGTACCCGTTCCCGTCGGGACCGCCGGCGCCGATCCCATGAGGCCCGGGCCGGCGGCGCCCGGCAGCCCTTGTCGTGGGAGCCTCCATGGAGCGGTTGAGTGAGTCGGACCCTGCCGCTCCTCCTGGTTGCCGGCGAGGCGTCGGGCGATCTCCATGGTGCTCGGATGCTGGAGGCCTTGCTGCGCCTCCGCCCCGAGGTCCGGGCCTTCGGCCTGGGGGGTGACGAGCTGCTGACGGCCGGCCTGGACTCCGTGGCCCACTCCCGGGAGATCGCGGTGGTCGGCATCTTCGAGGTCGCGAAGATCCTCCGCCGCGCGCGGCAGATCTTTCGCCGGCTCCTGGACGAGACCGACCGCAGGGGAGCGCGGCACGCCGTCCTGGTGGACTTCCCGGACTTCAACCTGCGACTCGCGAGGAAGCTCGAGAGGCGAGGGGTCCGGGTGACGTACTACATCAGTCCCCAGGTCTGGGCGTGGCGTCGGGGACGGGTCCGCGCCATTGCCCGGGACGTGGACCAGATGCTGGTCCTGTTCCCCTTCGAGGTCGAGTTTTACGCCCGTCACGGTGTCGATGCCGAGCTGGTGGGGCACCCGCTGGTCGACGAGGTGCCGAGGCTCGACCACGTCTTGGAGGCCGGCCCGCACGAGGACGGCGCGTGGGTCCTCGCCCTGCTGCCGGGGTCGCGATCGAGCGAGGTGGCGGCCCTCCTCCCGTCCCTCCTCGGAGCGGCGAGCCGGATCCGCCGGCGCCATCCGGAGGCCACGTTCCGTCTGGTCGAGGCGCCGACGGTCCCCGCCGACCTGTACGATCGACTCCTGAGCGAGGCCGGCGTCGAGGTCGAGCGCGTCCGGCGGGACCGCTTCGCCGCCATCGCGGCCTCCCACCTGGCTCTCTGCGCTTCCGGAACCGCCACCCTGGAGGTCGGGCTCCTCGGAACGCCGATGATCGTGGTCTACCGGGTGGGGGCCTGGACGTTCCGCCTCGCGCGTCGCCTCGTGGACCTGCCCCACGTCGGGCTCGTCAACCTGGTCCTCGAGGACCGGGTCGTGCCGGAGCTCCTGCAGGAAGAGACGGACCCCGAAGTCGTCGCGGCGCGGGCGCTGGAGCTCCTGGATCGTCCGGAGCTCCTGGTGGAGATGAGGAGCCGTCTTGGTGATCTCCGCTCGCGCCTCGGGCGCCCGGGAGCCAGCCGCCGGGCCGCGGCCGCGGTGGCGCGGCGTCTGCCGATGGAGGCTTCGGCGTGAGCCTCGTCAGCTTCTTCTGGCGCTACTTCCGGCGCAGGGGGGCGTGGGCCGGCCTGGCCCTGGCCTCGATCCTCGTCTTCGCCACCACCACGACCGTGTTGGTGTCCCTGATCGAGCCGATCTTCGGCGAGGTCCTCCTGGCCGGCGATCAGATGCCGGGGGCGCTCGGCGTGGTGACCGGGGCGCCGGAACCCGCCGTGGAGGAGGGGGCCGGGGCCGAAGAGCCCGGGAGCATGGCGGCGAAGCTCGACAGCCTTCGGCTGACCCACATCCTCGACGGAGCCTACCGGCGCCTGAAGGAGCACTATCAGGTCGACGGGCAGCGGGCCGTCTACTTCGTGCCGATCCTCTTCGTCGTCGTCTTTCTGGTGCGCAGCATCGCGGGCTTCGTCAGCGGCTACTCCTTCCAGCACATCGGTCTGGGCGTCACCACCGACATCCGGAACGACCTGTACGGGAGCATCCTGCGCCAGTCGTCCCGATTCTACGCGGGGCACCCGTCCGGAGAGCTCGTGAGCCGCGTCGTCAACGACGTGGCGATGATGCAGAACGCCGTCTCCAACCGGCTCCTCGACCTGTTCCAGCAGTCGATCACCCTCGTCTTCCTGGTCTACCTCCTGCTCTCCACCCACTTCCGGCTGGCCGTCATCTGCATGGTCGTCGCGCCGGCGCTCGTGTATCCGATCGTGCGCTTCGGCAAGGGGATGAGGAAGAGCTCCCATCGCAGCCAGGAGCGGATGGCCGACCTGGCCAACCTGGTGGCCGAGGGGGTCCGTGGCCACCGGGTCGTCAAGGCCTTCGGCATGGAGGAGTTCGAGGAGGGCCGCTTCCGGGAGGCCACCCGTCGTCACCTCCGGGTCAACCTCTGGGCGCAGATCCTCTCCCACCTGTCGAGCCCCGTCGTCGAGACCCTGGCGGTCCTCGGCACGGCGGCGTTGCTCATCTACTCCGGCCTGCAGATCCGGGCCGGGGAGCTCTCGGCCCCCGTCTTCGTGGAGTTCCTCGGCAACCTGCTGTTCATGTACGACCCGATCCGCAAGCTGAACAAGGTCAACCTGATCCTGCAGCAGTCCCTGGCGGCCGCGCAGAGGGTCGAGAGCCTGATGGCGACGCCGAACGAGGTCGTCGAGCGCCCGGACGCAGTGGAGCTCGAGACGATCCGGAACGGGATCGAGTTCCGCGGCGTCTCGTTCGCCTACGACCACCAGTACGTGCTGGAGGAGGTCGATCTCCGGATCGGACGCGGGGAGATCGTGGCGCTGGTCGGACCTTCGGGCGCCGGCAAGACGACCCTGGTCAACCTCCTGCCGCGGTTCTTCGACCCCGATGCCGGCTCCGTGCGGATCGACGACGTGGATCTGCGGGACCTTACGCTCGAGAGCCTCCGGGGCATGGTGGGCATCGTGACCCAGGAGACCATCCTGTTCGACGACTCGGTCCGTGCCAACATCGCCTACGGCCGATCGGATCTTCCGATGGCCACGATCCGGCAGGCGGCGGAGGCGGCCTACGCCGACGAGTTCATCCGCAGGATGCCCGAGGGCTACGATACGGTCATCGGCGAGGGTGGGTTGCGCCTCTCTGGCGGGCAGCGCCAACGCCTCGCCATCGCCCGTGCGCTGCTCAAGAACCCGCCGATCCTCATCCTCGACGAGGCGACCTCCCAGCTCGACTCCGAATCCGAGGCGCTCGTTCAGAAGGCCCTCTACCACCTGATGGAAGGACGAACGACCCTGGTCATCGCCCACCGTCTCGCGACCGTCTCGCGCGCGGATCGGATCGTCGTGATGGAGAGCGGGCGGGTCGTCGAGGAGGGCGATCACGAGGCGCTGATGAGTCGGGGCGGCACCTACAAGCGGCTTCACGACCTCCAGTTCCAGGGTTGACCGGCCGTGTCGAGATTCGAGCGGACGGCGGATCGATCCGGCGGAGAGCCGTCCCCGGAGCCCGCTCACGACTGCCGTGTGAGCGTGATCCCCCCGGTCGCCGCTGGGATCATCCGGGTGCTCCGGCGGCTCGTCCGTCTGGTGCACGACGGTGATGGTCCGCTCCGGGACATGGAGCGTCGCGACCAGCGCGTGATCATCGCCTTCTGGCACCGGCACCTTCTTCTCATGCGCTACGCCTATCGCGGCCGGCGGGTGAGCGTCCTGATCAGCCGGCACCGTGACGGGGAGCTCATCGCCCGGACCGTGGCGCATCTGGGTATCGAGGCCACCCGCGGCTCCACCAGCCGCGGCGGCTCGGCGGCGCTCCGGACGATGGTCCGCCTGGTGCGCGACGGCTACGACCTGGCCTTCACGCCGGATGGCCCGAGGGGGCCGGCGGGGAAGGTGAAGCCCGGCGTCATCAAGGCCGCAGCCCTCGCGAACGTCCCGATCCAGCCCGTCGCGTTGGCGTGCACCCGGTCGAAGGTCCTGGGGAGTTGGGACCGTTTCGTCATCCCGCTGCCGCTGAGCCGGGTCTGCCTCTCCTACGCCGAGCCCCTCGTCGTGGGACGGCGCGACGATCCGGAGTCGAAGGCTCGCGAGCTCGAGGAACGGCTGCGGGCGGCCGAGGAGCGCGCGACGGCCGTGGCACACGGGCGCGCGCGAGCACTGCGCCAGCCGATCACGAAAGGGGGAGCGGGATGAAGAGCATGACGGGCTACGGCGACGCGAGTGGGGAGAGCCCCCGCTACCGCATCTCCGTGAAGGCGCGGTGCGTCAACCACCGGTTCCTCGATGTCGTCGTCCGGCTGCCGGAGGAGCGTCGTGGAAGCGAGTCGGCTCTGCGAGGATTGGCCGCGGATCGTTTGCACCGTGGGCGCTTGGAGCTGTCGGTGGAGCTCCAGGGACTGGAGCAGCGAAGGGTTCGCGTGGAGCTCCAGGACGAGGCGTTGGACGAGCTGCAGAGGGCGTTGGACTCTCTGAGGGACCGGGGTCTGTCCCTGGAGCCTCCGCGTCTCGGTGACCTCCTCCGCATTCCGGAGTTGCTGCAGCTCCAGTGGAGTGAGGCGGGATGGGAGGAGGAGGACGCCGCGCTGCTGCAAGAGACTGCCGAGGCCGCCTTGGATGCGCTGGTGGCGGAGCGGGAGCGGGAGGGCCGATCCATTGGCGAGGTGCTGCGCCGGCGTCTCGGCGAGCTCGTGGGGTGGGTAGACTCCCTGGAGGAGAGAAGGAGCCTCGTCACCCGGGCACAGCTCGCGACTCTGCGGGCTCGGGTGCTGGGTCTCGCGGAGGATCTGGAGATCGACGACGACCGTCTGGCCCAGGAGGTGGCGATCCTGGTCGATCGTGGCGACGTGACGGAGGAGATCGATCGCCTGCGGAGCCACGTCGAGGGCTTCGAGGCGGGGCTCGACGCCGAGGGCCCGGTGGGGAAGCGGCTGGACTTCCTGGCGCAGGAGATCCTGCGCGAGCTGAACACCGTAGGCTCGAAGTGCCGCGACGGGGAGATGACCTCGCAGGTCGTGGAGGCCAAGCTGATCTGCGAGCAGCTGCGCGAGCAGGTCCAGAACATCGAATGACGAGGAGATCGGCCTTGGACAGCTCAGGAACTCGGTTCGAGGACCCTGCCCGCGGGCAGCTCTTCGTGATCTCGGCCCCCTCGGGAGCCGGCAAGACGACGTTGGTCAGGGAGCTGATGGCCCGCGGGGTCGTCGACGGGCACCGGCTCGAGTTCTCGGTGAGTCACACGACCCGGGCGCCGCGGCGTGGCGAGGTCGACGGCCGCGACTACCACTTCGTCGCCGAGGAGCGCTTCCGGGAGATGATCGACCAGGACCTGTTCCTGGAGTGGGCGAGCGTTCACGGCAATCTCTACGGTACGTCGCGCGGGGAGATCGATCCGCGGCTGCGGGACGGCAGCGACGTCCTCCTCGACATCGACGTCCAGGGTGCCGAGCAGGTGTTCGACCGGGAACCGGCCGCGCTCGGGATCTTCGTGCTCCCGCCGAGCTACGAGGACCTCGCGGTGCGACTCAACGGCCGAGCCCTGGACGATGCGGAGACCATCGCCCGTCGGCTGGCCGTATCTCGCTGGGAAATCGAACGTTACTCCGCGTATGACTATGTTATAGTCAACCACGAGGTTGCGCACTCGAGCGCAGTCCTGGGCGCGATCATCCTGGCCGAGCGCCATCGACGGCAGCGGATGGAGGCCAGGGTCGCCTCGATCCTCGAAGCCTACCCCCATCGAGATTCGTAGAACGGAAGATAGGCCCGCGGGTCGCGGGCAAGGAGATCTACTGGCATGGAAGGAATTCCGGAGAAGATCGACAGCAAGTTCCGGTTCGTCCTGCTCGCCGCCCACCGCGCGGAGCAGATGATGCTGGGCGCCCCCGCGAAGGTACAGAGCGACTCCCAGAAGGTCACCACGGTGGCGCTGGAAGAGGTGATGGCCGACCGGGTGGACTGGGGCTACGGCCCGGCCGAACCCGAGGAGGCGGAAGAGGCCGGGGCGGAGGCTTCCGCCGAGAGCGCCTAGGGCCGCGGGGAGGATCGTTCGATGGGTCGTTCCCTCAGGGTCCTCGTGGGCGTGAGCGGAGGCATCGCGGCCTTCAAGACAGCCGAGCTCGTCCGTCGGCTGCAGGAGGCCGGCTGCGAGGTTCGGTGCTCGGTGACCCGGGCAGCGGCGGCGTTCGTGACGCCCCTGACCCTGGAGGTGCTCAGCGGCGCCCCCGTCTACCAAGAGGAGTACCTGGGGGCCAACGGCAGCGGCCAGGAGTTGCACATCACGACGGCCGCCTGGGCCGACGTCCTGTGTCTCGCGCCGGCGACGGCGAACCTCCTCTCGCGCCTGGCGCTGGGGCTGGCCGACGACTTCCTGACGACGACGGCCCTGGCCTTCGGTGGCCCGGTGGTGTTCGCCCCGGCTATGCACTCCGAGATGTGGACCAAGGAGGTCCTGCGCGGCCATGTCGCGACGCTGGAGGGGCGCGGGATGCGTCGCATCGGTCCCGAGGTCGGACGCCTGGCCTCCGGAGAGCGGGGCGCGGGTCGCATGGCCGAGCCGGAGAGGATCACGGCCGAGGTGCTGGCCGCCTCGGGGTCGAGAGGCCTGGAGGGTCGGACGGTCGTCGTGACGGCGGGCCCCACCCGCGAGCCCATCGACGACGTGCGCTTCCTGTCGAACCGGTCGAGCGGGCGCATGGGCTTTGCCCTGGCGGCCGCCGCGGCCGAGGGCGGCGCGCGGGTGGTTCTCGTCGCGGGTCCGGTGGACCTCGCGACGCCCTGGCGGGTCGAGCGGGTGGACGTGACCACCGCTCTCGAGATGGGCGAGGCGCTCGAGCGGCTGGCCTCGGAGGCGGACCTGGTCGTCATGGCCGCCGCGGTCGCCGACTACCGCCTGGCGAAGACCTTCCCGGGCAAGGTGAAGAGACACCAGGGTCCCCCGGATCTGGACCTGGTGGAGAACCCCGACCTGCTCGTGGGCCTGGCGGAGTGGGCGCCCGACGCCCTGCGCGTCGGCTTCGCGGCGGAGAGCGGCGAGGTGGAGGCCGAGGCCCGGCGCAAACTGGTGGCCAAGGGAGTCCACCTCCTGGTGGCGAACGACGTCTCCCGGAGGGACATCGGCTTCGATGTCGACGCCAACGAGGTGACCGTCTTCCGCCCGACCGGGGAGCCGGTTTTCTTCGAGCGTCGGCCCAAGCTGCTTCTCGCCCGCGACCTGATGGACCTCTTTGTCACCGAGATGGAGCGTCGTGAGCAGACGACCCCTGCCGCCGCGCGCCCGTGACCTCGCCGTCTACCTTCGGGAGCTCGGTTGGGGCGACCTCTACCTGGGGCCCGCCGAGGGAGGGGCCGCGGGGGCGAGCGACGGCGCCGAGGACGGAGCCGGGGCGACGGAGTGTCGAGTCGCTCTCGAGGTCCTGGCGAAGCGGGCGGAGTCCTGCACCGCGTGCGGCCTGGCGGAGGGACGGCACAGTGTGGTCTTCGGTGTCGGCCACCCCGACGCCGAGCTGATGTTCGTCGGTGAGGCGCCGGGGGCCGAGGAGGACCGTCAGGGGATCCCGTTCGTCGGCCGGGCGGGCGAGCTGCTGACGCGGATCATCGGGGCGATGGGCCGCACCCGGGACGAGGTCTACGTCGCCAACATCGTCAAGTGTCGTCCTCCGGGCAACCGCGATCCGGAGCCCGAGGAGGTGGCGGCCTGCCGCGGCTTCCTCGAGGGTCAGATCGAGGCGGTCCGACCGCGTGTGATCGTCGCGCTGGGTCGCGTCGCCGCCCAGACCCTCCTGGCCACGGGGCGACCCCTGGGCCGGCTGCGCAACGAGTGGCACCGCGTGGGCGAGGTGCCCGTGCGGGCGACCTACCACCCGGCCGCCCTGTTGCGCAACGCGGGGTTCAAGCGCCCCCTGTGGGAGGACATGCAGGAGGTGATGTCCTTCCTGGACGGATCGTCGACGGCCGGCGGGTGAGAATCCCGTCGCCCCCGGCAATCGGCGACCCGACCCTCCGGTAGAATGTGCCGATGCCCGCAGAGACGCTCTCCAGCGATCCACAGCCGGTCGCGCAGGCCGCCACCGTCCCCGACGTCGCGGTGATCGTGCCCGTGCTCAACGAGGCCGACTCCGTCCACGAGTTGTGCGAGCGCGTGGCGGAGGTCCTGCGCGGTCTCGGCCGGAGCTACGAGATCGTCTTCGTCGACGACGGCTCGACCGACGGCACCTCCGAGCGGGTGCGCGACGCCCGCGAGCGCGATCGGGCGGTGAAGCTCGTGCGGTTTCGCCGGAATTTCGGCAAGGCGGCGGCGCTGGTGGCCGGCTTCGAGGCCTCGGTTGCACCGATCCTGATCACGATCGACGGCGACCTCCAGGACGACCCGGAGGAGATTCCCCGCTTCCTCGAGATGCTCGAGGGCGAAGGGTTGGACCTGGTCTCCGGTTGGAAGCAGAACCGGCAGGACCCGATCTCGAAGCGCTGGCCCTCGAAGCTGTTCAACTGGGTCACCCGACGTCTCGCGCAGGTCGAGGTCCACGACTTCAACTGTGGCTTCAAGGCTTACCGGCGCGAGGTGGTGGAGGAGATCGCCCTCTATGGCGAGCTTCACCGCTACATCCCGGTCCTGGCCTCCCGCCGGGGGTTCTCGGTGGGCGAGCTTCCGGTGCGCCACCATCGGCGCAAGCACGGGCGAAGCAAGTACGGCTGGGATCGCTTCTACAAGGGACTGCTGGACCTCATCACCGTCCTCTTCATCACGAAGTACACGCGCCGACCCCTTCACCTGTTCGGGGTGCTCGGCCTGGTGGCCCTGGGCGTGGGTTTCTGCATCAATCTCTACCTCGCCGTTCTCTGGGTCGGCGGCGAGAGCCTCTCCAACCGGCCGCTGCTCCTCCTCGGAGTCCTCCTGATGCTGCTCGGGATCCAGGTGCTGACGACGGGCCTGGTGGGCGAGATGATCACGTTCAAGAGCTTCCGGGGATCGGACAGCTACTCGGTGAAGGAGCGCCTGGAGTGAGCCCGGGAGAGGCCCTCCGCATCCTCTTCGTCACCCAGACCTACCCCCGCTTCGACGGCGACACCTCCGGGCCCTTCATCCGCGACCTGGCGCGAGGGCTGGTCCGCCGAGGGGACCGGGTCTCGGTCCTGGCGCCGCACGCCGAGGGGCTGCCCGCGAGCTGGGACGACGACGGGGTGGCGGTGAGCACCTTCCGCTACGCGCCCGAGCGCTGGGAGGTGATCGGATACAGCCGCTCCCTGGCGAAGGACGAGACCGTGCGCGGGGCGGCGGCTCTGGTGACACCCCTGTACGCGCTGGCGCTGCGTCGGGCGGTGCGCAGGACCCTGGCCGCGGTCCGGCACGACCTGGTCCATGCCCACTGGGTCGTCCCGAACGGCCTGTTCGTCGCCGGCGCCGTCGGCTCGGTGCCGGTCGGCGTCGGGCTGCACGGCAGCGACGTCTTCCTGGCCGAGCGCCGGGGGGTGCGCGGGCTGGTGAGCCGGATCCTCGGTCGCTGCCGGTTCCTGACGGGCTGTTCTCCCGAGCTCGTCGACCGGGTCTGCGCCCTGGGTTTCGACCGCGCCGTCGCCCGGGTGATCCCGTACGGCGTCGACGTCGAGGCGTTTCGGCCGGACCGGGAGGCCGGGCGGCCCTGGAGGGAGCGTCTCGGCCTGGCCGAGGAGGATCTGCTGCTCCTGGGCGTCGGCCGCATGGTGACCAAGAAGGGGTTCCACCACCTGCTGCAGGCGGCGCCGGGGTTGCTCCGGGACCATCCGCGTCTTCACATCGTCCTCGCGGGCGCCGGCGACCGCCTGGAGGAGTACCGGAGGATGGCCGGCGGCCACGAACGGGTCCACTTCCCGGGCGCGGTCTACCGCGACACGCTGCCCGACCTCTATCGGGCGGCGGATCTCTTCGTCCTGCCGGCGGTCCACGACCCCGAGGGCAACGTCGACGGCCTGCCCAACGTGATCCTCGAGGCGATGGCCACGGGCCTGCCGGTGGTGGCCAGCGGGATCTCGGGGATCCCCCTGGCGGTGACGGAGGGACGGAACGGCTTCCTCGTGCCCGAGCAGGATCCCGAGGTCCTGTTGGCGCCCATCGCCCGCCTGGTGGAGGACGACGCCTTGCGCCGGGAGATGGGGGCGGCGTCTCGACAGCGGGCCGTCTCGGACCTGACCTGGGACGCGGTGGCCGGTCGCTACCGGGAGGCCTACGTCGAGGCCCTCGGGGAGGGAGCGGCATGACTCCCGAGAGCTGGGCTCGAAGACTCGTCTGCACCCGCACCGGAGAGGGCGCCCCCCTGGATCGGCCGGCCTTCGTCTCGCCGGCGGGCGCCCCCTGGACGGTCGAGTACGAGCCGCCGCCGGGCGCGCGGGAGCGTCTCCTGGCGGATCTGCCATCCAGGCCCTGGACCCTGTGGCGCTATCGCGAGCTCCTGCCCCCGGTCTCGGAGGAGACGCGGGTCGATCTGGGGGAGGGGGGGACGCCCCTGATCCGGGTCCGGCGGGCGGCGCCGGACGGCGTCGATGCCTGGATCAAGGACGAGGGGGGCAACCCGACGGGCTCGTTCAAGGCCCGAGGACTCTCCCTGGCGGTGAACCGGGCGAAGGAGCTGGGGGCCCCGGGGGTCCAGCTTCCCAGCGCCGGCAACGCCGGGGTGGCGCTCGCGGCCTACGCCGCCGCCGCGGGCCTGCCGGCCCGGGTGGCCGTGCCCGAAGGGACTCCGGGTCGGATCGAGTGCGCCTGCTTGACTTACGGGGCGGAGGTCCACCGGGTGGGCGCGACGTTGGTCGACTCCGGGGCCTGGCTGCGAGATCAGGGCGGGGACCACTGGGACCTGTCGACGCTGAAGGAGCCCTACCGGGCCGAGGGCAAGAAGACGATGGGTCTCGAGCTGGCGGAGCAGATGGGGTGGCGACTCCCCGACTGGGTCGTCTACCCGACCGGGGGAGGGACGGGAATCGTCGGGATGGCGTCCGCCTTCCGACAGCTCCGGGAGCTGGGCCTCGTGGAGGGCCCCGGACCCCGGTTCGCCGTCGTCCAGATGGAGGGGTGCGCACCGATCGTCAGGGCCTTCCACGAGGGGGCGGAGAGGGCGCGGCCCTGGGCGCAGGCCGAGACGGGGGTCTGGGGCCTGCGGGTCCCGGCGGCGATCGGCGACTTCCTGGTGTTGCGGGCGCTGCGGGAGTCGGGCGGGGCGGTCGTGGCCGTGCCGGAGGCCGACCTCGTCGACGTGGCGGACCGGCTCGCACGGCACGCGGGCGTAGCGCCGGGGCTCGAGGGGGCGGCGGCCTGGCGGGGGATGGAGCTCCTGGCGGCGCAGGGCACGATCCGGCCTGGCCAACGGGTCGTCGTGTTCCAGACGGGAAGCCCCGGGAACTACGCATGACAGGGGGCGCCCAGACGGCCGCGGGGTCGGTGACCCTGCCGAGCCAGGAGGCGGTGCGGTCCTTCGTCGAGGAGCTGCTCGCCAGCGGCGCCGTCGATGCGGTGGAGGTCCGGGTCGCCGGACCCGAGGAGTCGGTCGGCGCCGGCGGCGGGTCCGACGAGGGGCAGGTCTTCGACCTCGCTTCCCTCACCAAGCCCTTCGTGGCTACGCTGGCCCTCGCGCTGGATGCGGACGGGACGCTGCCCCTCGACCTCCGGCTCGCCCGGCTCTGGCCCGGGGCCGACCGGAGACTCGGGTCGAAGACCCTGGCAACCCTGCTCAGACACCGCTCGGGGCTCGCGGCCTGGGCGCCCCTCTACGCCGCGGTCGCCAGGCCCGCGGAGGCCGCCGCGCGGATCGCGGCGGGGGAGTGGCAGGGGGCGGCGCCGGACACCTACAGCGACCTGGGGTTCATCCTCTGGGGCGCGTCCCTCTTCCGGGCGACCGGGCGGAGCGTCGAGGAGGTGCTGCGGGAGCGGGTCCTGGGGCCCCTCGGGGCCGGCGGCGTCACGCCGGGTCCCCGGCGCGGCACCGCCGTTGCGTGTGCCCTCGACACGAACAGGGAGGTCGAGCTGGCTCGCGGGCTGGGCCTGGCGATCGATCCCCTGGGACGACCCCAGCCCGGGACTCCCCAGGACGGCAACGCGCGCTTCCTGGGGGGAGTCCCCGGCCATGCTGGTCTGTTCGGCGATGCGGAGGGGCTGGTGGCTCTGGGCCGGGAGTGGCTCGGCGCGGGCCGCGTGCTCCGCGGGACGCTGCTCCGCCGCGCCCTGGCGGGCCGCGGCCGGCACGCGCTCGGGTGGATGCGTGCCCGCCCCGAGGGGAGCGCCGGACCCTCCCTGCCGACGGCCGCATTCGGTCACACCGGCTTCACCGGGGGCAGCCTCTGGATCGACCCCGTAGCACGCCGGATCTGGGTCCTCGCCGCCCACCGCAGATCGCTCGAGGTCGAGATGAACCCCTGGCGCCAGAGGTTCCACGGGTTGGGGGTCCCTTGACGCGGCGCTCCCGGGCGGAGAGACTGAGCCTCGGCCCTGTCACCGGGGTCCCTTCCCCTCGACTCTTCCACCGAGAACCCCTCGTGACGGCAGACCCGCCGCCCGATCCCGATCGTAGAACCCCCAGGAGGAACCCGATATGGAAACCCGTGATCTCGTCCTGCTCGATGGCCGCCGCACCCCGATGGCCGAGTTCAACCAGTCCTTTGCCGGCCTCTCCGCGTTGGAGCTGGGAGCGCGGGCGGCGAAGGCGACCCTGGAGGCGACGGGTGTCGATCCGAGCGAGATCGACCACACGGTGGTCGGCAACGCGCTCCAGACGTCGCCCGACGCGATCTACGGCGCTCGCCACGTGGCGTTGAAGGCCGGAGTGCCCGACGACCGGCCCGCGTTGACGGTCAACCGACTCTGCGGCTCCGGGATCCAGTCGATCCTCTCCGGCGCCCAGATGATCCTCACGGGCGAGGCCGCGACCTGCCTGGTCGGAGGGATGGAGAACATGTCCCAGGCGCCCCACTGCATCTGGGGCGCCCGGCGGGGCCTGCCCCTGGGCCAGGGGCAGCTCCAGGACCTCCTGATGGTGGCTCTGCTGGACTCGCACTGTGGCTGCTACATGGCCCAGACCAGCAACAACCTGGCCCGCGAGTACGGCATCTCCCGCGAGGAGCAGGACGCCTACGCCGTCGAGAGCCAGCGGCGGGCCGCGGTGGCCTGGGAGGCCGGGCGATTCGCGGACGAGGTGGCGGCGGTCGAGATCGAGACGCGGAAGGGAGTGAAGCGGTTCGAGAAGGACGAGCACCTGCGTCCCGGCACGACGATGGAGATCCTGGCCCGGCTGCCCACGGTCTTCGACAAGAACGGCTTCGTGACGGCGGGGAACGCCTCGGGGATCGTCGATGGAGCCGCCATGCTGGTGCTGTCGAGCGCCGCCCGGGCGGCGGAGAAGGGCTGGAAGCCGCTCGGCCGGATCCTCTCCTGGGCGACGGTGGGGGTCGAGCCCTCCCGGATGGGCATCGGTCCGGTGCCGGCGATCCGCCAGGCCCTGGACCGGGCCGGCCTGAGCCTGGGCGACCTCGACCTGATCGAGATCAACGAGGCCTTCGCGGGGCAGATCCTCGCGGTCATCCGGGAGCTGGACCTGGACCAGGAGACGCTCAACGTCAACGGCGGCGCCATCGCCCTGGGTCACCCCCTGGGCGCGACGGGTAGCCGGATCACGCTGACGCTCATGAAGGAGCTCGCCCGCCGCGGTGGCGGCGTCGGTGTGGCCTCCGCCTGCATCGGTGGCGGCCAGGGCACCGCCATCGTGGTCGAGGTCGGCGGGTGATCCGACTCGACGGCTGGCGGGTCCTGGTGACCGGCGGCGGGCGGGGCATCGGCGCGGCCTGCTGCCGGCTGTTCGCCCGGGCGGGCGCGGCCGTCTGGGTGCACTATCGGAGCGATGAGGCGTCGGCCGATGCGGTCCGGGCCGAGCTCGAGTCCCTCTCGGCCGAGCCTCACCGGGTCTCCGCCGCCGAGATCTCGGAACCCTCCTCGGTCCGCGGTCTGCTCTCGGCCGTGGACGAGACCTGGGGGCGTCTCGACTGTGTGGTCAACAACGCGGGGATCTGGGTGCGCAACCCGATCGACGAGCTGGACGTCGACCGCCTTCAGGAGACCCTCCGCGTCAACGTCGACGGACCGTTCCTGGTCGCCCGCGAGGCGCTGCCGCTCCTGCGGCGGTCGCGCAACGCCTCGATCGTCAACATCACGTCCACCGCGGGACAGCGCGGCGAGGCCTTCTACAGTCCGTACGGCGCGTCGAAGGGTGCGATCATCGCCGCCACCAAGGGCTGGTCGACGGAGCTGGCGCCCGATGTCCGGGTCAACTCCGTGGCCCCGGGTTGGGTCGACACCGAGATGTGCGTCGAGCCCTTCGCCGACGGCGGCCGGCAGGCCATCGAGGCCGGGATCCCGCTCGGCCGGGTGGCTTCACCCGAGGACATCGCGGGACCCGTGCTCTTCCTCGCCTCGCCACTGGCGCGGCACATCACCGGCGAGATCGTGAACGTGAACGGCGGCAGCGTCCTCTGCGGGTAGGGGGCGCCGGAGCTGGGGCGCGCGGTGACGGGGAGCTGACGCAGGTCGATCCACAGGAGCTCACGCAAGGCCGCGAAGACGCCAAGAGAAGCCGTGCTCTTCTTTCGCGTCTTTGCGCCTTTGCGTCAACCCCCTGTCCCGCGACCTCCACCTACCAGGGAAGACCACTACCGCGCCGCCGGATGGCGCTCCCACAGGTCGACCCACTTCCAGACCAGGCGCGCGGCCAGGAAGTCGCTGGCGGGGTGGGCGGGGATCGGCGCGAGCTCGACGCAGTCCGCGGCGACGACCTCCTTCTCGGCGAACAGCACCTCGAGAAGGTCGAGGGTGGGCCACCATCGGCCGCCTCCAGGCTCCGGCGTTCCGGTGGCCGGCAGCAGGGCGGGGTCGAAGTAGTCGAGGTCGAAGGTGAGATAGACCCTGCGCGGCAGGTCGGTGAGGAAGGAGAGGAAGCGGGAGGGGTCGAGCTGCGGTAGATCCCACGCCCAGACGACCGGGATCGTGTCGGCCTCGATGCGCTGCGCCTCGCTCTCCGAGAGGGCGCGGAGACCGATCGAGAGCGTCGGAAGCCCCAGGTCCCGGACCCTCGCCAGGGCGCACGCGTGGCTCCAGGGCGTCCCCTCGTAGGACGCCCGGAGGTCGGCGTGGGCGTCGAAGTGGACCACGCCGACCTCGCCGTGGACGGCGGCCGCTGCCTGCACGAGGGCCGGAGTGAGGCCGTGCTCGCCGCCGAGGGCGACGACCCGACGCCCCGCCTCCAGCGGCTCGAGTGCGGCGGTCGTCAGGCGCTGCTGCACCTCCGAGAGAGGCAGCTCGTCCGGGGCCGAGAACGGCTCCAGGGTGGCCACCCCTGAGCTCCCCACGAGCCGACGGGACCGCTCGTCCCAGAGCTCGAGCTGCCCCGAGGCCTCCAGGATCGCCCCGGGTCCGCGGGCCGTCCCGCAGCCGTAGGACGTCGTCCGCTCGTACGGTACCGGCCACACCACGACGGACGCCTCCGCCGGGTCCACGCCATCGCTCTCCGAGGGGCCGAAGGACACGAGGGATCCAGGCATGCCCGGATCCTATCGCTGTCCGGAAGACCGCCCGCCACACGAAATGGACCTCCGCTGAGCGATGCCGGAGCCGAATCGCGTCCATGGGAGGTAGATGTCGACGAAAGAAGCTCCAGCAACCGAGAAGACCGGCGCGGAGTGCTCGGTCGCCGAGATTCCCTCGGCCGTCCCCGGGCCGCCGCGCGACCGTCCACCCCCCGAGGAGCGTCCCCGGGAGCGCCTGCTGGCCGGAGGTCCGGGTGGACTCTCCGACGCCGAGCTGCTGGCGATCCTCCTGCGCACCGGGAGACCGGGAGTGCCGGTCGTCGAGCTGGCCCGCCGTGCCCTGCTGCGCGCCGGGGGACTGGCCGGCCTTCCGGACCAGCCCGCCCCGCAGCTCAAGGAGAGCGGGCTGGGGCAGGCGCAGGTCGCCGTCGTCCTGGCTGCCCTGGAGCTGTGCCGCCGCCTGGCCCGGTGCCGCCTTCCCGAGCGGCGCCTGCTGTCGAGCCCGGGGTTGGTGGCCTCCTACCTCGCGTTGCGCTTCGGAAGGCGGGACCAGGAGGTGATGGGCGCCCTGCTGCTGGATGTGCGCCATCGACTCATGGGCGAGGTCGAGGTGTTCCGAGGCACGCTGAACCGGGCGGCGGTGGAACCACGGAACCTGTTGAAGCAGGCGTTGCTGGCCGACGCGGCCGGGATCCTCCTGTTCCACACCCATCCCTCGGGGGATCCGACCCCGAGCTCCGAAGACATCAGCTTCACGCGTCGCATGGTCGAGGCGGGGGAGGCGGTCGGCGTGCGCATGGTGGACCACCTGGTGGTGGCGCGGGGCGGGCGCTGGGCCTCGCTGCGGGAGCGGGGCGCGTGGTAGTTTCCGGCCCCGTGAGACGACTGCACCTCGAACCGTTCCACGGCCTGGCCGGCGACATGTTCCTCGGGGCGTGTCTCGACCTCGGGATGCCGTTGTCCGTGATCGAGGGGGTGGTCCGCGGTCTCGGCCTCGAGGATGTCGGGGTGGAGGCCCTTCCGGCGCGGCGGCATCGCCGGAACCCGCTTCCGGGTTCTTCTCGGTGGTGAGCCGGTCGACGGCCCCGTACGGAGCTCCGGCGTGCCGTGGCGCGAGGTCTCTTCTGTGGCCGCGTCTACGATTTCGGCGATGGGGATCTCGCCGACGCGGATCTCGGCGGCGGGGATCTCCCCGGCGGGGCGACGAGCGAGACGACCTGAGCCCTCCGGGTGGCCGGCTCTGGTAGCATTCCCGGCTCACGAGAGGGATCATGAGCACGTTCTACCTGACCACCCCGATCTACTACGTCAACGATCTGCCCCACATCGGGCACATCTACACGAGCACCGTCGCCGACGCCCTGGCGCGCTACCGCCGCATGCGTGGCGACCGTGTGCGCTTCCTGACCGGGACCGACGAGCACGGCCAGAAGATCCTCCGCGCCGCCGAAGAGCAGGGGACGACACCCAGGGCGCTGGCCGACCGGGTCGTGGGGCGTTACCACGAGCTCAAGGCGGAGCTCGGCTTCAGCTACGACGACTTCATCCGGACCTCGGAGGCCCGGCACCGGCTCGGTGTCGAGGCGATCATCGAGCGCATCCAGGCCAACGGCGACCTCTACGTCGACCGCCATGGCGGCTGGTACTGCACCTCCTGCGAGACCTTCTACACGGAAAAGGAGCTTCTCCCGGGCAACCGCTGCCCCGACCACGGGCGGGAGGTGGAGTGGACCGAGGAGGAGAATGTCTTCTTCCGTCTCTCGAAGTACCAGCAGCCCCTGCTGGATCTCCTGGACGAGAATCCGGAGTGGGTGCGGCCCGCGACCCGGCGCAACGAGGTCCGGGCGTTCATCGAGAGCGGGCTCCGGGACCTCTCCGTCAGCCGGGCGGGCCTGCCGTGGGGCATCCCCTTCCCCGGCCACGAGGGCCAGACGGTCTACGTGTGGCTCGATGCCCTGACCAACTACCTCAGCGCGCTGGGCTTCGGTTCCGACGACGACAGCCTCTACCAGGAGCTGTGGGCGGCGGCGGACGGCCCGAAAGTCCACCTCATCGGCAAGGACATCCTGCGCCACCACTGCGTGTTCTGGCCCGCCTTCCTGCTCTCCGCGGGCCTTCCGCTGCCGTCGACCGTCTGGGTCCACGGCTGGTGGATGAGAGACGACCGCAAGGTCTCGAAGTCGGTGGGAAACGTCGTGCGGCCCGACGAGCTGATCCGCGAGTTCGGCCCCGACCCGTTCCGCTACTTCCTGCTGCGGGAGATGCACTTCGGGCAGGACGCCTCGTACTCGGACGAGGCCTTCGTCGACCGGTTCAACGCGGACCTGGCGAACGACCTCGGCAACACCTACAGCCGGCTCGCGACCCTTTCGCGCAAGGCGTTCGAGGGCCGGACGCCGCCCACGCCGTGCGACTCGAATCCCCTGATCGAGGCGTCGAACCATGCCGTCTCCCGGTACCACGAGGCGATGGAGGAGTTGAGCTTCGACCGGGCCCTGATGGCGCTTTGGGCCCTGCTATCCGAGACCAACCAGTACCTCGTGTCCCGGGAGCCGTGGAAGCTCATCCGCAAGGGCGAGCGAGCCGACGAGTCGGTGTCGCGCATCCTGTGGAACGGTCTCGAGGCGCTGCGGATCGTGACGACCGCGCTGTTGCCGTTCATGCCCGAGGTCGCGGCGCGGCTCCTCCGGGCGATCGCGGTCGACCCGGACGGCGCCACCGTGGCGGACCTGTCCTGGGGCGGACTGCCGACGGACGCCGACCTTCCGAAGCCCGAACCGCTCTTCCCGCGCATCGACAAGGAGGCGTGGCTAGCGGCCGCCGTCGCCGAGGACGGGGACGACGACCAGGAGAAGACCGACATGATCTCGATCGAACAGTTCTTCGAGACCCAGCTTCGTGTGGCCACCGTCGAGGCGGCGGAGCCGATACCGAAGTCGAGCAAGCTGCTCCAGCTCCGGGTGACCCTCGCGGAGGGGGAGACCCGGGCCGTGGTCGCGGGGATCGCCAAGGCCTACTCTCCCGAGGAGCTCGTGGGCCGTCAGGTGGTGATCGTCGCCAACCTGCAGCCGGCCAAGCTCATGGGGGTCGAATCGCAAGGGATGGTCCTGGCGGCGTCGGTCGATGGCAGACCGGTGCTACTGCGCCCCGATGAGGTGGTGCCGCAGGGAACCGAGGTGCGCTGAGCGCGAGGCTCGGGGGTTCATCGCGGGGTGCTCGCGTCGGCCGGATCGTTCCTCACGCAAAGACGCCAACCGGAGTCGGTCCGCGGAGCGCCCCTACACCGGGTTCGGCACGTCCACGAACTCGACCTCGATCCCGAACTTCCCGGCCACATGCTCGCCGAGGGCGCGTGGTCCGAGGCGTTCGGTCGCGTAGTGGCCGGCGGCCAGGTAGTGGATCCCGGCCTCGCGGGCCAGGTTCATGACCCACTCCGTGGGCTCGCCGGTGACGAAGGCATCGAGGCCTTCGTCGATCGCGGCGTAGAGCGCCTTCGAGGCGCCGCCCGAGATGAGGGCC
>CAJQNK010000254.1 GCA_905479655.1 uncultured bacterium | reverse complement strand
GAGCGATCACGAGATTCTGCTCGTAGTAGCCGATCGCCTTCTGCACCTCCCCCAGGGACGCGTAGGCGACGCCCAGGTTGCCCAGGGCCTTCCCCTCCCCTCGCCGGTCCCCGATCTCGCGAGCGATCACGAGACGCTGCTCGTAGTAGCCGATCGCCTTCTGCACCTCCCCCAGGCGAGCGTAGGCGATACCCAGGTTGCCGAGGGCGCTCCCCTCCCCTTGCCGGTCCCCGATCTCCCGGGCGATCGTGAGCTGCTGCTCGTAGTAGCCCATCGCCTTCTGCACCTCCCCCAGGGCCGCGTAGGCGAGGCCCACCGTCCCCAGCAGCCGCCCGACGAGGACCGGCTGCATCGTCTCTGTGACTCGCTCCCCCAGGAACGGCTCCAGGATCGCAAGACCCTCGCGTACCCGGCCGTGGTTCCGCAGCCAGTCGGACGCCGAGCCCAGGAGCTCGGAGGCCCGGTCGTACTCCTTCGCCTCGAACAGGTGGTGGCCGGCCTCGAGGTCCGTCTCGATGTAGGGCGACCGCTCCGCTTCGGCCTCGAGACGTCCCCCGATGCGCCAGTGGGCGTTGGAGCGCAACGCTCCGTCACCGCCCAGCCGCTCCCGCACGAACGCCGCCGTGGCCGGATGCAGGGTGTAGCGCCGGGCGCTACCGCCCGCGGCGAGATTCAGCTCGACGGCCTCGACGAGCGAGGTCGCTCGCAGCCGTTGGGCGGTCGCGAGGACCTCCTCAGCCGAAGCATCCTCCTCGCCCAGCACCTCGACCAGCGCCCACTCCCACGACCGGCGGAGCAGGCTCATGCGGTAGAGCATCCGGCGGCCGCGCTCTTCCAGGATCTGTTCGCAGATCTCTGCCAGTAGCAGATCGTCCCGTAGCCGTTCCTCGACTTCGGGGAGCGCCGGGGAGACGATCTGCCGCCACTCGCGCTCGAGGTCCTCGGGCTCGGGCGGCTCAGGGAGCCGCCATAGGTCATGCTCCTCCTGCCAGACGGCGAGCCGGTGCCCCACCAGGTCGTTCGCGAACTCGACCGCCCGCGGGTGACCCGCAAGGCGACCGACCAACTGGGCACGGCTCTCGCCGGTCAGCCGCCGCAGGGCCGGAAACCAGCCCATGAGGCGGTACAGGGCATCCGGCGGCAGCGGCGAGACGGGGAGCTCGGCGCCGCTGAAGTCCCGGTGACGGTAACGGCAGCTCGCGACGAGGCGAAGCCGCCCGCTCTCCCGCGCCACCTGGGCCAGGAGCGCCCAGATCCGCGCCACATCCTCGCCCCGCCACTCGCCGAAGGCTCCCTCCGCCCGCGCCGCCCTCGGGTCTTCCGGGCCCACCAGGAGCGACTCGAGGTTGTCAAGGTAGGCAACGAGCGGCTGCCCGGCCTTCTGGAGGAGGGTGCCGAGGAACATCCCGAATCGCTCCGCCGCGTCGTCCCCCGCCTGCCGGTCGACCGCCTGGACCACCCCTTCCCACTCCACCCCGAAGCGGCCGCGGCAGTAGGCGAGGAGCTGGTCCACCAGGGCGACCGCCGGGTCGGGCCGCGTCTCCGCCACCTGGCACCAGAGCACCAACCGGTCCGCCTCGCCCGCGAGAATCGGCAGGAGATAGAAGGCGAGCGTGCTCTTGCCGAGACCGCCGAGCCCCTGGAGCACGAAGACCTTCTCGCCCTCCCGGATCCGCCGCCGGAGCCGGTGGAGCTCACCGCGCCGGCCGATGAAGCCCGTACCCAGCCACCTGCGGTGGCCAGCACCCACCAGGGTCCGCTCCAGACCCTCCTCGCGTCGCCGCAGTTCCTCGGCCGGCACCGGAAGGCTCAACGGGCGGTCCGGGCCGCGGTGGTAAAGGACGAGCTGCGCCCAGGCGAACGGGTGGGTGTGGACCGGCGCACCGGTCGTTACTCCCGCCGCGACCGCCCCCGCTGCCCGGCTCTCCCCCGGCCGGTGACGCCCCGCAACCGACCCGAACGGCCGGCCGAGGGCCTCCCGCGCCTGGACGACCGCGTGCCGGGTCGTGCCTCCCGCCGCGATCGCCCCGTAGAGCGCCTCCTCGGCCCGCGTCGAGAGCTCGTCGACGATCGGCCCGGAGTAGCCCACCACCTGCGCGACCCCCTCGCGGTGGAGCCGCGCCGCTGCCGCCCCGGAGCCGGCCGTCTCCGCCGCGACGTCCGGCGGCGTGTTGCCGTGGCAGCTCGCGAGATAGAAGAACGGCGGCAGCACGCCGTGCGGCTGGCGTTCGCGGAGCCTCCTCACCAGGTCGTCGATCGAGATCTCCTCCGGCCGACCCTCGTCGTCCTCGAAGGCCAGCTTCCCGGGGGCGCCGTGACCCGAGAAGTGGACCCCCGTCGGCCGCTCCCGTGCCACCGTCTCGAGCAGATCCTCGACCGTCCCCAGCTCGGTCGGCACCATCGCGCACCGCTCCGAGAGCGCTCGGGTGATCCGGTAGCTCTCCCCCTCGTAGTCGAGCCCGCTCCCCTCCGGGGCCGAGACGTTGACCACCAGGCTGAGGTAGCCCGTGGGTTCCCCGAGAAGCGCTCCAGCGCCGACCTCCCCGGGCACCGAGCGGGCAAGGTCGATCCGCCCGTCGCGCAGCAGGAACGAGCCGTCCCGGTGGACAAGCTCCCAGGGGAGCGAGAGCAACAGGTCGTCGTCGCTTCGCACCGTCACCAGCGGCCGACCGCGGCCGGGGAGAGTCGCCCGACCGAGCGCTGCCGCTCCCTCCTCGCTGGCGAAGAGGAAGTCGAACAGGGCCTCCCCCACGAGCGTCGCGTGGCGGGTCAGATCCGCCCGGTCCTGGTCGGTCGTCACCGGCCGCCCGGTCAGGAGCCCGAACTCGAAGAGTGCTACCCCGAGACGAGGATCCGTTCGCCACGGCGGCTCGACCTCCCGCGGCCGCCCGTCCGGCCCGGTCACCACCCACCGCTCCTCCTCCCCTTGGCCCCGCCGGGAAACGACGAACGTCAGCTCCAGCCCGATCACCAGCCGCCGGGCGTCCCCTTCGGGGATCTCCCCCGGCCGACCGACGACCCGCGCTACCTCCCCCGCCACCCGCACCGCGTCCCGGTCCGTCGCGTCGAGCCGCTGGATCGGCCCCAGGATCGTCGGCACCTCCGCCGACTCAAGCACCACGGGCAGCACCCGCCCCACCGGCCCGTGCTTCGCCAGGAAGGCCGCCCACTCCTGGACCACCCAGGGCCGCTCGGCCGACTGGGGCGAGAGCACCAGCACCAGGAACCGGCTGTCGCGCAGGCCATCGCTCAGCTCGAGGACGAAGTTGTCGCCGGGATCGAGCTTGTGCTCGTCCAGGAACACCGAGAGCCCCTGCGCCTCGAGCTCGGCTGCGAATGTCCGCACCCATGGCTTGTCCGCCGTGGCGTGGGAGAGGAAGACGTCGTAGGTCCGGGGGGCGGTCATGGCGGAATCGCCGGTCGGCAGAGCGAGCAGATGGGATAGAGCCCGGCCCCGGCGGGCGCTGGTGGGGTGCTGAGACGGTCCTCCGAGGCCGGTCGTGAGCGCAGCAGGTTACACCAGCTCGAGGGGCAACCCAGCCCTGGCCAACCCCGCCGGGGCCCTCACCGACCGCGCCGACGGGGTCGCGATTCCCGCCGTCTGGCTGGTTGACGAACCGGCGCGAACCCCCGTACTGGTGGCCCATCCACCGCGGGGGCTCCTCCCCGCCAACCGACCAGGAGGTCAACCATGAGCAACGGATTCGAGTTCTTCGAGGGTGCCGCCACCGCCAGCACCACCGCCCCCCGGATCACCGTCCGGCGCACCGGCCAGCTGATCCTCACCCAGGCCGCCGCCGCTATGCTCGGTGACGGGGTCACCCACGTCCAGCTCGGCTACAACCAGGAAACCCAGGCCGTGGGCATCCGCTCCGCTGCCGAGGACGCCAAGGGCCGCTACCGCCTGCGCACCCAGCCAAACGGGGTCTCCTTCCTCGTCGACGCCAAGCGCTTCTTCGCCCACCACGGCGTGAGCCTGGGCAAGGCTCGGGGGTTCGCTGTCGAGGACTTCGGCGACGGGGTCGTGGGGTTCCGGTTCGAGGCGGGCGGTGAGCAAGCACCGATCGAGGCGGTCGAGCGAAAGACCACGCCCGCCCGTAGCAAGGCATCTCGCGCCTGATTCGACTCTACCTTCCGAGTTCGCCTGGGGCGGTCCTACGGGGCCGCCCCTCTCGAGTTAGGGCGCGCGCAAGACGACGCGGATTCCTCCCTCCTAGAACCGTCCCTACCGGCCCTAGACTATACGGGACGGGAGATCGCAGCCGATCGCCGGTCATCTCCCTGGCTGCCCCGAGAAACTCCGGAGCTTCTTCGAACGGACGTTGCATCTCGGTGGAGACCGCCGTCCGAGGACTGCGGCCGAGCTCGCTCGCAGGCTGCAGTCCCTCCGTGTTCGTTGAACGTAGGGCGGACAGCCGGCCCGTTCACGAATCAAGCGTTGGCGACTGCGTATGCCTCGCTGAGCTTCCCAAGCGTGATGACGGCGGGCTCCGCTTGGTCTTCCCCGTCCAGGACGATCGCGGCGTCAACGACGCGCAGCCGAGCGCCGACTTGGAGTTCGCTACTACTGCTTGTTCTAAAGACAGCCGGCATCCCCGGCGGCAGGTTTCGGGACAGCTCAACTCGGGCGTCCCAACTTGATGGACCGTGCCGTCCAGTAATCGTGACCTCGGCGTCTCCGAACCGTGCGTCCCCCGCTTGTTCAGCTATCTTTTGCTGAGCTTTCGCAGTCCAGTACTCTGAACAGAGCTGGCGTACGCCGCAGTAACGGCAGTTGTCGGCACTGGGTCGTGCCTCGGGCGGCGATTGCGACACAGCCTGTCGCGCCGCCTCGCCCCGAGCCACGATGTTCCTCTCGATGGCATCGAGTTCAGCATCGCTCGGAGCACTCGCCTCCACCTCTCCTGCTTCGTACGCAAGCACCAGGCGGTCGGCGCGCCGGCGCGTCGGATTCAACTCGGCGTCGCGACTCCAAAGGAGCGCATAGACCCTGATCTGAAACTGATGACCGTCATCGGGTGCGCCAGTCTTGAAGTCCGTGATTCCGCACACGTCCGGCGAGAGCACAAGGAGATCCGCCCTCCCCTTCCACCGGATCTCCTTGGCGCGAAGCTCCACCTCAGCGAACACGCCCATAGGTAGGGGCCCGCGCTCGACGATGGTCCTCTCCTCGATCTGGGGGGCCCCTACGGAGGGCAGGCGAACACGGCTCAGCATCGTTTGTGTGCGAGTCCGGAGCTCGGGCACTCGTCCACGTAGCGAGCGGGCAGCGAACTCGAGGAGCCCTTGTGCCCTCGGATTCCCGGCGAAGCGTTCTAGCACCCGGTCGATGCAGGTGTTCACGACCTGGGAATGACCCCCGAGGCTCTTCATGACCTGGAACGTATTTGGATCCTGAACCCCGCGGCAGCCAGCCCTGACCAATGCTCTGGTAATGGTCTCAAGCGCGAGGTGTACGACCGTTCCGGCCAGCCCGCCCAGATGCACACGCGGTGGATAACCGCGCCCCTCCCACGTATCTGGATAGCTGGCTGCGCTGAGGGCCCAGCGACGCGGACAGGATTCGATTTCAGCCAGTGTCGTGACGGTGATCTCCGCTGGGGCTTGGGGCCACGATTCCGGGCCATTAGTCGTCCCGCTCAACGCAAATTCAGACTGCGCCATCCAGGACTGCACCCTATCCGATCCGGTCTAGCAGCGTCGCAGTGGCGGCGGGCAGATTGCGCCGGACCACCAACTCGTCAACGAGAATCACTGGAACGGCGGAGAACTCCTTTAGCTCACGCAGCCCGTCATCCGACGGCTCGTCAGGCGTCAACGGGCTATGCAGCCCGATCACATACTGCTCTCCGGAGGCCCTCGATGCGAGAATGGGCGCCATAACGCGACCGACCCCAGGCACGGTGAGAGTCTGCCGCCTCCCGAGGTTCAGGCCGTCGATTCCGTGGCGTTGTAGATCTTGAAGGAGTAGGTCGGTCGACCGCTCCAGGCGCGCCGCCTCGAGTGTTGGTCGCTTACCCCACAACGCAAACCGGAGCAGGCTCGAGCCGACGTGACGATCGAGGAGATCGTGTTCAAACTTATTCTTGTAGCTGCGCAGGCAGCGGTAACAGGACCGATCGCAGCTCTCTGGACATTCCTCGAGGATACGCAGTGCATCCTCGAAAACCACCAGCCCCAGGTGACCGACTCGCTGTGCGAATCCGGCGCCGCCGGGTAGCGTGTCGTAAAGGTAGATCTCGGCCTCGCGGCCGTCGCGTCCAGCAGCCGTGAGAGCGGGCCTATATTCGGCTTGCAACTCGGTAGCTTCGAGTTCGAGCTTTGCACACGCAGCCTTGGTGAGAGCCTCGCTGATCGTGCGGAGCGCCACGTCAGTTGCCAAAAGACCAGGCGCAAGGGTCAGCGGCTGGTTTACGCCGATGGACACGAGAAGAACGTCGCTGATGAAATCAGTGCCAAGAACTAGCCCCTTGGTGGCGCCTCCGCCGGGGCAGTTCGCGTCCTTCTGATCCGGATACGGCTTCCGGTGTGCTGCTCCAACGACGCCTCTTGGTAGAGCCGTCGGTTCGATGAGCCCGCACTTCGTGCAGTAGGTGTAACCTTCCTCGCGTGGCCCCCGGTTCGTAACTAGGAGGTGCTGCCGGGTGTAGTGCACACGGATGTAGTCGTTGAGCTTAGTCCACTTCGACTCGTCCGGTGGAGAGGGCATCGTCAACTTCGCACGCGTAGCGTAGCTCCGTGCGGGCTGGTCGTCAGGTGACGTCCCCTCCTCCTTGCTTACGGGGTGAGCGAAGCCAGGAGGACGCAACCAGTGCCTCGCAGGGCCGAACGTCCCAACGCCGCCGCATGCTTCACAATCCCTCGACTCGCCGCGTATCCCTCCGTCAAGCGTCGTGGTTTTGGCGTAGTGGCAGTACCGGCACTCGTAGTAGAGCCGCCGAGTGAGCCACGCGCGGTAGCGGTCATTCCGCATCGGTGAGTAGATGGCGCCCGAAGTCCAGAGCCTACTTCCGATCCATACCTCCTTGCCTGGCGCATACTGTGACAGCGCCACCGGGAGGCCCTGAGAAGGGGCAAATCGAAAGGCTGGTCGATAGTAGGTGGAGCGGTCCGGATCGAAGACGTGGAAGGTGGCTACGTCAGTAGGGAACGCATACCGTGGCAGAACACCCTTGTAGAGGAGGCGATCTAGGAGCTTCTCCGAGGCTGCATCCCGTCCCGGTCGCTCCTCGCCTTCCTCATCGGGAACCTCCAGGCTCGTGGCACCGTCCTCGCCTTCCCCTGCCGCTGGCTCGGCACCTTTCTGCGCGGCCGCGCTGGCAGCGGTTGCGCCTTCAAATTCGATCGCTTCGTCAATAGGCTGCAGGGTGCCTGCGATCAGGGTATCGAGAAGCCGCTGACGGTCCGTGGCAGCAATCTCGGTGGGGAGCCAACCGGCGGTAGCGGCCTTCAACTCGATCTCGTTCGAGCGTAGCCAGTCTTCGAGATCGACTCGGTTCAGAACCTTCTTAGGGTTCTTGAAGTCCTGCACGGTTCCCAGCACCGCAAAGAGGTGTGGCTGGGCCTCGGGGTCGATCTCAGGCAGCCTTGCCTGGTGATACCTCTGCAGCAGATACGCAGTTGAGTGACGTCGCGCGATCTCGGGGTTGTCGAGCGTGAGAGTTGGATCCTCAACAGCGCCCCGGATCATCTGGTCAGGATGCGTGAAGTAGTGCTCGTCGTGGCTATCAGCGCTGCCGAAGGCAGTTACCGTGGCGACTGCATTGCCCCGGCGACCCGCCCGGCCAGCACGCTGCTGGTAGTTCGCTCGTGCCGGAGGCATGTTTCGGAGCGAGACGCCAGAGAGAGTCCCGATGTCGATGCCGACCTCCATCGTCGTCGTACACGACAGAACATCGATCGCGGGGCGCTCACGTCCGGTGTCGTCGGGCCCCAGATCAACGTCCTGGAAGAGCAGTTCGTGCTCCTCCGCCTTCGAGAAAACGTCGTCTGCCTGTGCGGCGTTGAGCTGTGCCGTGTGCTCGGCCGCGATCAGTGCCATCGGAGGCGTGGGTGGCGTCCGTAGAGCGTCGAGCGTACTCGCCCTGTAGTATCCCTTCCTAGCTACGAAAACAGGATCCCCGTCTGGATCGATGGGGAACGCGGTATCCTGGCCGCAGTTGATGCAGGTGGGTCGTCCGGGGAACGGTCGCTGAGCTGTCCGGCAAGCCTGGCAGTAGGCCCAAGTTCCACCAATTAGGAGGGACAGTTCGCCACCTTTCAGCCGGAATTTCCCTGGCGCGAGCTGCTCTGCGAAGATCTCCAGCAACTTTGGCAGCCATTCCTTATGGAAGAACGATCGCGATGTCTTCTCCCCGAGAAGCCGCTTCATCTCCTCGAACTTGCCCGAACGCGGCTGGAACTCCCGGCTTGAACCCCACCACGCCGGCGGCATCTGACTCATCCAGAGCCCGACTCTTCCCCAGCACCGTATCCAAGCTCGGGCAACAGCAAGCTTCTGATCTTGAGTGAGCGCCAATCCGGTGATCTCCGGAAGCGCTTCGAGCGTCGACGTGTGATCGGGGCGCTCGACAAGCGAGGCGAGCGCCAACGATTCCAAACCGTAATAGCGGTCGCCAAGAGACTTTACGATTGCCCGCAGCAGTGACTCTGGCGGGCGGGACGCCCGCATCTTCCCCCAGAGGGAGAGCAGTGCAGTCGGGTTCGAAAGCGCTCCGACATCAATCGCCTTCTCCACCTCGAGTTCGTCCTGGAAACGCTCACCGCTCTTCAGCTCAGGGCGAAGCCGCACCCCCATCTCTTTGGAGGCAATGAGTACTCCCAGGTAGAGATCGCTGAGCGACAGCATTCCGGCAACGACGGGCACACTTGTGAGTCGCGCATAGCCGGAAATGATCAGCGGTCGAAGCGCGTCCTGAGTCGAGTACGTCTGGAGATTCGGCGCGAGCCGTGCAGCTGTCTGACGCGAATCCGAGAAGATGAGAACCTTCCTGCCGCGCAGCGGCGCGAGTCGTGTCGCTGGGACCGGGCTCTGGGGTTGGACTTGGATCTGTTTGGCAATCAGCGCTTGAAAGGGTTGGTCTCCCTTCGTCTGATGGTCCTGAACGGAGGAGCGACCAAAGGCGGCGCTTCCGCCGCAAACGGCACAGGGACGAAACTCGCCCGGGGAGGTGTTGCGCGGCTCGTCGTCGGAGTCCGGGGGGACGGACCGTCCGGCGCGTAGGTAGACCTGGCGCGTGCGCGGCCCGAGTTGCTGTGGGTTCAGGCGTCCCGTGACGAGGTCGTACTCTGCCGGCTCCACCGACTCTGCGAACACCGGCGGCTCCAATAGCAGATCGATCGGTGCAAGTTCGTCGACGTGCCCTGACAGCGTGCGAAAGGCGCCTCCCGGCTCCGACCAAAGGAAGTTTGGGTCGTCAGTGTCGTTCGTGTAGGCGCGAGCATAGGCAGTGCCGCAATTGCGGCATGTGTAGAGCTCAAGGACCCTGGCTCCGCAGTCGCAGGAATCCCTGGGCTGACCAAACAGCTTCCCCGCGGGTCCGCCGCTCTGTTCGGGCGGCAGGGCCGTGCACGACGCGTCCATACACACCCAGAGCCCGGCTAGTCCACGGTAGAACGAGTGGACCCTGCAAGGGAGGAGCCCGGGTTCTGTCGGGTCTCGCCTCGCGACACTTCCTAGCGCGATCAGGTTCGTGACGGCCCTGGCTCCGACCTCACGATCGGCACCCTCGAAGAGTGCGTCTGGAAGCGCATCGACGGGTTGCGCCTCTCGCATAGTGATGTTGATAAGGCTCGCCATCGGCGGGAACGAGACCAAGGCATCATAGATTGCCCGCTGCAACTGCCACGGGCGTTCAACCCCTCGGTAGGCCAGGAACGACGCGATCTGTGGAATGCGGGCGCCTTCGCTCTCGGATTCGTAGAACGCTCGGAGGTCGATTGCGTCAAGGGCGGTCGCGTCCCTGTCACTTCCCTTGCCTGCGCCCGTGCGGAGAAGGAGATCTCCTTCAACCTTTCTGAAGTGAGATGTCTCCTTCCCGGTTAACTGCGCGCCGAACTTCCTGGCGTATTCGCCGTCCTTGAAGCTCGCGCTCGTGCAGATCACTTGGAGGCGCTCCGCCGGGATACCGAGCCGCATACGAAGGCGGCGAATAAGCAGCGCCACCTCGGCGCCTGCTGCTCCACGGTAGAGGTGAGCTTCGTCGATCACGAGTAGGAAGCGCTCCTCGGGGTTCGCCTGCAACCAGTCCCGTGTGTGGTCGAAGACCGGTCTCTCCAGGGGCCGCATTAGCATGTACTCGAGCATTGAGTAGTTCGTAACGAGGATGTCGGGCGGCGCTTGGTGCACTTCATGTCGTGTGAAGAGCTCGGGATCCTCCGGCAGGGTCACGCATCTCCTAAAGTCACGACTCTTGGGATCCCGCCACCGCGAGCCCTTCTTCCCGTACCAGGCGATGAGATCCGGCTTCGCAGGCCACTTCCCGCGCTTCTTCAGCTCACGCACAAGAGCTTCCGCCGCCATCTGCTGAGGTGAAGGTGGACCTTGGGCGAGCTCTAAGTTGCTCACGTAGTACTTGCCGATGGGAGCAAGTCGGTCCTGGTCCTTCGCCGCGTCACGGACACCCGGATACAGAGTCCGGCTCGTGTATCTAGCGAATCGCGCGGGCCGCCCTGACCACTCCATGAACTTCCTGACGATCCGTGGGTCCCCGAAGAGCAGCCGAAGTCGTCCGAGCTGGTCATTCACGAGTGCGTTCATCGGATACAGCACCATCGCACGGACTGCCGCCGTGCTGCCAAACTCCTGCCCCTTGGCCTGGGCCTCGCGGGCAAGCTTGCCGAGGATAGGCAATAGGAAGCACTCGGTCTTACCAGAGCCCGTACCCGTCATCACCACGAGGCTGTGGCCGTCAACGAGCGCTAGCTTGGTGGAGATGGCTTGGTGCTGATACGGCGGATCGTGAATGACCAACCCCAAGTCACCCTCGGTCCCCGAAACGGCAGAGAAGACCTCGAGCACCGCGTCGTCCAGGCCAAGATCCCGAAACCTAGCGCCGGTCTTGTAACGAGGCGTGCTCTCCAAGTACGGGCGCTGATGGATCACGCCAGGCTCCTCGAGGAGCCGCCGCCGTTGCGCCACAAGAGTCGGATGACTTACGTGGTAGGTGGCCTCGATGTAATCCTGCAGCGCACGGTGAAGTTGGTGGGTGGTCTCGCCAATCGTCAGCGACATGCCGCAATCCTCTCGTTAGTCACCGCGCGCTCTCCGTGATACTCGCAAGCCACAGTTCTTCACGGACGAACCGTACCTCCTCGGAGAGCTCGGCATCGGCCAGGCGATAGGCGAACAAGCAGCCGGAGCTCGAGACGGGCTCACCGATCGCGTCCCACCTCCGCTGCGCCCACATCGGGACGGGTGAGAAAAACTCCAACACCTGTGTGCCTCCGGGCCCGGGGCGGATTCTGCAGCGCTGAGGCTCTCCGCGCTGGGCGTCTACGGCCAGCTGCAGACGCCAGGCCTCATCGCAACCGCGCCATCGACTCCCTGGCATCGGTAGGTCGATGAGGCGCTCTGGGTTACCCTCCCGCAGTTGTACGTAGCACCAAAGCTGCGACCCGTAGGCCTGGCTTCTACGCGCTACGAATCGTCCCGACTGAGTACGGGGCTGCACCCATCTGCCGCGGTAGTAGTGCACTGGGCGCGCCGGATCAAGCAGGAAGAGTCCGGGAACGTCGCGAGACGGCTGTGCTGAGTCCAGCAGTCGGTCCAGTCGCGCCAAATGCTGTGCAGCGGTCTCCACCGGAGGAACTTTCAACCAGTCTTCGTACGAGATCTCGACCAGCCCGAGTTCTGCGAGCTCGGCCTCTAGATCCTCGCCCGGCGTCGGAGTCAGACGCCTCAGATGCTTGACATACTCCACGCGCTTCTCGAGTTCATCTGGGAGTGCGGTGAGCTGGTCGGAGGCAATACCGACGATGATGACAGAGCCGCTCTCGCGCGAGATGAAGCTGGCGGGCGCCGCATACAGGAAGGCGCCCGTTCCGTGCTCCCCATCCCCCTCGATGTCGCGGTGCTCGAGAATGTCGCCGTGGGCGATCATCGCGTCGAGGGTGTCCTCGACGAGGACCTTGATGGCATCGAGATCCCCTACGAGACCCCGGAGCGGGCCGACTACACCCCGCACCAGCGTCGGCGCAGTGCAAGGGCATAGAAAGCTCGCTGCCCTGCGCAGAGATCCCCCGACGGCTTCGACGGATGTGAGGTCGAGCGCGCTCGCGTCGAGTCCAAGTTCCACTACTTTCTGTGCGTGGACCTCCTCGGCACTCAGACGTCTCATGTCCATCCCCAGCTAGCATACAGCTCGCCCGGCGCGACTCTGCGCTTGAGATGAGCGTCCGTCAAGAGCACAAGCAGCCTCGCAGCCCTTGCCAGTACAGGCGCCTCGAGGAGCCGATTCAGTCCTTCTCTGCAGCGTTCGCTGGCCCATGCCTCCAGGTTCACCGGGTCGCTTGCGAGACGGAGGGCGAACTCTGACAGCCACTCGACGGTGACTTGGGCCTCCGGCAGGCCCGAGGGCAGCAGATGGAACCGAGTTGCGACCTTCGCGAGCAACTGAACTCTCTCTTCGCATCCGTGCCCCACCAGATCGGCGACCTCGCGAGCCAGAATCTCTCCAACGGCAGCTTCATCTCGCCGGCGAGACACGGCCTCCTGCAAGCGTGTAGTTCCGTGGGGTTCATCGCGCCATGTAGCCTCCGCTCTTGCCCAGTTCTCGCCGCAAATGAGTTCGAAAAGGTGTTGCGAGAGAGCACGTAGCACCTCGCGTTGGCGGCTCACCGCGAAGAAGTCGCCGGTCAGTCTCGCTTCACCCCATAGGCGCACTATTCCCAAGAGCTGAGACAAGCCCTCAGGTGAGCGGATCCTGCCGTCAACGCGTGGGGCACATCGGAGATCGGTCAGGTTCCGCACCACCGGGGGCACGATCACGGCGACCGTGGAACGTCCGCCCTTTGCGATATACATCCCGCCCGCCTCAGGCACCTCGCATTCGGACTCGGCAGCCGCGACGGGCTCCTCTGCACAGGGGGCCTCAAAGCCCATACGTGTCACGATGGGAGGAGGTTCCTCTCCGCTGTCATCCAAGAGGCGCACTAAGTGACGTTGCCCACGGCGACGTACCGCCCAGCGAAGCGGCGTGAATTCTCGCTCACAGCGGACCGTGAATGTCCCCAGTTCATCGGCGGAGAACTCCAGTCGACAGACGCGCGCGAGGTCATAGCCTTCCTCGGCTTGCTTGACTTGGCGGAAGTTCCTCTCGAAGTGAGTGCCCCAAGCGTCAGGGCCCACCGGGAAACTAAGCGGTGGGAGCCGATTTGCGAAGATCGCCTCCCCTTCCTCCCGTTCGAAGAGTGATACCCGACTTCTGACCTTTCGGCCAGGCGGCCCCTGAATCGTCAGGCCTACTCGCCCTTCCCACAGTTGCTCGAGAGTAGGTGCAGGCGGATCGATCTGAACGAGTAGCGGGCCCTGGGGGCTCACGCCGGGGGACCACGGGCGGGCCTCGCGAATGCGCATCACAACGTCGAGGTCGCCCAAGGGCTCCGTGTCAGCACCTGGCGTGGCCCTGGCGCAGACGCGGACTCTGTGAAGACCGATGGGCAGCGCCGGCAGTTCCAGGAAGACAGGCTCTCCGGGCACTATCGGTTGGACCTCAAGCGGCGACTCTGAGCTCCCTGCCATCGAGACAGCCAAAGCATCGATGGGATGATCGCTTGTGATCGCCAAACATGGCCTCTCAGAGGCGAGCCACTCACCGTGGCCCTCTCCGTCCCAAAGGGCAGCTGACAGCCCCGCAGGCCAGACCTCGATGGCCCGTGCCTGCACAAGGCCGAGGAGCCGGAGCGCCTCCTCCCATTCCGGAGTCAGTGCGGAGGGAAGATCCAGTCGCCCACCGTGCACGCCTGCACAGTCGAGGTTAGTAGGCCGAACATGCTCGGAGCCTCCAACCGAACCGGTCGCCGTCACCAGGAGGTATCCTTCTCCAGGTCGAACACGAAGACTCCGCAGCTCATAAGCCAATCCGTCTGACGCAATCCTGAACAGCCAGGATGGACCCGGGCGCAGCAGACACTCCGCCCGCAGAATGTACTCGAGCTGAGGATCGGTCCTCTCGAACTGTAAGAGCACCTCGTCCGGGCGGGGCCATCTGGCCAGCGTGACACGCCGTGAGCCATGGAGAAAGGTCCCCCTCGCGAGGGGCCTCCCTGAGGCACCTGCGACGACGCATCGGCTATTCGTAAGCACCTCGCGCGTACGCGGAAACCTCAGCAACAGGTGCGACAGATCCGGGACCTCCAGCGAGACGTCCCAGGAGTCGCCCGTCGAGTCGTTTGGACGAAGTACTACTCGTGGCTCGATGCCGAGAGCGGCGGCTTCCTCGCGCGAACCTTGAGACTCTTCGGCGGAAGAGATGGATGTTCTCCATCTGAGGGTCAGTCCACGAACCCGCGCCCGCTCTTGCGCGGACCGGCGTGCGCCACGAAGCCACTCGCGCGCTCGGCGCTCGCGGTCTAGGTCGTTGCCGATCCTCTCGAGCGTTGGCGGGTAGATCAGGCTGTCGGTCCCGAACTCGCCCTCCAAGAGCAAGGCGGTCGATATCTGCCCGACAAGTGCCACTTCCTGGGCGAGGTTCTGAAAGCGCGATGTGGCGTTCCAGCTCCGGGCTTGTATGAACTCGCCGAGAGAGGTCGGAGACTCGAGCAACTCTGCAGAGAATGCGTGACGGAGTTCGTAGAGGACTCTCGCCAGCTGGCGCTGCAGATCACAGGGAAGGAGCGCGTGTGTAATCGGCCAGCAGATGATCGAGAAGTGCTCAGCCCAAGCCCCGGAGGGCTCCGCACCTCCGTACTGCTTGCTAAAAGAGCGATAGCGGTGGCGGACCCACCGGCGGTCCCCATGGACCGTCCATCCGGGCGTCTCCTGCTCGAATGTCTGCCAGTACTCGTCACCAGAGTAGCGGTAGCCAAACTCTGCGGCGTACACGATCCACGCCAGGGCGTGTTCGTCTTGCGGCGGCTCATGAGCAATATGCGCGCAAATCGCGGCCCTGAGAGCTTCGATCTCCGGCGGCTCTAGGTCGTGCTCGAGTGCGAAGAGGGGGGAGCCGCCCGCCGCTTCTCGCCTAGTAGCGGCTAGCTGCCGGAAGTGGCCCTTGAGGCGCTCTTCCCACTGCGCGAGATCGCCACTCACTTTCCGCTACCACGCAGACCCTGGTCCGCCGTTCTCAAGACACTCCATGATCCGACAGCGCGCGAAGCTCTTGTACCGCTTGTCTCGCGCAGCTCGCGGAATCACCCAGCGGCTGAGGCAGAACTGAGTGATCTCGGGCAGCGGCAAGGTGCAAGATCGCACGTTGCGATGCTCCCCCAGAAGAACCTTGCGCCAGTTAGTCGCGAGGGGGATCGCGTACACCTCGCGTTCGATGCCATGCTTCAAGACCGCGTTACCATCGATGCCGATCCTCTCGAGCGCCGTCCGGGCCACACGGATCTTCCAGTTTGGCCCCATGCCGAACCGGTGGCCGGAGGCATACGGGTGTCCGATCTCCTCGAGGTAGGCGCGCAGTGACGCGAAGATCTCGCCTGACAGGTGGAAATGTCCGAATCCCTTTGTGGCGCCTATACGGACAAAGCGTGGCCCGTCCGGGACGACGAGGCGGTTATAGATGGAAGATCTGCCGAGCGCGGAGGTCGTAGTCAGCAGCACCAGACGGGCGCGATTCACTTTGCCGCTAATGACCGCTCGCCTGCCGAGGTACTTTCGCTCGTAGGCAGCTCTGACCTCATCGCTGCCCATCATCGCGGCCACGAGCTTGCCGCCAATGAGCATGGAATACGGCGGAAGTGCCCCTACAACGTAGGCATCCATGACGTGCACTAGGCGCTTGCCACGACCGGTGTGGTCCCAACCAACCCATGTGTCTCTAGCAGAGAGGTTGAATACGGGGTCTCCGAGGGCGAACAAGCCGATCAGACACCCATTCTGACGATCGCGGACGAGGAAGCGAAGGCGCCGCCCGAATCCTTGGGACACGGGGACCGACCACAGCAGGCATGCGAGCCGGAACAATCGTGACTCACTCGTTTCGGACTTGACTTCAACGAGTTCCGGGTCAATTCGGTCGGGATCAACCTGGCGTCCGGTTGCAAAGTGCTTTACTAGCTCGGGCCCGTAGGTTTCGATGAAGGTCTTGTTCTTAGCTAGTATCTCCTCCCGATGCGCTGAGTGGAGATCGCGAATCCGCTGCTTCGATACCGACCCGTCTAGGTAGTAACCGTTGCAATTCTTGGAAAAGCCGAGCGCTGTCAGGTGCGAATGGACTGCGCTCCGTAGGCCGGCTGGATCTGTCTGGCTACGGGCGTCCTGTTGATGTGCGTGGTCGACCTCGGTCATGCTTCTCCTCGTCCGCTTGTGCCCGTTCGCAGTCGGCTCCCGTCGGCACTGCGACCTGCCCAGCGAAGGGGCTTCTGGACTCGGAGTCTGGTCGGCAGTGACATGCTGAACCCTGGTCGCATCCGGCTTGAGCAACATGGTAGCGCAATTGGTCCAGGCGGCGTTCGGTCGGTCGTACCTGGCGTGCCAGGAGGTCGCTCGCGAGGAACTGATCGATGAAAGTGTGACGGCCGACTGTGGAGAAGCCTACGGATCGCCCAGACTTTTCCAGATGAATCGGTGACGCCCCCACCGATGAAACGGTGACGCCCTACCCGGCGCCCAGGGATGAAACGGTGACGGGCCACCGATGAAACTGTGACGGGCCTGGCCGCGATCCCGCTGCAAGCAAACGACTTGCTCCGCCCCCCTGTATTTGCCCTGTATGGCTGACCTATAGCTCTCCGGTAGGGCTCCGCCGGCGGCTGCGGAAATTGCGAGCAGGCCATCAGCCGGAAGCAGACCCGGACGCCCTTCGGGCGCAGACCGCCTCTCTCCCGTTCTCTCCCCTCAACGACCCACCAGTCTAGGCGGCCGCTTCGCCGGCGCAAGGCCAAGCCCTACGGGTGGCTTCGCCAGCCTTGTCGCAGTCTCGCGGCCTGACTGGATTCTGGGTGCGTCGAGGGGAAAGAACCTCTCGTCGGGGTACCGGAATCAACCGGACCCGGAGCCGGAAGGAGAGAGCAGATGTCGAAGGTCTACGAGATCGTCACGGAGCAGATCCTGGAGCAGCTCGAGCAGGGGGTCGTGCCGTGGTCGCGCCCCTGGAAGGTGGACGGGCTGGCCCCGGCCAACCTCGCCACCGGGAGGGCCTACCGGGGGATCAACGTCCTCCTGCTCGGATTCCGGGCCGGCTCGACGCCGTGGTGGCTGACCTTCCGCCAGGCTGTCAATGGACACCGAGTTTGACGACCTTGGTGTACACCCAGTTTGACGACCCCCGTTCATGGTTGGTGATTCGTTGGTAGGGATGGGGACGCCGGGGGATCCCCCCCGCGTCCCCGCCTCGGGCGGAGCGAGGGCGGGGGTCTGGGGGGTAGCTCCGCCCGAGGCGGGGACGGCGCGCGCCGCTGGGGCCTGAGCGCGGTAGGAGCGGCCTGAGGGGCCTCCGAGGCGATCTCGAGTCGGATGGGGCGTAGGAGCCCGGCGGCGCGAGATTCGGCCTCCAGAATCGCCGCAGGATCGACGATCTCGACCCGGTCCAGGGTAGGAGTACCCCCCAGATCGACGCTCGGCCGTGGTTTGCCGCCGGGCTCGAGCTGCGGAGTCTCCTCACTTGAGCAGCCGCTCCAGGTCGCGGAGGCGGTAGCTTCGCCCCTTGATGTGGAAGACGTTGCAGTGGTGGAGCAGGCGGTCGAGGAGCGCCGCGGCCATCGCCTCGTCGCCGGCGAGGATCTCCGGCCAGTCCTTGACCGCCTTGTTGGTGGTGATGAGCGTCGAGCCGCGCTGGTAGCGGTAGCTCACCAGGCGAAAGAAGAGACTCGCCTCGGCCCGCGACATCGGCTGGAAGCCGACCTCGTCGACGATCAGCATCGAGACGTTGTTGTACTTCTTGCGGCGCAGCCGCTGGGGGGCGAGCTCGGCGTCGCGCTTCATGGCGTGGAGCAGATCGTCGAGCCGGAAGAAGGCGACCGAGAAGCCATTCTCGATCGCCTTGACGCCCAGGGCTACGGCCAGGTGGGTCTTGCCCGTGCCCGGCGGGCCGGCGATCAGCGTCGTGGCGTGCTCGCGGATCCACTCGCAGGTCGCCAGGGTCTCGATACGGCTCTTCTCGACCGAGGGCTGGAAGGCGAAATCGAAGCTTCCGAGCGTCTGGACGGGCGGCAGACCCGACAGACGCAGCGAGGTCTTGATCCGCCGCTCGTCGCGCTCGCCGAGCTCGACCGCGAGCAGTCGGTCGAGGAAGCCGTGCGAGGAGAGCTGCTTCTTAGTGCCTGTTTCTCAAGAAGGAGTACCGAAGGTTCGCAGACGCCTACCGCGACGCCGCCGCGGATCTCGTAGCCGGCCGCAGGGCGAACTTCCCGGCCCACTCCTTCCCCCGGCCGAGGCCCTTCTGGCGCGGGAAGGCAGGCAACCCCGCCCGCGGCCCCGATCCCTGACGCCACCTCGCCTCGAGAAGTGCCCGAACGACACCCGCAGCGGCGCAGTTCCGGGTCGAAGCGGGCTGAGGTCACGGTGTTCGCGGGGTAGCGCCCGCACGACGTGCCACGGCACCGTCACACGGTCGCCCAGCCCCCGGATGCGCCCCTGATCGGACGCTCAGCAGGCGTGAGGGAACCTCCGAAGGGAGCCGGCCCGTCACCGCAGAACAACCTTCCCCGAGGCGCCTGGCACCTCGATCTGGCAGCTCGGCCAATGTCTCGATGAAGGGAGCCTCCGAGCAGCAGGTCCGGGATCTGCTGCAGTGGTACTTGCAGGGGCCCTCTCCCGCCGATGGGGTTGCCGAGGCGACCTGAGGCGAGCCCCGCACGGGCCGCGTCGAGTTCTCATGCCAACCGCACGACGGCGCCGCCGTCCCAACCGTCCCCCGGTCAGCTACTACTTCAAGCTCCTCGACTTCGAGGGCGGCTACACCTACTCCAGTCAGAACCCTGATCGCCTGTCAAAGCGAGAGGTGAACCTGGACCACGGTGGGGCGCGGCCCACCGGGCCAGTGACCTTCGAGTCGATCGATCTTGAGCTACGAGTCGACCTTCTTGAGCCTCTCCTGCCCCAGGTGACGGCGACACGGATCGACGTGTCGACTTCACGTCAATCACCAGAAACCTGGGCACCCTACGGCGTCGGCCTGCTCACACTTCGCAAGCACAGACTCACCGGCTCTTGTTGGATCCCGGCCCTCGGAACGCAGGCACTCCTTGGACTGCTCAACTCCGGCCGGAAGATCTACATCTGCCTGGACAGCGAGAAGCCCTACTACGGTCGCGCCACCATCCACCACTTCTACTGGTACACGGATGGCCATGCCGAAGTCGCCGAGTGGCTCACTTCGCGGCAGTGAGCCGTCTGGAGCGGCGTCGGAACCGGCCCGAGTCACCAGGCGCTCCCCCGCTCCGGCCTTCCCACACCCAAGAACTGGTCCGCCGGAGGCGTCTCGACGAGGACCGGTCCGAGTTTCTGGCTCGCCTACGCCAAGCTGAGTGGCACGCCCTGCGGGAGAAGACCGGCAAGAGATGCCTCGGCGTCAAGAAGACGCCTCCGCGCCGCCCTCCACGATCAGCCCGCGAGCTTCCGCCCGACCCCCAGACCCCACTCCCACGCCGTCGACCCCACCATCCGCGTCGCCCTGGAGAAGGAGTACCGCAGGTTCGCCGACGACTACCGGACCGCCGCCGCGGACCTCCTCGCCGGCCGCAGGCCGAACTTCCCGGCCCACTCGTTCCCGCGACCGATGCCCTTCCGCCGGGGCCGCATCGCCGAACGCGCCCGCGGCCCGGATCCCTGACGCCGGTCGGCTCCCGACGAAACCCGAGCGTGGCCCGCGGCCTGTGACGCCCCGTTTCCGGTCGAGGTGCGCCTTGCGAAGGCAGACATCGCGCGGAGAAGCCATCTGGTGGCCGCTTCGCGGTCGATGCGCGCAGTCCTGACTCCGCAAAGGCCCGAAGTTGGACCCGAATCGGCTGTCGAGGATGGGCGGCGGGGGCGTCGCAAGCCGCCTTCTTCCGAGGTGCATGGCACCTCCATCCGGGGCGTTCCGGACAGAGTCTTGACGAGGGACAGGCGGGAACAGCCGGGAGGCGCGGTGAGGCTCGGGTGCGAGATCGACTGCTGCAGTTTCAGGGGCCGGGTGGATCCTGCTGGTCTCCCAAGGGCGCGTCCCCGCCGGGTGTCGAGGAGCTCCCGCTGCCCGGGGTCACTGCTCGTTCTCGCCGGTCGGAAGGATGATGGCCGAGGAGTCCTCCTCTCCGTTCGGCACGGACACGGAGGAGCCGTTGGGGCAGTCGCGGACAACACAAATTTCCACCTCCCACGTGCCTCCGTGGTTGTCGATCACCGTTTTGAAGGTGTAGGCGTGGGCCGAGTCGCGAACCGGAATCCCGGGAGGGGGGCTGAACCAACCCTTGACGGATGGTGGGTTGGTACAGACTGACTTGTCGACGACGTACACCTGGATCGTCTTCATCAGACGGTCCCTGAGCCCCAGACCCTCGACGCCCTCATCGACGAGGCTGTCGACGAGGTCCTTGGCCTGGTCCACAGTGCCCGTGGCCATGATGAACGGGACGGCCGGGATCAGGAAGAACCAGAGCGAGACCGTGCCGACCAGGGTGATGCCGTCGGCGATGGGCTGGATGTTCTCTTCGACGACCATCACGTCCGTGTTGAACGAGACCTCGTCGGCACCGTTCTGGACCTGGACCTTGAACAGCTCCCACGGACCCCTGATCCGCCCGCCGTTCTGAACGGTCCACGGCCCCCGATCCTTGGGTGGCCAGTGGACCACGGTCCATCCGTCCTCCCGCTCGGCGTTGGTCGTGATGTCCAGCCCCTTCTTGTTCTCCGTGCGGGCCACGACCCGGATGTCATCGCCGGTGACGCCCAGCCCGGTGAGCCGGACGACCTTGACCGAAAGCAGGTAGACGCCTACCGTGGGCATGATCGCGTTCCTCCTCGCTCAGTGAGCGCATCGGACCACAGCCCGCTTCTCGCATCGCCAGGCCGCCCTGGTGCCGGTTTACGGGAGCGAGGAGTTCGGCCGTCCCGGAACTGCGCCGCGTGGTAGCAGGGTATGTGCCAACCAGTATGCGCCAGCTGCAGAGGAGGAGTCAAGGGCTCGTCCCCGCCCGGTAGTGGTTCCAAAGTGAACCACTACCTCCCCGCCCGGGCTCCGGCCACGGGATGGAGGAGCCCCCCTTTCCGAGAGAGTGACTGACCTGCCCCCCGGGTGAGCTACGGTGGGGGCTCCGGCCGCCCTTAGGGCGTCTCCGCCCCCACCGATGCCTCGGGCCTGCGGCCCTCGCCCGAGGCCCTGTCCCTCGTCAAAACCCCATCCGCCCGACAGGCGTTGACGTACACCGGCCCTCCCGGCCAACTCAGCGCCATGCATGACAAGGGGCCGTGCTGTGCCTTCGGTCAGGCCTCTTGTCGTTCACGGAGCTTCCCTCCCCGTCGCCTCGAGTCCATCCGGTCGCATATCCGCAGGCAGCTGCTCGATGAACCTCCCCTCGCCCACGGGACGAATGGTCAGTCCACTGCCTCGGACCCGGAAGAACACGTCCCCCTCTGCCCGAGGGAGGGCCGAGTCGGAGCGGGCACTTGGCGCCACCTCTCCCGAGTCGAGGTAGAGCTCCACGGGGCCGGTTAGTGCGGCCGGAATCTGCGGAAACGAGACTCGTCCCGCCTCGGTCCTGAGCCAGCCGCCATCCAGAAGCAACGGCAGGCCCTCCATCGTGGGTAGAACTGTGGCTTCGACGACCCGAATCAGGATCGGCCTCGCCCAGCCCTCCCCCTTCCACGCTCCGTCCTCCTCGACCCAGCGGTGAACATAGCCCTCGAGGGTGAGCTCGAGATCCCGACCCACTACCGTCACCGCGGTCAGGGTCGAATCGTGAAACTCCAGCCATTCAGGCATTGCGGATACCCCTGCCGCGGCCGCCAAGCGCGACGCCTCGTCCCCAGGGACGGTACACAACGGCGACGAGATCCCGGAGAATCCGAAGCAGGTGGTCGATATGGATGGTCATGGTCGAGGCCCCCGGCCAATCGACGAAGGAGCACTCCCCCACCCCCCTCTCGAGGATCGCGAGGTGGTCAGGGTTCGCCATCGTCTCTCTCTCCGCTCTGGGGCATCCCCGCAAGCTCCGTACCTACTGCAGCTTGAAGTTGACTATCAGGTTGTAGAAAACCGCTACTGGTTTGCCGTTCAGCCTCGCCGGCTGGAAACGCCACTGGCGGACTGCATCCGCGGCTTGCCAATCCAAACCGAGGGGCTGGCTCTGGAGGACCGTGATCGGACCCACCTGACCATTCTTGTAGATCATGGATTGCAGGATGACGACCCCCATCACACGCGCCTGGCGCGCGATCTCGTTGTAGACTGGCGGCACTGTAGAGATCTTGACCGGCGGACGGAAGTTTGCCCCGAGCCTCACCGGCCTGGAATCTTGGTTGATCTGCAAGTCGGACTCGAGTCCCTGCTCGAGAATCGCCTCCAAGTGAGCCCGGAGGGGCTCGAGTTCCTCCGCCGTCTCTGCACCGATGCACGTCTTCAGGTCCGCTTGAGCCTCCTCGAACCGTTCGAGTCGATACAGAACCTCCGCGCGGCTGCAGCGCACAGAAGGAGCCAGCGGGCCGGCGTTCCGCATCGCCTCGTCGTACGCAGCGACGGCTTCCTCGAGCCTCGCACGGCGCCGTTCAGGGGCTTCGATCTCTTCGTTCAGAGACAGCTGGAGACGCGCGCTCGTATACAGCGACAACGCGAGCTGGTTGGAGGCGTAGTACCGCTCCACCTGATTCGCCGCCATCCGCGTCGCACGCCGTGCCTCCGCAATGGCGGTCCCGATCTCCCCTAGGCGTCGCGCTACATGGGACAGGCCGAGGGCGCACTCCGCGCAGTTGCCTTCGTGCTTCCGCTCAGCCCTTTCGAAGGAGTCGCGCGCTCGGCCAAGGTCGCCTCTGGCGATCATCTCCCGTCCTCGCTCGAGGAGTCGCGACACCTTCTCGCCCGTCTCCGCACGCACCGGTGCAGTCGAGATCCCTCCAAGCGCCAACGAAACCAGCAGAAGGACTTGAGCTCTGAGAAAGCGCCGGCTTCGCTGCTCGGTCATGGTCGAACCTCCCAGGCTGTGTTGCTCCTGTCTCCGATCGCGCGACCAGATCTCGCGTGGCCCCGGTTGACGCCGCTCCATCCGAATGACCTCAGCCCAGCTGCATGCTGCTACGGCTGCGGGTCCATTGACAGGACGTTGAGGCTCACGGGCCTAGTGCCTATTTCTCACCGAGGGCAGGAAAAAGGGCTGCCTTTCGTGCTATAAGTGGTTTGTCAAGAATCACTTAGACAGCACGAGAGGGGGCAGCCCTTGACGACAGACTGTACCGTCCAGCGGTTCCTGTTTCAAGGC
>CAJQNK010000253.1 GCA_905479655.1 uncultured bacterium | reverse complement strand
GCGACAGACTCCACTCCCCCCCGAAGAGCCCCTCCCAGGAAAGAAACCCCTGTCATGAAGCTCTCCACCGACCTCCAGATCGCCATCTCCGTCGCCCTCACCGAGGCGGCGAGCCGCGGCCACGACTACGCGGGTCTCGAGCACCTGCTACTCGCCCTCCTCCTGGAGCCCGAGACGGCCCGCACCCTCCAGGCCGCGGGGGCCGACCTCGACGACCTGAAGACGAGCCTCCTCCAGTTTCTGGACGACGAGCTCGAGGGTTCGGAGGACGCCCTGCTCGGGCGCGAGCCGCGCCTGACCGAGGGCCTGCGTCGAACCCTGGCCCTGGCGGCGGCCCACGTCGAGGGCTCCACCTCGCGCGAGGAGGTACGGGGTACGGACCTGTTGGTCGCCCTGTTCCACGAGGAGGAGTCGTTCGCGGTCCACTTCCTGGCCGAGCAGGATGTGACGCGCTACCACGTCGTCAACTTCCTCGCCCACGGCGTCCAGCGGGGCGACGACGAGAAGGCCGCAGCGCCGGAGGGCGCCCCGGGCCTCGACGAGGAGGACGACGAGGAGGGGGTGGCCAACGCCCTCGAGCGCTTCGCCAGCGACCTGACGAGCCTGGCCGCCGACGGCGGCATCGACCCCATCATCGGTCGTGAGCGGGAGATCGACCGCGCCGTCCACATCCTCCAGCGCCGGCGCAAGAACAACCCGGTCTTCGTGGGCGATCCCGGCGTCGGCAAGACGGCCCTGGCGGAGGGCCTGGCCCTCGCCATCGCCGAGGGGCGGGTGCCGAAGCCGTTGCGCGAGGTGGCGATCCACCGGCTGGACCTCGGCGCGCTCCTCGCCGGCACCCGCTACCGGGGCGACTTCGAGAACCGGCTCAAGGCCGTCGTGCGCGAGCTGGAGGCCCGGCCCGGCTCCATCCTGTTCATCGACGAGATCCACACGCTGGTCGGGGCCGGGGCTGCCGGCAGCGGCAGCAACGACGCCTCGAACCTGCTGAAGCCCTCCCTGGAGCGGGGGCGCCTGCGCGTGATCGGGGCCACCACCTGGGAGGACTACCGTCAGTCGTTCGAGCGTGACCGGGCGCTGGCCCGCCGGTTCCAGAAGATCGAAGTGCGCGAGCCGTCGGTGGACGACACCGAGAAGATCCTCCTGGGCCTCAAGCCCCGCTACGAGGAGCACCACGGCATCACGTACACCCGTCCGGCGCTGCGGGCGGCCGCGGAGCTCGCCGGTCGCTACCTCCGGGACCGGCGGCTGCCCGACAAGGCCATCGACCTCATGGACGAGGCCGGGGCCGCCGTGGCCCTCAAGGGCGGCAAGCAGGCGGGCACCGCGCAGGTCGAGGACGTGCTGGCGAACATGGCGCAGATCCCGGTGCAGCGGATCCAGGGCTCGGAGCGTGATCGCTTAGCCGCTCTCGAGAGCGAGCTGCGCAAGGTCGTCTTCGGCCAGGACGAGGCCATCGCCGCCCTGGTCGCCTCGATCAAGGTCGCCCGCGCCGGCCTGCGTCAGCCCGACCGCCCGGTGGGCGCCTACCTCCTCACCGGCCCGACCGGGGTCGGCAAGACGGAGATGGCCAAGCAGCTCGCCGGCGTCATGGGGATCGCCTTCCTGCGCTACGACATGTCGGAGTACATGGAGCGCCACTCCGTCTCCCGTCTGGTGGGCGCGCCGCCGGGCTACGTCGGCTTCGACCGGGGCGGGCTGCTGACGGAGGCCGTCTCCCAGAGCCCGCACGCGGTGTTGCTGCTGGATGAGATCGAGAAGGCCCATCCGGACGTCTTCAACATCCTGCTCCAGATCATGGATCGGGGGACGCTCACGGACACCAACGGCAAGGAGGCCGACTTCCGCAACGTCATCCTGCTGATGACCTCCAACGTGGGGGCCCGCGAGATGGCCTCGCGAACCCTGGGGTTCGCCGGCGGCGACGCCGGCAAGGTGGCCGACGGTCAGAAGGCCGTCGAGCGCCTCTTCGCGCCCGAGTTCCGGAACCGCCTCGACGCGCGACTCGCGTTCCGGGCGCTGGAGCCGGAGGTGATGGAGCAGATCGTCGAGAAGTTCATCGCCGAGCTCGAACAGCAGCTCGCCGGCCGCAAGGTCACCCTGCGTCTCACCGACGCGGCCCGCAGGCTCCTGGCCGAGCGCGGTCACGACCCGGCCTTCGGCGCCCGGCCCCTGGCCCGGGTGATCGACGAGATCGTGAAGAAGCCGTTGACCGAGGAGATCCTGTTCGGCGCGCTGGCCGGCGGCGGCGAGGCGGTGGTGGGGGTGAAGGGCGGCGAGATCGAGGTCCGGCGGTCATCCTCCGGCGATCGGGGCGGGAAGGCGTCGTGAGCCGTCTCGCTCCCGACCCCCACAACCGGCCGCCCTGGGACCGGTACTACATGGATATCGCGTGGCAGGCCGCCCGGCGCTCCAACTGCCGCCGGCGCCAGGTGGGGGCCCTGGTGGTGAAGGAGAAGTCCATCGTCTCCACCGGTTACAACGGCACGCCCATCGGCGTGCGCAACTGCTTCGAGGGCGGCTGTCTGCGCTGCCAGTCGGATGCGCCGCCGGGAGAGGGCTACGACACCTGCGTCTGTGTGCACGCCGAGCAGAACGCCATCGTGCTGGCCGCCCGCCACGGCAACGCCATCGCCGGCGGGACGCTGTACACGACGCTCCGACCCTGCTTCGGCTGCCTCAAGGAGGCGATCCAGGCGGGCATCGTGGCGATCGTCTTCGAGGACGGGGAGGCGTACCCCGAGGATCTCGAGACCGCCTACCAGCAGCTCATCTCCGAGTCGGGAATGCGCGTGCGACGGGTCGGGTAGCGGATCGGGTCGCCGGGGGCTGACCCGTCGCGTCCGCTCCTGAACTCCGTGTCGTCCTGAGTGGAAGGCCCGGAGGGCCGGAGGGAAGGACCCCGGGACGGGAGTGGGGACGGAGGCGTCGGGTGGGCGCGGCGGCGTCCACCGTTCGCTCGTAACGAGGCCCGGCGGTCCGGGATCCTTCGACTTCGCGCTGCGCGCTCCGCTCAGGACGACACCTCAGGACGACACCTTGCAGCGGACGAGGAAGCGCCCCGGAGCCGGAGCCCCGGGGCGCTGAGGGAGGACGGGCTGGATTCCGCGACTACTCGTAGTCGCCGGACTCCGACGCCTTCTGGGCCGTCTGGTCGCGGTACGCCTTGAAGGCGAGGTAGAGACCGAAGACGATGAGCGCCGCGGGCCACCACTCGTCGATCCAGTCGAGGCTCAGGTCGAAGCGGGTGTGAGCCAGGAGCAGGGCGCCGAAGGCGGCCAGCGTGATGCCACCCGCGATGGAGCCCTTGAGGCTCGGCATCTTGAAGTCGTCGGGAAGCTCGATCTCTCCGCCGCCGGCCAGCACCTGGTTGTACAACGCAGCACGGCGGTAGCCGTCGACGACGTTGTAGAGGAAGAAGAACCCCAACAGGATGGCGAAGAGCGGGGTCAGCCCCTCGAGCTCTCCGGTGGAGAGGATGCCCACCAGGCCGGCGAATACCAGCGCATGGAGGAAGCCGCGCTGGTAGAAGCCGATGTAGACCTGTCCCAGTCCCGGCATGATCGTGGAGAGGACCGCGGCGAGGAGCGGCGACTTCCTGCGGGAGTCGTCGGCGTAGCCATACTGCGGGTAGGGAGGCGCTGGAGGCGCCGCTGGCGGCGACTGGGGCTGGGGCGCTTCGTTGGGCATGGACATCATCGCTCTCCTATCAGGCTTCCGTGTCTTCCGTTGTCCGGGGGGGCTGTTCGTCGGCCCTCGTCAACAAGGACGCAGCCGCGTCGAGGAGGGTTCCGATCTCCTCTCTGGCCTGCGCCATCCCCCGCCGCGCCCGGGCGTCGGCCTCGCAGGCGAGACCGCGGGCGGTCCTCGACCCCCGCTCCACCCGGTGCTCCACGCCCTCGGCCACGGGGTCCCAGACCCCGCGCACCGCGGACACGAGCCACTCCCGGGCGGAGGCGGTGACGGGCGCCACGGAGGGAGGTTCGGCGCGGGCGATCTCCAGGGCCTTCGAGGGCAGGGCGGCGGCCGGCGATCCGGGCAGGGTGACCAGCAGGATCAGGATCAGGGTCGCGACGTACGCGGCCTCCCAGGCGAAGCGCGGGCGCCGGAGCCACGTCGGCCAGGTCTCCCGCCACCAGCGGCGCAGGCGTGTCGCGACCGGCAGCGTGGCGGCCAGGACGTCGCGGGTGAAGTGCTCGTCCGGCCGGAGGGAGGCCATCGTCGGCAGGTCGACCCGCAGGGCGACCAGCGTGCGCGCCAGGTCGCGGCAGTCGTGGCAGGTCTCGAGGTGCAGGTCGACGAGCTCGCCGTCCGCGCCGGCCAGCCCGCCGTCGATCCGGGCGGGCAGGAGCTCCCGAGCCCGCCCGCAGGCCGAGCCGCTGGTGCGCGCCAGGACCTGGGCGGCCAGGTCGACGGAGTCCTCGATCGCCCGAGCGGCGCCGGCGTGGCCGGCGAGCTCCAGGAGATCCCGGCAGACGGGACAGCCTGCGGCGTGCGCGCGGCAGGCCGCGGCCTCGGCCGGCGCGAGCGCGCCGTCGAGCAGGGCTTCCAGTCGCATCTCCAGTTCGCGGCAATCCATGGTCAGGCTCCGTACGACGGGTCGAGCTCCCGCACCGCCTCGGCCAGGGCGATACGGGCGCGGTGGGATCGGGACTTCACGGTTCCGATCGGTAGGCCCAGGAGGTCGGCGATCTCCTCGAGCTTCATCTCCTGGATCTCCTTGAGCACGATCAGCTCGCGGTAGCCCTCGCTCATCGTGGCGAGCGCCCGGTCCAGGAGGCGTCGGCGGTCGTCGTGCCAGACCGCCTCGTCGGTTCCGGGCTCCGGCGCGGCCATGGGCTGCGCCTCGTCGACCGGCACCTCCGTCTCCGGAGTGCGGACGTTCTCGCGCCGCAGCCGGTCGATGGAGCGGTTGCGGGCGATGCGCAGCAGCCAGGGCACGAAGGCGCGGCCCTGGTCCAGCTCGTCGAGCTTGCGGTAGACCTGGATGAAGACGTCCTGCGCCGCGTCCCGGGCCTCCTCCTTGTTGCGGGTGTAGTGCCAGGCGACGCTGAACACCCGCCCCTGGAAACGACGCACCAGCGCCTCCCAGGCCAGGTCGTCGCCCTGGCGGCAGAGCTCGAGGAGCTGATCCGTGTCGAGGTTCGTCATCCCGGGTCCGGGGCCTCCATCGAACGGGACGCAGGGACGGGCCGGAGGGTTCCGCTCGATGTTCGGCGGGCTCGGTCCCTCGACCGTGGGTCCGACAGTACTACGATCCGGCGCGGGCCCGCTGCGTCGCCTGGGGCGGCCGGCCGGGTATCCTCTGTGGGTGAGCTCGAGACCTTCGTCGTTCGTCCCCCGCTCGGCGCGCCGTCTCGGCCGGAGCCTCGTGGGCCTCGGCCGTCGCCTGCCCGGCGGCTTCCGCAAGGCCCATCCACCCGCCGGATCGCGGCCGGGCACGCTGGTCGTGATCGAGGGCGCCGCGCCGCCGCGCCTGTCGTTGGTCCACCTCTCTCCGGGAGGCGGCACGGTGGAGGAGCGGACGGAGCTCGACGTCGGGGAGATCGGCGCCTGGAGGGAGCGGGACGGGACGGTGTGGGTCGACGTCCGGGGTCTCGGCGACCACGACCTCCTGCGTCGGGTCGGCGACGCCTTCGGGCTCCACCCCCTGGTGCTCGAGGACGCCGTCAACGTCCCCCAGCGGCCCAAGGCCGAGACCTACGACGCCTACCAGCTCTACGTCTCGCGGAGCCTGCTCCTCGATCCCGAGCGCGGTCTCGTCTCCGAGCAGGTGGCGGTGATCTTCGGTCCCCGCTTCGTGCTGACCATCCAGGAGAGCCCCAGCGACACGCTCGGACCAGTGCGCGAGCGGCTGCGGGTGCCGGGCGCGAGGATCCGGACCTCCGGTCCGGACTACCTCGCGTACGCCATCCTCGACACGCTGATCGACGGCTACTACCCCCTCGCCGAGGGGCTGACGGAGGGTCTGGAGGCGCTGGAGGACCTGGTGGTCGAAGACCCCCGCCCCGGACATCTTCGGGAGCTCAACGCGCTGAAACGGCACCTGCTCGAGCTCCGTCGCACGATCTGGCCCCAGCGTGAGGCGCTCAACGCCCTGGTGCGGGGAGACAGCCCGTTCGTCGCCCCGTCGACCGTCGTCTTCCTGCGCGACAGCTACGACCACACCGTGCAGCTCGGCGAGGCGATCGACAGCGCACGCGAGTTCGCCGCGGGGCTGCTCAACACCTACCTCTCGGTGGTCGCGCAGCGGACCAACGACGTGATGAAGGTGCTCACCATCATGGCCAGCATCTTCATCCCGCTGACCTTCATGGCGGGCATCTACGGCATGAACTTCGAGCGCATGCCCGAGCTCCGCTGGCCGTGGGGGTACCCGGCACTGCTGGTGGCCATGCTGGCGGTGGCGGCGGGGATGGTGTGGTTCTTCGCTCGCGGGGGCTGGCTGGGTGGCGGGTCCGACGGCGACGGGGAGGGAGACCGGTGAAGATCGTCGATCTGCAGCGCAAGCTCGACAGCTTCTCGACCCACTGGGACCCGAAGATCGTGGCCGAGCTCAACGGCCAGCAGGTCAAGCTCGCCAAGCTGTCGGGCGCCTTCGTCTGGCACCGGCACGAGGACGAGGACGAGCTGTTCCTGGTGCTCCGGGGCACGCTCCGGATGGAGCTCCGCGACCGGGTCCTGACCCTGGAGCCCGGGGAGATGGTCGTGATCCCGCGGGGCGTCGAGCACCGGCCCGTGGCGGAGGAGGAGGTCCACGTCCTCCTCTTCGAGCCGGCTTCGACCCTCAACACGGGTAACGTCCGGAGCGAGCGCACCGTGGAACGGCCCGACAGGATCTGAACCGGTCCAGACCGGGCTAGAATCGGCTCATGGGACTCCTCGATCGCCTCGTCTCCGACCTGGTCCGCAATACCACCGGGATCAACGCTCGCGGCCTGATCCGACGGGTCGGCGGCAAGAACATCCTGCTGGCGGGTGGCGCCCTCCTGGCGGGCGCCCTGGCCGGCGACTCGATGCGGCGCGGCGGCGGCGCGGGTCAGGCCGCCCCGGC
>CAJQNK010000252.1 GCA_905479655.1 uncultured bacterium | reverse complement strand
ACCCCCGCCCCCGGCTCCCGGAGCGCCCGCGGCGGTGCCGTCGCCGCCCGTCCCGGGAGCCGCGCCCCCGCCCCCGGGAACCGCGAACGACACCGACACGGTCGACGATCCTCCTCTGGAGGTGACCTATGTCGTCACCCGCGTCATGGTCGCCGCCGCCCTGGCCGACGGTGAGCTGGCGGCCGCGGAGAAGCAAGCGATCGAGGGCCGGCTCGAGGATTCGGGTCTCGGCGAAGAGCAGGTGGCCCAGATCCGTCGTGACCTGGTCGTGCCGGCGTCGCCGACGGAGCTCGCGGCGGCCCTGCCGGCGGGCGAGGATCGCGAGCTGCCCTACCGTTTCGCGGCCGTCGTGATCCTGGCGGACGGCGAGGTGAGCGATATCGAGCGGCGGTGGCTCGAGCGGCTCGCCGATGCGCTGGGGATCGCCCCGGAGCGCAGTCTTGAGCTCGAGCAAGAGCTCCTCCCCGGGCGCTCCGCGTGAATCGACGGGATAGCGTTCCGCTTTGGCCTCACCGAGCGCCGAGGAGGATACTGTCCGACCAGTAGATTTCCTTGGAGGCTGAGAGAGATGCCGATACGGAGCCTGGCGATTCTGGCTGGCCGGTGGGTCGGGGTCGGAGTGCTCGTCGCCACGACAGCGCCGGTTCCTGCCCGTGCGGTCGTGGAGGGTAGGGAGGCCGAGCAGGCCAGCGTCACGAGTGGCGGCGAGATCGCGACCATGACCCGGCACCTCCAGAGGCCGGGGCTGTCCGTGCGCTTCGGCCCCGAGGGAGTCGAGATCGTCCCGCGGCGCGGCCAGAGCACATGGTCCTGGCGTCTCACCACGCTTCTCGCCGGCGAAGCTCCTCTGGACGGCCCAGTCGTTGGCCAGATCGATCCGGTGGAGACGGCACCGGGAACGATCGACTATCCCCGAGGCTCGGTCGTGGAGCGGTATCTCGTGGGCGAAACAGCGGTCGAGCAGCGCTTCCTCCTTCGCGAGCCTCTGCCTCTCGGCGGTGCGGACCTGGTGATCGAAGGGGCCGTCGTGGGTCCGGAGCCGTTTGCGGCTGTGGCCGACGCTTGGATCTGGGGCGTCGCACCCGGCGCTGTGCGGCTGGGGGACGTCCGGGGGTTCGACGCAGATGGGCGCGAACTCCCGGCCCGCTTAGAGGTGACCCCAACGTCGACACGGATCGTCGTCCATGGTGCCGCTCTTGCGACCGCGGCTTACCCGGTCACCATCGACCCTGAAATCGGCATAGACGACTTCCGGATCAGCGACATGGGGCCGGAGGGCAAGAGCACCAACGTCGGAGGGTTCAAGCCAGATCTGGTCTACAACCCCACGGACCGGGAGTACCTGGTCGTCTGGCAGGGCATGGACGAGGTGCACTTCCACGGCAGTGGGGAGGCGGAGATCCACGGCCAACGGCTCGATGGCGCGACCGGGGCCGAGAGGGGGACGAACGACCTCCGCCTCAGCCGCACGGGACCGGACGGCGACACGGATTTCGACGCGGGAACTCCGGCGCTCGCCTACCGGCCTCTCGCCAACGACTACCTGGTGGTCTTCAGCGCCAACCCCGGCTTCTCGTTCGACATCCACGGGCAGCGCTACGCTCCGGGCCTCTTCGAGGACGACTTCGAGGACGAGGCGATCGCCGCGGACTGGACCCTGCCCCGGGGTGTGTGGAGCGAGGACCAGGGGGTGCTCACGGGCGCGCCCGGGGCCGCCGGCAGGGGGGTCGGGATCGGCGGTCTGGCCACCGGCTTCGCCGGTTGCACCGGCTGCCGGGTGACCGCTGAGGTCACCGCTGGCGAGCCCATCGGCGTGCCGGAGGAGCAGGTGGTGTGGGTCGCCGGCTGGGCCCAAGGGCTCGACGACGGCGTCCTGGTGGCCCTGCGTCCGGGCCTCGACGAGCTGCTCCTCGTGCAGCGACAGGATGGCGTGCTGCTGGCCGAGAGGTCCGCCGTGGTCGGGATCGACCCCGGCGTGCGCTACCGGGTGAGCCTCCGCTACGAAGTCGGCCGCTTCCGCCTCCGGTTCGGCGGCGAGGAGCTCTTCGACGAGCCCAACGCCTTCGCGGGCGAGCCCTTCGGCACCGTCGGTTTCGGAGCGCATGGCGGACCGATCGCCGTCGAGTGGATCGCTGTCGTGGAGAATCGCCAGACGAGCGAGACCCGAGACCAGCGGACGGCGCGCTGAGTCCTCGATCTGCCAGCTCGGTCCGGCTGGACGACGTCGGTCGGCGAGAGGACGAAGTCGACGGGGGAGAGGAGGACCTCGCCCAACGAGGTCACGCTCGGGTCTCCGCCGAGGGTGGACGGCGCGGGTGAGGTTGTTGTCGACTTCGAGGCAACTCCACCCGTGTAACCCTCCGGGCCCGGTCCGGTATCCAGATCGAACACTCCGGTGAGCTAACCGGTCGGGAGGTGTCGTGTCTTCGAGAATTCGTCCGTCCAGGCAGCGTGCTCCCGTCGGGCGCCCGGCGTCGATCGCTAGCCTGCCCTTCTCACCCACTGCCTACTGCCTCTCGCTGCGACACTCGGTGAGAAGGGCGGGCAGCGGGCTCGCTCTCCTGAGCCTCTCCCTCGGATTCGGTGTCCCTGCCCTCGCTACGGAAGTGGCGGAGCGCCTGGACCCCGCGGCCTGGCGGGCCGACCTGGAGCAGCTCGTGGCGACGCTGGAGCGGGTTCACCCCGACTTCTACGCCCGCACGACCCGGGCGCGGGTCGAGGCCTCCACGGCCGTTCTGCACCGGGAGATCCCGTACCTCGAGCCGGCCGAGATCGTCACCCGCATGATGGCGATCGGGGCGCTGGCGGAGGACGGCCACACTCTGGTCGAACCCACCGGCCCCTGGGGCTTCGACCGCTGGTTGCCGTTGCGCATCTATCGCTTCACCGACGGTCTGTTCGTCACCGCGGCCGCGCGCGAGCACGCTGACCTCGTGGGAGCCCGAGTGCTGGCGCTCGGGGGGCTGGACGTGGAGTCGGCCTGGGGCCGCACGGCCGACCTGATGGGGGCGGACAACGCCTTCGACCGGCTGCGCCGGGCGCCTCTGCTCCTGGGCAACGTGGCGGTGCTGGAGGTGATCGGCGCCCTGGCGCCGGGGGAGGAGCCCACGATCCGGATCCGCCGCCGGGACGGCTCCGAGTCGACCGTTGCCATCCCCGTCGTGAAGGAGGAGAGCTTCTCGCTGGCGTGGGACGGCCGGCCGTCGGACGATTTCTACGACGAAGAGGCCTACACGCCGCTGCATCTGCGCTACCGCTCGGCTTGGTGGTACGGGCGCCAGGACGACGGGCTCTTCTACGTCCAGATCAACTTCATGGGCGACAGCGGGCGCAAGAACCAGAGCTTCGGGGAGTTCCGGAGCGAGCTCTGGGCGGCGGCCGAGACAGCGCCCGTGGGCACGTTCGTGCTCGACCTGCGCTACAACATCGGGGGAGACGGCAGCCTGGTCAACGACTTCGTTCACGACCTGCTGCGTCGCCCGACCATCGACCGCAAGGGCACCCTCTTCGTGCTGGTGGGGCGCGACACCTTCAGTGCCGGCGTGATGTTCGCCCGGGCGCTGGAGGAGCACACCGAGGCGACCTTCGTCGGCGAGCCGCCCGGGGCGTACTGGGAGTCGTACGGCGACGCCACCGCCTTCACGCTGGAGAACAGCGGCCTCCAGGTGAGCGTCTCGACCGTCTACCATCAGCTCTCGAGCTATTCGGAAGGCCGCCGGCTGATGCCCATCGAGCTGCCCGCGCAGTTCTCGTCGGAGGACTGGCTCTCGGGCCGTGACCCGGCGCTCGAGGCCGTCCGGCAGTCCAAGGGGCGCCCCCTCCTGGCCAACGTCTTCCGCGAGGAGGGTGGAAAGGCCGGCGTGGAGGAGTACGAGCGGCGTCTCGAGGAGCTGGGCGGCATCGACTGGTGGGAGCCGTTCTCGCTGGCGGAGCTGGACAGCCTCGGCAACGAGCTGCGGGAGTCCGGCCGGCTCGGCGACGCCCTGGAGGCCTACGAGCTCAACGCGCGACGTCATCCGGACCACTGGCGGGTCTGGTACAGCCTCGGTCGACTCCACCGCGAGGCCGGCCGTCGGGAGGAGGCCATCGCCAGCTACCGCCGAGCCCTGAAGGTCGATCCGTTCAACAACCTGGCGTCCGTGCAGCGCCAGGCGCTCGCCGAGCTGGCGGAGGAGGCGACCGAGTAGGAGGCACCCGGGTCCGCGTGCGGCCCCGCGAGCGGAGTGTCATACTCCCTCCATGGCCCAACAGAACTCGTTCGACATCGTCTCGAAGGTCGACCTCGCCGAGGTCAAGAATGCCGTCAACCAGGCCATGAAGGAGATCCAGCAGCGATACGACCTCAAGGGGACGGGCTCGGAGATCCGCCTGCTCGACAAGGAGAGCCGGCTCGTGACCTCGTCGCAGGACGAGTTCACGCTGAAGGCCGCGGAGACGGTGCTGCAGCAGAAGCTCGTGCGCCGCAGTGTCTCGTTGAGGGCCCTGACCTGGGGCACCGTCGAACCGGCGGCCGGCGGCACCGTCCGCCGCGAGGTCGAGATGCAGCAGGGCATCCCCATCGAGAAGGCCCGGGAGATCGTCAAGCTGGTGAAGCGGGCGAAGCTCAAGGTCCAGGCCGCGATCCAGGACGACATGGTGCGGATTTCGGGCAAGAACCGCGACGACCTCCAGGCCGTGATCGCGCTGGTGAAGGACGCCGACCTGGGGATCGACATGCAGTTCACCAACTACCGGTCGTTGTAGCGGCTCGGGCAGAGCTTCAACCGTCGCCCTGAGCCTCCCCGGCCCCGGTCGCACGCTATGCTCCCGCCATGACGACCTCCGACGTGGCCCGCCGCCTCCGCGACGTGACGGTCCTGGATACCGAGGGACGCCCCGTGCGGCTCGGGCCTCTCTGGGACGAGAAGCCCCTGGTCCTCGTCTTCGTCCGCCACTACGGCTGAATGTTCTGCCGCGAGCAGGTCGCGCAGTTGCGCGACGTGGTGGAGGAGATCCGGTCCAGGGGAGCCGAGCTGGCGGCGGTGGGCAGCGGGAACGCGCGGCAGGCGAAGGCCTTCCGGCAGGAGCGCGGGCTGACCTTCGACCTCTACACCGACCCGGACCTGGTGGCCTACCGGGCCGCCGGGCTCCGGCGTGACCTGGCCTCGACCTTCAGCTTCGGCGCCCTGAAGAACGCCGCGCGTGCCCTGGGCGCGGGCGAGCGTCAGGGGACTGTCCAGGGAGATCCCTGGCAGCAGGGCGGCGCTTTCGTCATCGCCCCCGGTGACGAGGTGCTGTTCTCCCAGGTCAGCCGGGAGGCCGGCGATCACGCGGATCCGCGGGACCTGGTGGCGGCGCTGCCGGGGTAGACCGCCCGCCTTCGCGCGGGGGATCTCACGCGAAGACGCGAAGACGCGAACCCGAAGAGAGGCGCCCCGCGCGCGGGCGGAGCCGCGTCACTCGCCGATCCGGGCGCCCACGCCCTTCAGGCGCACGATCCGGTAGGGGGGCTCGATCGCGGCCTCGTCGAACTCCGCGCCCCCTTCCTCGGCCTCGTGGCGTCTCCAGGCGACGTAGGCGTCGCGCTCGAGCTCGAGGATCTCCACCCGGCCCCGCGCCACCGCCCACTCGCCCTTCGCCTCCGGCGGGAAGACGATGACGTCGTCGTCCACCTTGACCTGGAGGCGGTCCCCCTGGTCGTCGATCTCGATCCAGCAGCCCTTGCGCTCGCACACGCCGCTGACCTCGCCCCGCACCTGGACCTCCCGGCCGTCCCACGCCTCGGGATCCGCGAGGATCGTGGCCACCGGCGTGGGCTCGAGGTCGCCCGGGCCGTCG
>CAJQNK010000251.1 GCA_905479655.1 uncultured bacterium | reverse complement strand
ACCTGGCCACCCAGGTCCGGGTCGCCGTCGCGGACGAGCTGTACCGGATCCTGGCGGAGCGGGCGCCGGAGCAGGCGCCGGAGCCGCCGCCGGTGCCGGTGGAGCCACGTCTGCGAACCTGGGAGCCTCCGGTGCTGCCGGCGGAGCCGTATCCTTCCCTACGGCCGGTGGAGCACCCCGCGCTCCTGGGCGGCCGGGGTCGGGACCTCGAGGACCTGCGGACGGGCCTGCGGGGCCACAACGTGGTGCTGGGGCTGTTCTCCACCTCCGGGGCGGGGAAGAGCTCGCTGCTCCAGGCCGGTCTGGTGCCGGCCCTGCGCGAGCAAGGCGTGGGGGTCGCCTATCGCCGCCTGCCGTTCTCCGGCCCCCCGGCGGCCGACCTCGTCACCCAGCTCTTCGCGGTGCCGCCCGAGCGGGCCGGGAACGACGACGCGGCCTGGCTCCTCGAGGCCTTGCGGATCGCCCGCGCGCAGTCGGGCGTGCCGCCCGTGCTCGTCCTCGACCAGGCCGAGGAGCTGTGGAAGGGGGCCGACGGCGACCGGGAGCCGGCCGCCCGCCGCGCCGAGCTCGGCCGGCTGCTGGGCGCCACGGCCGCCGTGGTGCAGCCGTGGAGCGACCCGGTCGGCCGCTGGGTGCTGGCCTACCGGGAGGAGGTCCACGGCCGGCTCCACCCCTGGCTGCAGGACGTCCACCAGGAGCTGCGCCGGGAGCCCGGCAACGCGGGGCTCGGGCGGCGCGACCTCTCGGGCCCGGAGGAGTTCCGCCCGTTCCCGCTCCGCCCGCTGGGCCAGACGCTGGAGGGCGACCGGGAGAGCGCCGAGGCGGCCTTCCTCGACGCGCTCGAGCGACCCCTCGAGGCCCGCCGAGACGGCGGCCGCGCGTTCGACTGGAGCTTCGCGGGCGACGGCGCCCGGCGGCTCGCCCGGGCCTTCGCCGCCAAGCGCGTGGAGCCCTCCTCGGCGCCCCTGGTGCCCGAGCTCCAGGTGGTCCTCTACCGCCTGATGGAGGAGGCGCGGGAACGGGGCGAGCGCAAGCTGCGGGTGTCCGGCGACGTGGAGGAGCTCATCGGCACGGCCCTGGAGGACCACCTGAGGCTGACCCTCCGGGGCCTGGGCGACCGTGCCCAGCGCTCCCGCGCGCTCCTCGTGCTCCGGCGTCTCACGGCCACCTCGGCCGTCGTCCGCCGGGGTCTGCCGGAGGCGGCGATCCGCGAGGCCATCGGCGGAGAGGATCCGGGCCCCCTGCTGGAACGGCTGAAGGACCGGCGGGTCCTGGTACAGATCGAGGACGGCGACGCCTGGGTCCTCTCCCACGACCGGATGGCCGAGGTCATCACCCGGGTCGTGGACGAGACCGGGGGGCTGCGCGGCGAGGAGGTGGACCCGGAGATCCTGGAGCTGCGGCCGGTGGTCGCCCTGAACGCCGAGCTCTACTCCGCGGGCGCGAGCGCCGACGTCAAGGCCCAGGCCGTCGACCTGGCGCCGGAGCAGTTTCTTCGGATTCGGGAGCACCGGCGCGCCCTCCTCTGGGGGCCGGCGGAGAAGGAGTGGTGGGCGGCGTGCGAGGCTCGGCAGCTCGAGCGACGGGAGGCCGACGCACGGGAGGCGCGGCTGCGGGGGAAGCTCCTCGGCGGCGACGAGCCCTGGTCCTTCCTCGAGTCGGTCCTGCCCAAGGAGCCGACCGTGGAGGCGCTCAGCCTGGCGGCGGAGACGCTGGAGGCGTTTTTCGACCAGAGCCCGGTGGCCTCGTGGGCGGATGATCTCCGAGTCTGGGGGACCGCTGCGTCGCTCGTGGACTCACTGGCGGCGCGGCTCAGGGCCCACGGGATCGCGGAGTGGCAATGGGTGGATGGGACGAGGGAGGAGATCGTGGGCGGTCTGCGGGCGCTGCGGGGAGAGCCTGAGCTGCAACGGGAGCGCGAGCTGGAGCGCGTATCGAGCTGGGCTGAAGGGGCGGCCGAAGCGCCCCTGTGGCCACGGATCGAGGCCGGCGTCTACCTCGTGGGCAGCCCGGAGGGCGTCGGCGACCCCGACGAGCGCCCCCGCCACCGGGTGGAGATCACCCGCCCCTACCGGATGCTGGCGGTGCCCGTGACGAAAGCCATGTATGCCGCCTTCGACCCGGAGCACCCGGGGGTACAGGACCCCCTGATGGCCGACCACCCGGTGGTGGGGGTCACCTGGTACCAAGCGTCGGCCTTCGCCGCCTGGCTGGGCGGCCGGTTGCCCACGGAGGCGGAGTGGGAGATCGCGGCCCGGGCGGGTACGAAGACGGCGTACTGGAGCGGCGACGGGGAGGAGGACCTGGAGGAGGTCGGCTGGTACTCCAAGAACTCCGGCGGCACGACCCACCGGGTGGCCGAGCTTCCGGTCAATCCCTGGGGCCTCTACGACGTTCACGGCAACGTCTGGGAGTGGACGGCGGACTGGTTCGACTCGAGCGAGTACGCCCGCCGCGTCGAGGGGGAGGGTGAGCCCGTCGTCGACCCGCAGGGTCCCCCCCGCGGCGGGGACCGGGTGATCCGGGGCGGGAGCTACGGGCACGGCGCCGGCAACGCGCGTTCCGCCTACCGCGGGCTCGGGGACCCGGGGAACGGGGGCGTGCTCCTGGGCTTTCGCGTGCTCCTGCCCGCCGCCCCGAGCGAGGATTGAGCGTAGATCATTGATCATAGAGAGTGTAGGCGGAAACGGAACGCCGGAAGTCATCCGGTCGAAATCGGTCGCAGGCTGACCCTTCGCTGCCGTCGGCCGGCAACTTCCTGCCGATCGACTGCGCTTGCTCTGCCGCACCCCCCGACCGCCGACGGCTCCGCCCCCCTCACCCGAAGAGAACGATGCCGGCGGAGGAGGCGAGCGATCGCTCGATATCGGGCCGGCCACGGCCCTTGCGGTACCCGCCCACCAGCTCGTGGTGCACCCGCCGCTGGAGCCGCCGGATCGCTCGGGGCAGGGCCGTGACGCCCTGGCGCCGGATCCGGTAGCCCAGGGCGTCGAGGTGCCCCAGGCAGGAGAGGATCCGTGCCCGCGGGTGCTTCAGGCGCAGGTGGCGCTCCTCTTCGAGCCAGCTCGCGACCTCCGACCGCCAGGGCCGCAGCTCGCTGCGCCTCCGGCCGAACAGGAACAGGTCGTCCACGTAGCGCACGTAGCCGGGCACCTTCAGGACCCGTTTGACGTGGTGGTCCAGCCCGGCGAGGTAGACGTGGGCGGCGAAGAGCTGGCTGGTGGCGGAGCCGATGGGGAGCCCACGACGGAGAAGCCCGCAACCGGGCGGCGGCCAGTCCGGGGCGATTCCCGCGGCTTCGCGCACCCCTTCGAGGTCGTAGAGGCCCGCACCCGATTCGAGTACCCGGTCGACGATGGCCAGGAACCGCTCGTCCCGGATCCGCCGATCCAACAGGCTGCGCAGGATCGTCCGGTCGATGGATGGGAAGTAGCTACGGACGTCCAGGTGGAGGACGTAGGCGTGCCGCCTGATCAGCGCGAGCAGTCGCAGGACGGCCCGGTGGGTGCCGAAGCCCGGCCGGCAGGCGAAGGCATCGTCGGTCAGGGAGGGCAGGAACACCGGCTCCATGAGCATCACCAGGGCGCCCTGGACGACCCGGTCGGCGATGGGGATGCGGGTGATGACCCGGGGCTTCGGATCCCGGATGCGGACGAGCTCGAAGGGCTCCGGCTGGTAGGTGCCGGTGACCAGCTCCGTGCGCAGGCGGTCGAGCTCGTCCTCCAGGCGGAAGAGGAACCAGGCGACATCGGGCCGGCGCCGCTTGCCGCGAGTGGTGGCGACCGCGGCGGTTGCCAGGTGGTCGGGCCTGCACAGCTCGGGGAAGAGGTGGCGGGCGGCTCTCATGGTCCCGCCCGGAGAAGCGAAAGGGGCTCGCCCGGACCGGCTCGGGTTGCCTCGGCCGGAACGGGCGAGCGGGTGCGGCGCAGAGCGCCGCCGGGGGTGCGCCGGCTCGGGGCGTCTTCTCGGCGCCGCGGGCTCGGGGCGGCGGGCAGGAGCACGCGAAAGCCCTGGTTCTCGTTCTCGTTCCTCGGGTTCCTGTTCCTGCGGTAGGCGGAACGCGCGTTGTCGGCGTCGTTCCTGTAGCTCCCGCCCCGGATCACCCGGTTCTCGCCGCGGGGGGCGCACCCCCTGGTTCTGGCCCCGGACTCGGAGCCGGTGGGTCCTTGTCGATCCTCTTGCGCCAGCCCCCGAGCATCCTCCCGGCCGAGCGCAGCTGCTTCGAGGCATGGCGGAGCTGACGATCTTCGAGAGCGCCGAGGTCCCGCGCGAGCCGCAGAGCGATGCGGAGCCGCACGATGCCTTGGTCGGCGCGCTCGAGATGCCGCGAGCGACCCGCCGGAAAGGTCAAGGCCAGGGCCACGTCTTCCACGAGGCGGATGGCCGACCGCGAGGTCTCGGAACGCAGGTCCGCCAGGCCGGGCTCACTCCAACCCGCGCAGCGCCCGAGGACCCAGACGGCGAGATCGTGGCTCTCGATGTAGAGCGGGGCGTCGCGCCAGCTCATCCCGCAGCCTCCAACCGCTCCACCCAGCGGATGAAGCCTGCCAGGGCCGGCAGGGCCTCGGTCTCGAGCAGCGTCAGCCAGTCGAAGACGGGGCTGGCCTGGGGGTCGGGCGCGGCCAGCAACAGCAGACCCGTCGCACGGGCGAGCCCCGCTCGACAGCGGAGGCAGGCGGCGAGCTTGGCGGAACGGTCGTAGTGATGGGCAGCCTCGGAGAGGTCCAGGAGGGCCTCCTGTAGGAGTTCCCGGGCCTGGTCCGCTGCCGCCGTCCCCAGCACTTCGTCTCCGCGATCGGCCAGCTCTCGGAGCAGGCTCGAGCCGGCCTGGAACGACCCCAGGTCGGCTACCGAGCGGCGCCGGTCGCCGGACGTCGAGGCCGTGCGCGACGGCAGGACCCGTTCCACTGCCCGCCGGAGGCCGTCCGCCTTGGCCTGGAGACCTCTCCGGCGCGCCTCGTCCAGGGGCAGGGCCTCGCTGGAGATCCTCCACCGGCCGCCCTTCTTGCGCCCGGGGAGCTTGCCGCTGGCCACCTGGGCCCGGATCGCCCGGGGGGTGCGGCCCATCAGGGTTGCCGCCTCGCGTACGGAGAGCTCCATGCCGTCGGTCCTCCTGGTGTTCCTCCCTCGCAGAGTTCTACGACGACGCGGCGGTCCGGTAACGCTTCGGCAACGATCGGCCGTTCACCGGAAGAAAACGACCGGACGACTTCCGGCGTTCCGTTTCGGCCTACACTCTCTAAGATCTAGGATCTAGGATCCAAGATCGCTCGGGGCGGCGGGCAGGAGCACGCGAAAGCCCAGGTTCTCGTCCTCGTTCCACGGGAGCCCGTACCAGCGGTAGGCGGAACGCGCGCCGTCGGCGGCGCCCCTGTAGCACCCGCCCCGGATCACCCGGTCCACGCCGCGGGTGGGACACTGCGGATCGACGATGGGCTCCTTCGCCTCATCGACTCGCCGCTGGTACTCGGCGCCATCGAACCCGTCGCCAACCCACTCCCACACGTTGCCGTGGACGTCGTAGAGCTCCCAGGCATTCGCCGGTAGCTCGGCCACGGCGTGGGTTCGGTTTCCCGAGTTTCCGGCGTACCAACCCACCCGCGCCAGGTCTTCCTCGTCGTCGCCGCTCCAGTACGCTGTCTCGGTGCCGGCCCGGGCGGCGTACTCCCACTCCGCCTCCGTGGGTAACCGGCCACCCAGCCAGGCGGCGAAGGCCGACGCCTGGTACCAGGTCACCTCCACCACCGGGTGGTCCGCCCGCTCCGGGTCGTCCACCCCCGAATGCGCTGGGTCGAAGGCCGCGTACATGGCGTTCGTCACCGGCACCGCCAGCAGGCGGAAGGGCTCCGAGATCCGCACCCGGTGACGGGGGCGCTCGTCGCCATAGCCCACCCCCTCCGGGCTCCCCATCCGGAACTCCCCCGCCGCGATCTCCGGCCAGAGGGGTACGGCTCTGCCGCCGACCTCGAACGTCTGCGCCACGAGAGCGGGCGGCGGCTTCGGCAGATGATCGAAGAGCCGGCGGCGCGCTCGCGCCGACCGCTTCTCGAGCCCCGGGTCGCCGGCGCCCACGGTTTTCATGGCCTCGCCCAGGAAGTAGAGGTCGTTGCCGTTGCGGGTGCCGCGGCGCAGGCGCTCCAGCAGGGGGAGGGCGCGCTCGGGGTCGCCGACCAGCTCGGGGATGCGGGCGTACACCTCCCTGCGCTCGTTCCAGTCGTCGGTGAGCTCCAGCACCTCGGCGAGGGTCTCCTCGCGCAGCCCGTGGGCGGTGGCGATCGCTCGGAGGCCGAGGTCGCGGTTGGCTCCGACCAGCTTGCGCACGAGGTCGTCGGGGGTTTCGGGCGGTTTGACGTGGCCGGTGAGGAGCGCGTAGGGTTCGGCCCAGCGGCTCTCTTCGCCGGCGACCTTGCTGGCGAGGTCGGCGATTCGCTCGAGGCCGTCGGGGTCGCCTCGGACCTCGGCCAGGCGCTCGGCGGCCAGGGCCTCGCGGAAGGTGCGGTGCCAGAACTTCCAGTCGGCGGAGGGGCCGTCGTGGGGGCCCAGGATGCCGGTGCGGTCGGCCAGGTCGCGGAGGAAGATCCGCAGGTTGCCGCGCCAGCGGGGCTGGCGCTCGAGGGGCTTGCGCAGCTCGTCGGCCTCCTCCCGGTAGAGCCGGGCGTCGAGATCCTCCACGGGCTCGGCGTCCAGGTTCTCCTGGGTCATGGCGTAGGCGAGGTGGCGGAGCATGCCGCGGACCGCCTTTTTCATCGGCATCGGCTCGCCGTCGGGCCGGTGGGAGCCCTCGAGCAGGAGGTCGAAGACCTGGTCGTAGAGGTTGGCCCGGTTCGGGTCGGGCGCCCGGTCCTGCTCCAGCAGCAGGGCCAGCAGCGTCAGGTAGAGCGGGTTGCCGGCCAGCTCCTCGAGGCTGGGGCTGCGCTCGATGCCCGTGAGCTCCCGCTCGGCCCGCTCCGGGTCGGGCACCCCCGTCTTGCGGCCGAACCAGTTGGCGAGGAACTCCACCCGCCGCTCCCGGTCGAGGGGCAGGAGGTCGAGTTCGCGGAAGGAGCCGTCAGGGGCGCGGTAGCCGATGGGCCGGGAGGCGACCACCAGGGTGCTCTCGGGCCAGCGGCGAGCCAGGCTGCGCAGCAGGCCCTCGGTGGCGTCGCGGCGCTCCCGGGGGACCTCGTCCAGACCGTCCAGCAGCAGCAGCAGGTCGCCCGCCCGGCCGGCGGCGTCGAGGCTGCCGGCGAGGCCGGTCGCGGGCTCCCCGGTGCTGGCCTGGAGGGCCTCCTCCGTGGCCTCCAGCAGCAGACCGCCCTCCCGGGCCAGGCGGGGCAGGGAGGCGTAGACGGGCACGAGCCGGACGTCGGCCTCGCGGGCGAGGTCGCTCGCCAGGTGGCGCAGCAGGGTGGTCTTGCCGGAGCCGGGGTCGCCCTTGACCACCCAGCGGCCCGTGATCCAGTCGTGCCTCGAGCGGTCGAGCTCCAGCACCTCGCGCAGGGAGAGTCCGTCGGGGCGCAGCGTCTTCACGCCGGGCTCGCCGGGCTCGCCGGGCTCCGCCTCCTGCATCAGGCGCCCCTCGGCGGCCCGCAGCTCCAGGCGCACGTAGACCCGGCCCAGGAGCTCGAGCTCCGCCTTCTGCTGGAAGTAGGGGACGAGGCGGTCGTGCTCCGAGGCGACCTGGTCCAGGTAGCGGCGCAGCAGGTCGGGGGTCTGTGCCGACTCCCTCGCCTCGAGGATCGCCTCGTAGACCTCCGGAACCGGCTCCTCCATGACGTCGGCCACGGCGGTGAGCACCCGCAGGGCGGCGCTGGCGGGGCTGTCCTCCTGCGCGTGGAGCACCAGGGCGGCCGAGGCGGCGCCCTCCGGCGTGGGGAAGCGGGCGGCGTCCAGCGCGGTGGTGTCGTCCAGGCGGAGCTCGCCCGCGACGGCCCGGCGATTGGCCCTGGATCCGAGGTGCCCGGCGAGCCACGCGACGACCCGGCGGCGCAGCTCGGGCGACAGGTCCGACGAAGGAGCCTCCGGAGCGGCCAGGCCTCCGGGCAGCTCGGGGGGGTCCCGCCGGTCGCGGCCCAGGAGCGCGCCCAGTAGCTCCGCAAGCCGCTGCCGGTAGCGTGCCTCGTCGTGCTCCCGGAAGTCGACGAACTGGTCCGCCTCCAGGAACGGCGGCAGCGGGCAGTCGACGAGCCGCACGACGAGCAGCCCGCGCCCACCCTTGCGCGCCACGAACGTCTGCCACTCCTTCTCGACCCACGGCGACGCCAGGGCCTCGGGTGTTGCGACCAGGATCAGCCGCTCGGCCTTCTCCAGCCCCTCCTGGAGCTGGCCGATCCACGAGAGGCCCGCGCCGAGGTCCCGGCTGTCCAGGAAGACCGTCTCGCCCTCCCGGCCGTGGAGGGCGAGCCCGGCCTCGAGATCGGCGGCCAGGGCCTCGACCCACGGCTGGTAGCGGTGGGCGTAGCTGACGAAGGCGGCGTGGCGGCGGGGCACCGGGGAATGATAACGATTGACCATCGAGGCCCCGCGATCGGATCGGGGCGCACGAGGTAGACTTCGCAATGTATCGAAGGAAGGGTTCACGATGAACGCGCGAATCGTCATCCCCAGAGAGGAGCTCGCGACCTACTGTCGAGAGCACGGCATCCGTCGCCTGGCGATCTTCGGCTCGGCTCTTCGCGATGACTTCGACCGGGAGAGCGATATCGACGTTCTCGTCGAGTTCGAAGAGGGGCACACGCCGGGCCTCTTCGGGATCGCACGCATCGAGCGAGAGCTCTCTGGCCTGTTGGGCCATCGTAGGGTCGATCTCCGTACGCCGGAGGACCTGAGCCGGTACTTCCGTCAAGGCGTTGTCGACGAGGCCGAGGTCCAGTTTGCTGCCGGCTGACACGGTCCGTCTCCGGCACATGTTGGACGCCGCGCGTGAGGCCGCCGGGTTCGTCGAGGGGCGATACCGCTCGGACCTGGACAGAGATCGGATGCTCGTACTGTCTCTGGTCAAGGTCATCGAGATCGTCGGGGAGGCAGCCTGGCGGGTTTCGGACGACTCCAGATCAGAGCTTCCAGGCATTCCTTGGGCCGACGTCATCGGCATGCGTCACCGTCTCGTTCACGCCTATTTCGACATCAACCTCGAAGTTCTGTGGCAGACGGTTCAAGCCGACTTGCCACCCTTGATCGAGGAGCTCGAGATTCGCTTGGGCGAGCGGCCCGATTCCTGATCTAGCAGGCGTCACCCTCTGAGCTGACGCAACCCATGGCCCGCTTCCAGGCGTTCATCTCCTACAAGCACGCGGCGAGCACGAGCTTCGCCGAGAACCTCGAGCTCGCGCTCAAGGCCTACGCCAAGCCCTGGCTGCGGCCGCCCCAGGAGATCTTCCGCGACGAGAAGTACCTGCGGCCCGGGGTGGACCTGCCGGAGATGATCCGGCAGGCGCTGGAGGACTCGGAGTTCCTGATCTACCTGGCCTCGCCCGAGGCGGCGGAGTCTCGCTGGGTGCAGCGGGAGCTGGAGCAGTGGTGCTCGGAGCCCGGCCGGGTCCAGCGCCTGATCGTGGTCCTGACCGGCGGCACGCTCGCCACCGACCCGGAGACGGCGGAGATCGACTGGCAGGCGACCGACGTCCTGCCGGAGCTGCTGCGGGCGCACCTCGCGAAGGTGCCGCTCTACGTCGACCTGTCGTGGGCGAGCGACGCCGAGCGCCAGACCCTCCTCGACCCGGACTACAAGAAGGCGGTCAACCTCATCGTCGCCGGGCTGCGCCGGATCGACCCGATCGTGATGTCTGGAGAGGAGATCCGGCAGCATCGCCGGAACGTTCGACTGCGCAACGGCTTCGTGGCGGCCATCGCGCTCCTGGCCGTGGGGCTGGGCATCGTCGCCTGGTTCGCCTGGCAGCAGACGCTGGAGGCGCGGCGCCAGCGGGCGGAGACGGAGGTCCAGCGCGCCGAGGCCGAGGCCCGGGCTCGGGAGGCGACGTCGCGGCGCCTGGCCGCCGAGGCGGACCGGCTGACGGAGGACCGGATGGATACGCCGCTCCTGATGATGGCCCAGGCCTGGCGGATGGGGGACAACAGCGCGTTGCGGGCGAGCTGGTGGCGGCTCCTGGGAGGGGCGGCCCTGCCGGAGGTCTACCTGCCGGACAAGGCCCAGGACGCGTTCTTCGACCCGGACGCGGTCCTGTGGCTGGAGACGGCGGCCGGGCCGGCGAGCTTCGCGTTCGCGGAAGGGCGCTGGGGCGCCGCGCCTGGACGGGACCGGCCGCCGGCGGCAGCCGGGGCGGCGGGTGACTGGTCGTGGGAGGGAGGCTGCGAGGACGGCTCCTGCGAGGGGGAGGGCGTTCCCTGGAGTTGCGCGAGCCTGACCTCGCGCACCATCGGGCCCTACGGCGACCAGGACGACTTCTGCGTCGGCGGTGAGCTGCGCGTCCCGGGTTGGTGCTTCGGTCAAGCGGTTACGGTGCCGGGGATCGACGTGTCGGCCCGGCTCGACGGGCCATGGCTGGAAGTCGAGACGGAGCGGGGTCTCTACAGGTTCACCTGCTCGGATGAGCAGCAGGTACAGGTCGCGACGGCGCCGCCCGACTACTTCCCGACGGGCGGCACGGTTCGCGGGCGCCGGATCCTGGACCTGGGCGAGATCCTGGCAGGCCCTCCGGCCCGGTCGGTCTCCTGGAGCGAGGATCGCGCGTGGCTGGCGGTGGTGCGGGAGGACGGGACGGTGGAGGTGTGGCCGCGGCCGGGCGACCGGCCGGCGGGCTCGCGCCTCGGGGTCCGCTCCCTCGATCCGCTGACGGCGACCGCGCTGGCGGCCGCCCCCGGCGGCGTCGTGGCCGTGGCAGTTAGGGGCGGGCAGCAGGAGGCGCCGGTCGAGGTGAGGGTGTGGCCCGACGTGGAGACGGCCCTGGCCGGCGGCGGGGCCGATCACCGCCTCTCGACGGAGTTGCCCGCCCGGGGCCGGCACCGGGGGGTCCTCGCCCTGTCGGCGGCCGGCGGCCGGCTCGTGGCCGGGGACCGGGTGGAGCTCCACGCCTGGGACCTGGCAAGCGGCGAGCCGCTCGGCCAGCGGCCCTACCTGGGCCGCCACCGGGCGCTCTCGGTCAGCCTCTCTGCCGACGGGCGCCTGCTGGCGACCGCCGCGGAGTCCCTGGATCCCCTGGCTGGAGCTCCGCCGTCGCTCTGGCTGTTCTCCCCCGGTCGCGAGCAGGAGCTGGCGCGCCTCGGCGAAGGCACGAGGGTCGCGGCTTTCGATCCGGTCCGGCCGGGAGTCCTGTGGGCTGCGGGGGCCGAGGGTGTGGTTCGGTGGACGACGGGCGACGACGGTCCGCAGGGCGAGCCCGAGGTGCTGGCCGAGGACCCCGTCGAGCGGTTGGCGGTGGAGCCGGGTCGGGGGCGGCTCGCCGTGGCGACGGAGGAGGGCCGGCTGCTGCTGCTGGATCCCGACGATCCGGAGCGGAGATTCTCCTCCTGGCGCCGCAGCGGCACCACGCACGACCTGGCCTTCCTAGTCCCGGACGGCTTCCTGCTCCGGGCGTCGTCCCTGGGCCTCGAGGCCTGGCACTGGGCGGAGGACACCTGGTTCCTTTTGAGCTCGGAGTACCACCTCGCGGTGGCGCCCCTGGGGGACCGGCGGGTCATCGCCCTGGCCGCCGACCGGGTGCTGGTCTACGACCTGGACCCGGCCCGCTGGCTCGCGACCACCTGCGGCCTGGTGAACCGCAACCTCACCCGCGAGGAGTGGGACCTCTACATCGGCGAGGGCTTCGCCTACGAGTGCGCCTGTCCGGGCCTGCCGCCGGGCGAGGGGGTAGTGGCGGATGCTTGTAGCTGAACGCGGCGAAAGGTGGGTCGGGGGTAGGGTGGTGCGTGGGCGGGCCGGCGCCGGCGCGTCCGGATTCCTGGACCAGGAGGCCGCATGAGCGAGCTGCGCCGCTACCGCAAGAAGCCCGACACGGCCGTCACGGCCGTGCGCCTCGACCTCGAGACCGACGGCTTCACCTACCGCAAGTGGGGGGGCGAGCAGCGCTGCAAGGCGGGCGACTGGGTGGTGGACAACGATGGCGACGTCTACACGATCGACGCCGAGAGCTTCGCGTCGACCTACGATTCGGCGCCCGGCGAGCCCGGGCGCTACATCAAGTCGGCGCCCGTGTGGGCGGAGAAGGCAGAGACGACCGGGGTGATCGAGACGAAGGAGGGGTCGACGGAGTACGAGGCGGGGGACTACCTGGTCTACAACGGGCCCGAGCGGACGGACGGCTACGCGATGAAGCCGGAGACCTTCGAGGGGATGTACGAGGCGGCCGAGTAGGGTGGGTGCTGGTCTCGTGGTTTTCGAGGGCGACGGGGTAGCGGGTCGGGCGGCCTGCGGTCAGGACGCGGTCGCGCCCGAGACGGCCATCGTCTCGGAGACCCCGAAGCTCCACAGGCTCCCGAACTCGTCCTGGGCGACGAGGCGCTGGATCTCCGGCATCCAGGCCAACGAGCGTAGCGGCGCGTCGGCCCAGGCGGTGCCCACGAGCTCGCCGCCGGGCTCCCAGGTGCGGACGGCGCCGTCGTCGCCGCAGGTGGCGAGGAGGAGGGGGCCGTCCTCCGGATGGATGAAGAGCAGGTCGTGGAGCGGTCCGTCGTGGGCGGGTGCGGTCTCGGTACTGAGGCGCGCCCCGCCGATGCCGATCCGGACGAGGCGGCCGTCGGCCGAGCCGGCGGCGGCCCACTGACCGGTCATGTCGAGGACGGTGACGAGGTCGGGCATCTCCTCGGCGACGGCGCCGGGTCGCAGGCTGGCGAGATCCCAGACGCGGACGGTCCGGTCGGTGGCCGCGGTGAGGGCGAAGCGGCCCATCGGGTCGAGTGCGCAGGCGAGGATCCGGCCCGTGTGGCCCTCCAGCGTCTCGAAGTCGGGCCGGTCGAGGCGCCACAGGCGGAGCGTGCCGTCCCACGAGGCGGAGAGCAGGCGGGAGCCGTCGGGTAGGAACCGGCAGGAGGTGACGCGGTCGGTATGGCTGCGGAAGAGCCAGGCGCGCACGAGCTTCTCACCCCTGCGGCGGAACACCTCGATCTCCTCGCCTTCGCCCCAGGTGGCGACCCAGTCGCCGTCGGGGTGAAGGGCGACATGGCTCGGCGGCTGGATCGAGCCGGTGGTGCGGGCGACGGCGACGTAGCGGCGCCGGTTGTCGTCGGCGGATCGCTCGAGCACCTCGGCCGTGCTCGCGGTGCGGGCCGACTCCCAGATCTCGATGGATCGCCGATCCCAGAGGACGACCCGCGACGAGGGACTCTCCAGCGAGCGCCGTGCGACGGGGCGCCCCGGAGCGCGCGTGAACCCTTCGAACAGCCCGCTCGGCCCGGCCGAGGAGACCTCGCCCGAGGTGACGTCGACGCGTCGAGCCTCCGTGCCGGCGAGGCAGAGCAGCAGCCGCCCGTCGTCGAAGGGCACGGGCCGGCTTCGATCGGGTCGGCGCCCGGGGAACAACTCGATCCGGCCACCCTCGGCCAGGTCCGCCCAGCCGAAGGAGCTGTCGTCGGCGCCGATCAGGAGCCGCCGGCCGGCGGGCTCCGGCGACAGGGTTCGCACGGCGAGCCGGGGGCCTGTGAGGAGGCGAACGGCCTCCGAGGCGGCGGTCGGGGTGGGGGAGCCTGGGTCGTCGTCCAGGTCCCGTACGCCGACGGTGCCGTCCGCCGAGGCGGAGACGAGGCGGGTCCCGACCACGGTGCAGGCGGTGATGGCGGCGCGGTGGTGCTCGAACCGTGCGACCGCCTCTTCCTGGCCGCGACGCCACAGCACGAGGGTCCGATCGAGGGATCCGGAGACGAGCTGATGGCCCCCGGCCGCCGCCAGTGTGCTGACGGCCAAGCGGTGACCCTCGAAGCGGTCGACGAGCTCGAGGCGTGCCGGGGAGGTCGTGCCGCCGGTGGGATCGGGAGGCCGCCACAGGGCGACCGTGGTGTCCTCGGAGCCCGAGGCCAGCGGAGCCGGCGTGAGGGCGGAGTCGGTCGTCGCCCGCGGGAGCGGGAACAGCGCGGTCACGGGCGCCCGGTGTGCCTCGGCCTCGGCCAGGAGGCGGAAACCGGCCGGCTCGCGGTTCTCCTCCCGCAACGGATCGACCTCCCAGAGTTGGATCGATCCGTCCTCGCCGCCGGTCGCCAGGCCGATCCGCCAGGCGCCGGAGCCGAGATCGTGCGGGACGGCGCAGCGGAGGCCGCCACGATGGGCGCTGACCGTGCCGCGGGGCTCTCCGCTCTCCTCGTCCCAGAGGCGGAGTTCGCCATCCTCGGACCAGCTCACGATCAAGGGGCTGAGGGAGCCGCGGACCCCGGGGGCGACCGCGACCCCGAGGACCGGACCCGTGTGACCCCGAAGGCGCCGGAGCCCGGAGCCTTGCAGCTCGACGATCGCCACGGTGCCGTCGCGGGAGGCGGTCGCGATCCGCTCGCCCTGCCCCTCGAGGAGCACGGCTCCGGTCACGGCGTCGGCGTGAACCCGGCGGCTCCAGACGAGCCGCCGCTCCGGGAGATCCCAGAGCTGCACCGATCCGTCCGCCGACCAGCTCAACGCCCGATCCTCGTCGAGCCACAGGGCGCCGGTCACCGCGCCGCCGGGTGGGCTCGGGAGGGATCCGCCGCTCCCGGAGGAGAGGCGGACGACCCGGTCGAGCCAGAGCCCGAGCTGGATGGGGGGCTTCCGGACGGGGTCCCGGTCGCCTTGCTCTGCCGCGGTTTCGCCCGTCACGAAGCCGAACGTCCGCGCCAGCTCCTCGGCCGACCAGCCCTCCGTGCGCAGGCGGGAGTGGAGGAGCGACGGCAGGTCGCCGGGCCGGCGGCGGAGCCGTGCCTCGTCGCCCCGGAGCAGCGTGGCGAGCGCCCCGAGCGTCCGTCCCAGCGGTGTCCGGCGGTCCGGGGCCTCACTCATTGCTGCTCCTCGGGTTCTCGTGACCCTCGACTGCGAGCCCTTCCTCGACGTCGACCCGCAGGTCCTCGACGTCGGCGAGCAGCCCGCTCGCGTCGATCTCGGCGCGCGCCGCCAGGTAGGCCGGGTCGGTCGCCAGGCGCTCGGCCTGCTCCAGGTTGTGGGCGCGGCGGGCGTGGTAGAGCGCGTGGCGCAGCGCGAACTCGCGGCGCCCCGACGACGGGGTGGGCTCGTTCACCGGCCAGGCGGCGAGGCTGCCGAGGAGGATCTGGTGCTCGCGTCGGATCCCCTCGCCCAGCGCGTTGACGAGTTCCTGCCGGACGCCCCGGCTCCTCAGGGTCGAGACCGGCCCGCCGTCGCGTCCGCCGCGCTCGTAGTCGCGGACCAGGAGACCGAGGGGTGGCTCGACCTCCACCCGGGTCTTGCTCGATCCCGACAGGAGCTCGCTCGTCAGGACGGAGGGGATCGCCTCCCGGGCGGCGGCCAGGGCGCCCACGGCCCGACGGGCCGGGGTGTCGCCGCCCCGGATCGCGCTCTTCTCGGACCCGCCGGTTGGGCGCCGCTCGAGCTCGAGGAGCCACCCGGTCAGGCCATCGTTCGACGGCTCCGTCGGCAGGTCGACGGCGCGCGCCAGCTCGCCCAGCAGGCGGGCGGTCTCGGGCGCTCCCAGCGAGGCGTTGGCGTCCGGCGAGCTCTCGAGGCGCTTCAGCACCCTCTCGATCGTCGGCAGGTTGGAGCGCAGTCGCTCGTCGGCCTCGAGGTCCGCCTCGTCGACGATCGCCCAGAACAGATCGCCGACGCTCCTCGGCTCTCGGAGCTCGATCGTCGCGATCACCTGACCGCCGGCCGCCAGCCACTCGAGCTTCGGGGAGCCGGGCTCGAACGAGACGAGGCCGAACATCCCCGACGGCAGGGTCCGTGGCAGGAGCGCGTCCACCGGCGCCCCCGGGCCCGGGTGGGCCTGGTCGGGGTCGTCGACCACCAGGGCCGGCTCGGGTCGCACGACCGGCAGGGGGCCTTCGGTTTCGAGCTCCAGGAGGCGGTGCCACAGGGAGCGGAGGTCGGGTGCGCCTGGGCCTCCGACCGGCGAAGACGACTGCGGCAGCAGGCCCTCGAGCTGGGCCGCGAGCGAGCGGAGCGCCCTTCCGCCGTCCCCCCAGGCCGGCAGGTCCGCGCGGAAGAAGTGGTGCGGCGGCCGGGGCTCGCGCGTGCGGACGACCTCGGCGAGGAGCGCCGTCTTGCCGGCGCCGCGCTCGCCGACGACCACGATCCACCCGGCCTCTGCGTTCGCCATGGCGTCGTCGATCCGCGCCAGCTCCTCCTCGCGCAGCACCACGGGCACGTGGGCCTCGAGCTCCTCCCCGAAGTCGACGATCTCGCGGCCCGCGCCGTGGGGCTCCAGCAGGTACTCCTCGCCGAGCACCGAGCGCAGTCTCAGGGCGCCACCGGGGACGCGGACGCGGCGGATCTCGCCTTCGCGGAAACGCACGGACCGGCGGCTGGCCCTCTTCGGGCCGAGCTCTCGACCGGAGACCTCGGCGATCAGGCGGTAACCCACCTTGGGAATGGTCTCGATGTAGGAAGGACTCCGTGCATTGTCCCCCAGGGCCTGGCGGATGAGGTGGATCGCTCTGGGCAGCTCCTCGCCCTCGACGCGGTCGTCACCCCACCCGGCGCTCGCGATCTCCTCGCGTGACACAGTCTCGCCGGCGCGTTCCACCAGGTGAAGGAGCACCGCCATCACCCGCGGCTTCAGCCGCACCTGCTCGCTCTCGCCGGCGAGCAGGCCCGCCTCCGGCCAAACCTCCCAGTCGCCGAGCCTGAACCGGGACGCCGGGTACAGGAGGGCCGGTTCGCCTTCCCCGGGATCCTCCTCCGGGGCCTCGATGTCCAGCACCAGCGGCTCGGTCTCGGGCAGACTCAGGAGATGCGTGCCGGGGGTCGGCGGCCCTCCCGCCGCCACCGGTCGGACCTCGAGAATCCCGGGCCGCAGGCGCACCCCGACCTCGACCCGGGCGACCGGCGCAACCCACGGCAGCCACTCGGGCGTCTTCTCCCGGGCTCTCGCTCCAGCCCCGCCCAGGTGCCCGCTCAGCCGCACCTCGGTGGCGGCCCCGAGCATCCGGGCCTCCTCCAGCCGGCGCACCTCGTCGGGGAAGGAGGGGAGCGCCCGGGCGGCCCAGCGGGCGAGGCCCTTGCGATCACCGCTCACCAGGGCGGCGACGGCGGAGCGGATCAGGGCTCGGATCCGCTCCTGGGCCGCGGGCCGGTCGCTGCCGACCAGGTAGTTCACCTCCTCCTCCAGGGACAGGGCGGGGGTGAGCCCCGCGTGACACGCGCGGGTGACCTCCCAGGCCGCCTCGTAGGCCTCGGGCCCCTCCTCGGCGAGCTCGCGGCGCAGGGTCTCGGCCTCTCCGGCGGCGAACACCAGCCCCGAGGGGGTGGTCGCCTCCACCTCGGGCAGGAACCAGACGTCGGCCTCGGCCTCGGGGCCGGCGTCGGGGACCAGCTCCATCCGGGCCCGACGCAGGAGCACCGGGTCGACCCGCACGGCGAAGGAGACGCGCCGGGCGAGGCGGCGGACGACGTCGGCCGCGTTCGCCGCGCGATCGCGTGCCGCGCGGCCGTTCACGGCGTGCCCCTGCTCACTCGGTCGCGGGCGGCCCGCGCCGCGTTGCCGGCGCTGGTGGCCCGCGACAACGAGAGGATCGAGAGGGAGAGGGCGAGCGCGGGAGGCCAGCGCTCCCGGGGGTAGGGGGTGAGGACGAGCAGCGGTGTCTCGGCGGCCTCGAGCCTGCGGGCGAACTCCAACCACTCCCCGGGCGCAGCCGTCGAGGGACCGGTGGCGGGCATGCCGATGCCGAGGTCGGTGACGGCGAGGACGCGGCTGCCCCGCGGCGCAGCGCAGTCCGGGAAGTAGGGGCGCCAACGGCGGATGCTGCCCGAGCCGGCCCGCCGGCCGGGGCAGGCGACGAAGCTCAGGATCTCCAGGGCGTCGTCGCCGACGAAGTTGCGCACGGCCCGCTCCAGGTGTCGGAGGTCGCCCTGGAAGGGCAGCATGGCGTCGCTTCGGTCGAGCAGGAGCTGCACCCCCCGGGCCAGCGTGGGGACGGACCGACGCGGCACCGCGCGCAGGGGCTCGGCGCGGGCGACGGCGGCGATGACGCGCTCGAGGTCGAGATCGCCCTCGCTGACGCCGGTGCGGGCGGCCACCGAGAGGATGCCGCGCTCGCGGCCGGGGCGGAGGAGCGGCGGCAGCTCGGGAGGCGTGGCGACGACATCGCCGGGTCGCGCCAGGGGTTCCGCCTGCTCCAGCCACTCCGGAGGACGCCGGGAGATCGAGCGGGTGCGGACGAGGCGCGTGGGGATCGGCTCGTCGGTGGCCTTCTCGTCGCCGATCTCGTCGGCCGGGGGCACCTCGTCGTCGCGCTCGGAGCCGCTCGGGGGGCGAGGCGGACCGGGCGCCGGCCTCCGCAGCTCGGAATCCGCGGCCTGCCCGGCTCCGCCGCGCGGCCCACGGCCTCCGCTCTCCTCTCCCTCCGGTTCCGCCCAGCCGAGCCCGAGCACCCGCGCGACGGCCGCCCGGGTCCGGTCGTCGCCGGGGCGCAGGGCGACGAGCGCGCGCGCCAGGTCGGCCGGGGAGACGGCGGGCCGGGTCATCGGCGGTTGCGGCCGCCCCCCGCGCCCGGCTCGTCGCGTCCGAACTTCCACACGGTGGCCTTCGACAGGGCCCGCCATTCCGCCGAGCCGGGCTGGATCCCGAGCCCTTCGCAGGCGCGCAGCGTGTCGACGAACTCGGCCGGGTTGACGTCCACGGGCTCGTCTTCCCGTTGCGGGTCCTCGGGTCCGAGGAGGGCCGATGTCACGGGGTCGAGCAGGTCACCGTCCATCTCGGGGAAGTGGGCCTGGCCGATCTCCACCAGACGGCGGCGGGTCGGCAGCTCGATCTCCAGCTCGATGCAGCGGCGCAGGAAGGCCGCCGGCATCTCCCGCTCCTCGTTGGTGGTGATGAGCACCAGCGGCGCGCGCTCCGGCGTGGTCGCGACCTGGAATCCCGTCTCCGCCACCTGGAACTGGAACGACCCCAGGGGGACCAGCAGGTTGTTCGGGACGTCGGGGTCCGCCTTGTCGATCTCGTCGATGAGCACCACCGCCCGGTGAGGCTCCCGGCCCTCCACGGTCGCGGCCTCCGGGTTCTGGTTGGGGTCCTCCAGGCCCGTCTCGAGCCCGCACTCCGCCCGATCGCCCCGCCAGCAGGCGCTCTTCGGCGCGAAGGCCCACCACAGCGGCCCGGGCTCGACGTACGGCGTCATCCCCTCGGCGAGCGCTCCCTCGCGCGCGTCCTGAAGCCTGCGGAGCAGGTCGACCTGCGACAACAGATCGCTCGCCTGGGTGCGTGACGTGACCACGGCCTCGTAGTAGCGCCATCCGAGGACGTGGGCGACGCTGCGGGCCAGGGACGACTTGCCCGCTCCCGACCTGCCGCGCACGAGCAGGGGCCGACGGGTGGCGAGCGCCACGTTGACGGCCAGAACGATGGGGTCGGTGTAGACGTAGACCGGGTCGCGCCGGAGGTCGCCGGTCTCGGCGGCCTCGGCGGAGCGGCGCCGCTCGACGCGGCTGGGGTTGAAGCTCTTGACGTAGACGAGGGGCGCGTCGTCGGGTGTCATCGGGGACCTCCGGTACTGCGGCGAATCAGGTAGCGCGAGGAGGTCTCGTAGCTCTCCTCGAAGCGGCTCTCGAACTGGGGGTCGAGGGGCGGCCGCAGGAGCACGACCCCGGCCTCCTCGAGGCATTCCAGGGCGGGCACGGCCTGTCCCGCCAGGAGAAAGAACGTCACGCCGGCGAACGGGTTGCGGAGGCGGTCCATCGCCTCGCTGTCGACACCGGCGGCAGGAAGAGAGACGAAGACAGGCTCGTCGAACGTCCGAAACTCGGCCAGCGTCGCCGGCAACTCGTCGACCGAGCCCAGCTTGAGCTCGTGGCACAGGGAGTCGCGGACCTGGCGCGCGAGGTCACCGTCGGAGTCCTCGCCCACCACCCCGTCGACCCGGGCGACGGTCCACGAGTCCAGGGGGCGCTCGGTGGAGGCACAGATCACGTACATCTTCGCCGTCAGGTGACGGCTGGCGCTCACGCAGAGCCCTTGGCTGCCGCCGGCGGCGGCTGGAATCTCGCGGATCGACCGCAGGTCGACCCAGGCGGAGGCCACCAGGAGGAGCATCTCCTCGATGGTCGCCTCGGGGCCGTAGCCCGCCGGGGCCGGCGGCAGGTGCGTCCGGAGGCTCCGGATCGCCTGCACGGCCTCCTTCAAGTCGGCGCCCAACAGCGCCTCGGCCAGCTTGCGCTGGGCCGACAGGCCCGGAAGCCAGGGGGCCAGCGGATAGCCGAGCCGCTCGATCTGCTCCTCGACGACGTCGCCCGGTACCCCCTCGAGCAGGTTCACGAGGTGGCGCACCCGGCGCTCCTCCGGGGCGTCGTGGTCGGGCAGCTCCGAGAGCCGGCGCAACACCCGCTCGATGACCTGGTCGGTGCTCAGCTCCTTCGTGAGGGCTCCGTTCAGGGCCTGGCGCTCCGTGATCTGGGCCGGTTCCAGGAGGCTGGCCCGGACGCGGGTCTCGTCCACCGGGGCGACGAACACCGGGATCAGGAGGAACTCGGGGTCGAACTCCGCGCGGTAGGAGAGGAGACTCATCTCGTAGGCGACGAAGGGAGAGCGGAGCGCCGCCTCGGTGAGCAGGACGACGGCGGCGTCGCAGGCGCCGATCCACCGGTTGAGCGTCTGTCGCCAGCGCTCGCCGAGCTCCAACACGTCCTTGTCGAGCAGGACCCGGTGGCCGCCATCGGTCAGAGCCCGGGCGACCCGGTCGCGGACCTCGGCAGCCGCCGGCTCCTTCGTGCTGTGGCTGATGAAGACCCGTGCTGTCGGCATCGTCGAGAGGATGGCCGTCGCGATCAGACGCCCGGCAAGGCCGCGAGGATGGCCTCGAGCAGTACGCCCTCGTTCACCTTCGACGCCTCGACGGCCTTATGGTGGACGGCGAAGGTGGTCCAGGTCCGGTTGAGGACGGGGGAGCCCGAGTTGCCCTGGTCCGTCGGGCTGCGATAACGGACGTACCGGCCCTCGTAGCCGGCGAGGTCGTTGTCGTAGAGCGAGACGACCAGGTCGCCGCCCAGGGGGTGACCGATGACGTAGATCCGCTGGTGCGACTCCGGGTCCTGCCCGTCGGCGCCGGAATCGGGCGACAGGACCGGGCAGTAGGGTGTCAGGGGCAGCGGCTCGAGGCCGTCGGGTGGTTCGATCTCGCAGATCGTCACGTCCAGGTCGACTCGGCGGGAGCTGAACCGGATGGGACCGATGGGCACCCTGGGGCTACCCGGGAGGCGGGTGAAGGTCACGCTCGCTCGCCCGCTGCCGAGCGGTGCCTCGTCGGCCGGATCGTCGCTCAGGACGTGGCTGTTGGTGACCAGCAGCGGCCGGTCGTCGAACGGCGGATGGAGATCGCCGAAGCGCACGACGAAGCCGGTGCCCGAAGGTCGGCCGGTGGCGGTCTCGGCGATCTTCCCGACTCCCTCGGCTCGCCGGTACAGCGTGTCGAGCCATTCGAAACGGTGGTAGCCCTCGGCGCCGTAGACCGCCTCGAAGCCATCCTCCTTCGGTCGTCCCGGGCTGAGCCGAGTCGATCCTCCCTCCTCGCGCAACAGGAGGGCGCTCTCGAGGGGAGGGATCAGGAGCCCACCGAGCGAGGTCCCCTGGAGCTGCCAGATCTCCCGCAGCTGTCGCAGCGTGCTCGCGATCTCGAAGGCGTCGGCGTCGGGTCTGCGGACGTAGCGTCGGGCCCAGCGTAGGGCGTTGTCCTGATCGCCGAGGGCGACCGCCGCCTCCATGCCGGTCGCGAGGTCCCAGGCGTCGGGCTCGTCCACGGCCTGCACGGCCGCGAGGATCTCGCGGGCGATCGCCGGCGCGTCATCGGCGACGCCCGGGTCGACGTCGTCTCTCCGGGCGCGCTCGATCAGGGCGACCAGGTTGATCCCGTGCCAGCGGTTCTCGGAGCTCTCACGCCACGGCTCGCGGTAGGTCGCGATGGCCGCTCGCAGATCCTCGGCTTCGCCGGCTTCGACGTAGCGTTGCTTGCGGGCTCGACCGATGAGTCCCCGGACCTCCGCTCCCTCCCCGGGGTCGTCGGTCACCCGCGCGCGTGTGATCTCGAGGATCCTCAGCGCCTGCGGCACGCGCCCCTGGTCGATCAACGCCTGAGCCCACTGGCGCTGGATGACCGGCAGGTCGGGGTGGGCGAAGGCGAGGAGCGCGGCCGCCTTCTCGATCTCGGGGAACAGGCGTTTCTTGCGCAGGGTGTCGAGGGTCTTTCTGACCTGCTCCGGGGAGAACCCGTTCGGATCGACGGCGTCGATGAGCTCGCCGACCGTCTCGATCTCGAGGCCCTCGACGGCCTCCTTCAGCTCTCGGAGAAAGATCTCCGCCGGTCTCAAGCCCCCGGCCTCCCGCAGAGGGTCCGGAGGTGAGAGCGGAGCTTCGGGCCTCGCAGATACTTGGTCGCCGAGTGGCGCCACCGTCCCCAGTTGTTCTCCTTGACGTCGATGACCACCTCCTGGCCGTTGCGACGGAAGTCGTTGGCCAGCCGGGGGTCGGGCCGGGCCACGATGTCGAACGAGTCGTAGACGTTGACCCAGTCGCCCGCCAGCTTCCCCGGGAAGCCGTTGTGGCGGCTCCACACCAGCCGGTCCTGGACCTCGTCGACCCCCAGGGGACTGCCCAGGGTGAGGAACCCGTCGACCCGCGGGCAGGCATCCACCCCGGTCAGGACGTCGTAGGCGATGAAGCTCCCCT